>NZHH01000034.1:0-8289 GCA_002691245.1 Rickettsiales bacterium | reverse complement strand
GGAGTATTTCAAGGCTTGTTAATGTGTGATTCGAAACATATTCTAACAAATGAATCATTCGCACGATTGTGGGTGCATGAGTGTCGAAGGGTCTTTCAAGATCGCTTGATAAATACAGACGACACAAAGTGGTTCGACGAAGCCCTTAAAAACGAAATTAATAAAGAATGTGAAAGTCTAAATTGGGATAATGTAATGCCAAAGTCAAGGGTTTTTTATGGTTCTTATGTGAAAAAAATATTCTTTCATCAATCTTTCAACAAAAATATTCTTATTCTCGTCATTTTTTAACTTCAAATTTGAAAAAATTTTTTTTGATATTGCAAACTGATAATCAAATGATAAAACATCATTTAATCTTCCGCTTTGATAATGTAAATGACATCTAAGAAGTAATAAAAATTCAAAGGATGATTTTAGTTTTTTTTCTTCTTTAGAAGTTAGTATGTCTAAAATTATAGCTGAATGTGTATGATTAAGAATTTTGTATACACATAAAATCCAAAAAATTAAATTTATATCACGAATTGACCCTGCATTTTCTTTAAGGTTTGGTTCGTTTTTAAAATAATCGTAACCAATTTTTTCAATTCTTTTTCTTCTTTCATTAATTTTTTCTTTTATTAAATTAAAACCAGATTCTTTAATTTCCTCTTTAAAATCTTCCAAAACTCTTAAGTACATTTTTTTATTACCGCTGATCAACCTGGATTCAAGCATTGATGTTTGAATAACATGATCTGTTCTTGAAAAATATTTAGCTTCTTCAATACTTCTTACCGCATATCCAATCTTTAGTCCAAGATCCCAAAGGGGATAAAGAAAATTCTGAATAAAAACATTAAGATCGCTCTTATCAAATTTTTGATCGTATAAGAATAAAACATCTATATCTGAATAGGGGGCTAATAATTGTCTTCCATATCCACCAACTGCACATATACTTATTTTATCATTGAGTTGATTGTCTGTTGATTTTAAAATTTCAAATAAATCGCAAACCAAACTATCTACATTTTGGCTATTTTCTTTACAACAGCTAAAGGGTTTGTTTTTTAATAAAAAATTTTTTTTTATAATTTCTTTCTTTAATAAGAAATTTCTTTTCAGTTTGTTTATGGACGATATTGAAATTGAATTACTAAGTTTCATCTCTCAATAATTTTTTTTTAGTGAGTATAAAAAATCAAGAGCTTCTTTTGGACTTAAGTTGTTAAGATCCATTTCATCAATTAAATTTTTTAATTTTGAAATCCTTTTATCATCCTCTTTACTTTTTTCTTTAAATTCATTTTTCTCTAAATTGGTAATTTGATTTATTTTTTCATTTCCCAAACTATCAAGTATTTTTTTTGATCGTTCAAGGATTGGTTGTTTGATTCCAGCCATATTTGCCACATGGATTCCAAATGAACCTTCGGAAACTCCATCAATTAATTTATGTAAAAAAATTATTTCTTCATTCCATTTTTTTATTTTTAAAGTTTTTAATTTAAGAAAATTATAATTTGCAGATAGTTTGCATAATTGTTTGTAATGAGTAGCAAATAAAGTAGAACATTTAATTTCATTCAAGATATACTCTAAAACAGCTTGAGCAATTGCCAAACCATCTTCTGTTGACGTTCCTCTTCCTAGTTCATCAAGAATTACTAAGGAATTTTGTGTTGCTTCATTAATTATTTTTGATGTTTCAGCCATCTCTGTCATAAATGTCGACATGCCTCTAGATAAATTATCAGAAGCACCAATTCGAGTAAAAATCTTATCAAATATTCCTATTTTGGCACTTTTAGCAGGAACATAAGATCCAATTTGATTTAAAATTATTATAATTGCTATTTGTCTTAGGAAAGTACTTTTTCCAGCCATATTCGGACCAGTTATTAACCAAGTAAAGCTTGTTTCATCCATGAAGCAATCATTAGGAATAAATTCCAATGAATCATTGGTAAGGCTCTCTTCAACTACTGGATGACGGCAGTTTTTTATTTGAATTATACTTTTATTAGCTAGCTCGGGTCTAATATAGTTTCTAAGTTTTGCTAAGTTTGCAAAATTTGTAATAACGTCTATAAATGAAATATTTTTCGATATTACGTTGATGCAAGGTATATCATCTTCAAAAAAATTACAAATTTCGGTATAAATTTTTTTCTCTAAAAGAATTGCCTCTTCTTGCGAACTAAGAATTTCATTTGATGTTTTTTTCAATTCATCTGTTTGGAATCTAGAATTATTAACGGTATTTTGAATTAGATAAAATTTAATGTCTTTTGAGTTAATTACTTTGTTAGAGTTTTTATTTGTTACTTCAATAAAATATCCATGAATATTATTGTATTTTATTTTTAAATTATTAATTCCACATGCCTTAGAATATTTAAGTTGCATATTTAAAATTTCTTTTTGTTTTTCATTTTTAATATTTCTTAAATAATCTAGTTGTTTTGAGACTTGGCTTTTTATAATACCTCCCTCATTTAACGATATTGGCGGTGATTCAACTATATTTTTTATTATGTGATTCTTTAATTTCTCTGCCCTTTTAAACACGTTATTAACTGGGAGTAATTGTTCTATTACTTCTTTACTTAATTTTTTTATTTCTGAAAAGATAACTTCTGCATTATTTAAAAAGCTTGCTATTAACAAAAGATCTCTTGGATTATTTGTTTTGGCTGTAATTCTAGATATAGCTCTTTCAGCATCTGGATGTCCATTAAGACAATTTAATATTGATGTCATTACAGATGGATGATTTAAAAATTCTTGAATCAATAAATGACGCTCTGTTATCTTTTTTTTATTTATTAGAGGCGACTTTAGAAAATCCTTGAGTAATCTTCCTCCTGCCGCAGTTTTTGTTTTATCTATAGTTTCCAGAAGTGTATCTTTTTTTTCGCCATTTATGGTTTTAAATATCTCTAAACTTCTAACTGAAAAGCTATCAATTTGCATAAACTCTTCTTTATTAACCAACTCAAATTCTTTGATAAGAGGAACGTTATTTTTTTGTGTTAATTCAAGATAGTTTATTAGCCCTGCTACCGCTGATTTGTCTGAACCAGTTAATGTTTCTTTATCTTCTAAAAATAAATTACCAAAATACCTATCTATTTTTACTTTATTTTCATTTAAATTAAAAAAGTCCTCAGGTATATTACTAAACTTATTACAGAATTGGCTTATTCTTGAGTCTAGTTTGAGTATTTTATCCAAACTTTTTGAGATAATAATTTCCTCTGGTTCAATTCTACTAATCAACTCAAAAAGATCATTAATCGAATTATTACTTATTTTTTGTAATTTAATTTTCCCAATTGACATATCTGTCCAACTAACTGATATTTCGCCCTGGACTGAAGAGATGCATAAAAGATGATTATAAGATTTTGAATTTAAAAGCGAATCATCCAGGATTGTTCCAGGTGTGATAATTTTAACAACATCCCTTCTAAAAATTTTGTGATATTTAGTCGATTTTTCTGTTTGCTGAGTTTCTAACTGTTCCGCTACAGCCACTTTATAACCTAAAGCAATTAATCTAGATAAATATGTTTGAGATGAATGAGCTGGAACCCCGCACATTGGAATATCAACATCATTCAGTTTTCCTCTTTTTGTTAACGCTATTCCTAACTCTGTTGCAGCAATTTCTGCGTCTTTAAAAAAAAGTTCATAAAAATCACCCATTCTATAAAAAAGTAAATAATCTTGATGCCTACCTTTAACCTCCAAATATTGTTGCATCATTGGAGTAGGTTTTGAGGGCTCAGATTTTTTTTTATCAGAAGTAAAACCTTTTATCTCAGGTTGTTTTAATTTCATATTAATTTAAATTAGTATTCAAAATATTAAATCATTTTCATGTTTATTCATAAAGACATAATTATCGTATTTCTTTTTTTATTTTTTATTTTATTAATTTTGTTAGGGATTTTAATAAAAGATTTGAGGATCATTAGCAAATTGATTCAAGATTTCAAAGGAAATGCTATTCGATCAGATAAGGTTTTCTTCTTTAACCTTTTCCAACCAATTATTTTTAACCTAAATTTAATTATCAAAAATCTAAATGAAAAATCCAAGTACTCTCGGTTGAGAATTTTTTTTTATGACTATTTTTTTAAATTTTTTCCTGACCCACTTCTAATTATTGATCAAAACAACTTAATTATTGATATGAATGAACAAGCTATTGAATTATTTGGTGAAGATTCAAAACAAAAAAACATCTTCTCAGCCATAAGAATCCCCGAGCTTAGTTCACTTATTGACGAATCCGTTAAGCAAAAAAAGCCCATTGAGCGAGAGTTGAATTTAATTTATCCAAGAGAGAAAATTTTTAAAATTTGGGTTTCTGGCAGAAGAGATTTGGGGANAAATAAATTAAATTTCATCAGATTATTTGATACAACATCTCAACACAATATTCAGAATATTCAGAGAGATTTTATAGCAAATGCTAGTCATGAATTAAAAACTCCGATTGCATCAATTATTGGATACTGTGAGACTTTAATAGATGAGTCTCCCAAAAAAAAATCAAAAAAGGAAGAATTCCTAAAAACTATGTTCAATGAAGCTAGCCGAATGTCATCGTTAGTTAAAGATCTCCTGTCTCTTACACGAATTGAAAGGATTGAATATATCCCCCCTGAAGGCAAGGTTAATCTTAACGAAATTNTGGAAAATATTCGAAAAACATGTAAGGAAAGAAAGTTTTTGAGCAAAACAAAATATAAGTTTTCAATTCCAAAAAGAAAAACTGAGATTATTGGTGATGAAGCAGAATTAGAGCAAGTTTTTTTTAATATCATAGAAAATGCTTTAACCCACAGTCAGTCCAAGAAACCTGTACAAATAAAATTAATGACAAAACTAAATACCGTAGTGTTTCTTGTGCAAGATTTTGGCATTGGAATTTCAAATCAAAATATTCCAATGTTGACCAAAAGATTCTATAGAATTGATACCTCAAGACCAAGAGATACTGGTCACACTGGCCTTGGTCTCTCAATTGTCAAACATATTTTAAACAGACATAATGCACAATTAAATATTCAATCCGAAGTTAACAAAGGGTCATCATTTTCTATAACGTTTGAAAAATACAAATCTTCTTANAAAATTGTCTTTTAATTTAGTGTTATTTTGTTGATATAAATTGTTGTTGTTGTTTTTTTGCAACAAACTTTTTTAAATTTCGTTAAAAGCTTGTTTGTCATAAAGTTGTAACAAAAGATTACTAGTGTGATTTCTTAACTTTACGAGGGAATATTATGAAAAAATTATACTCAGGTATTGCAATCATGGCAATGAGCGGTCTGATTACAAACGCCAAAGCACAGGACGTTGGTGCACAGATCAACGCACTGCAAAACGAAATACTAAAAATGAAAGAACAAATGTCCAAAAGTTCTGGAGATAACAAAGCTTACTTTAAAAAAGGAAAAGGTCTGAGCATCAAAAGTTCGGATGGAAAATATGAATTTAAAATTGGTGGTCGTATGATGTACGATCTTACCCAATTGGTTGATTATGAATCAGGTACTCATACCATGACTCAGCATGAAACTGGAAACGGTTTTGGTGCTGAATTCAGAAGACTGAGATTTGATATCAAAGGTAAAATTGGTAATGGATGGGCTTGGGTTATCCAACCTGATTTTGCTGAAGGAAGTGCTAACTCCAAGGTTAGAAATGTTGTTATTAAAGATGCCTTTATTTCAAAAAGTATTAAAGGAGTTGGTAAATTTTCTTTTGGTAACGTAAAAAGTGGTCAAGGTCTTTATGAGAATACGAGTTCTAACAACCTTATCTACATGGAAAGACCTCTTCATAACGAGATGATGAACTTTGCTCAAAGACCGGGTATAGTTTATGACACGTCAGGGGCTCTTGGTAAACAATTTCACGCTAAAATGGGTATTTTTAGTGGTCTAGAGTCGGGTTTGGTTCAACCTATCGGTGATAGTGGTGTAGCAGGAAATTCTGATAATGAAAGCGAACATTACGGAGCTAGTATTGCAGTTCATTATCATTACAAAACTGACACGCCATTAGTAGGTGGTCCATTATCTACTCTTTTTGGGTATCATTTTGGATACTTAAATATGTCTGGCTCTGAAACTTATGATACAAACAGTGCTAGAGCCAACGGTGTTCACACTTTTGTTGATAAGCCTATTGATATTGGTAATTTAACAACTGCTGATACTCACACATTTCATGGTCCTCAATTGTCCTTGATTTTCAACGATGCTTTATTGTTACAAACCGAATATCAAATCGGTAAATATACATTTGATCCAGAAGAAGTTAGTAGTGGGGTTCTCTCNACTCGTGATGACTACAATATTTATGGNGGNTCNNNTNGTNTNTCTTATGCGATTACTGGTAAGTATAAGCATAGCGGAAAAAAAGGAGCTGTTGGTGGTCTTAAATGCAAAAGACACTGTTTTGTTCCTAAGTATCAGTATGAATGGATCGACGCTAATGATTTTGACAATGTTGGAACAGGCGTAGGATCACGTGATGGTGGCGGTGGAGCTGGACAAGTTCATACCATGGGTTTTAACCACTACTTTAATTCCAATGTTAGAGCCATGTTTGAGTATGCTTACGGTGAATATGATCTTGATAATGCTAGAGGTACGCCATCTGACATTTCCACCTTACAAGCAAGACTACACCTTAAATGGTAAAATTTTCTTTCCTTAGGTAAATTATAAAATTAAAAAGAGGCTTATAAAGCCTCTTTTTTTTTGTGTCATATCATATTAGTAACGCTATATGTGGTGTTGTAATAATTTTGACACATTTATTTGATACGTAATATGAATGGATGGCGTATCCTTTAAACATAATCGTTACAGAACAATATGGATTTCAGATGTTCATCTAGGTACAAGCGGTTGCAAAGCAGAATTGCTTTTAGAGTTTCTTAAAGTTTCAAAGTCCGAAAAAATTTTTCTTGTAGGAGACATTATCGATGGATGGCGATTGAAGAAAAAATGGTATTGGCCACAAGCTCACAATGATGTTATCCAAAAATTACTAAGAAAAGCTAGGAAAGGAGTAAAAGTTGTATTTATACCAGGTAACCATGATGANGCTGCGCGTAAATATATTGGNGTNAATTTNGGAGATATAATAATNNAAAANGAAGCTCACCATACCACTCTCAAGGGTAAGAAATTATGGATCATNCATGGAGATCAATTTGANAGCNTTATTANACATGCTCGTTGGCTNGCATANNTTGGTGACANGNGTTATGNNATNTTAATCCGNTTAAACNANCTATTTAATAATNTTAGACNATTTTTAAAGCTACCTTACTGGTCANTATCAAANTTTATTAAACAAAANGTAAAAAAAGCNGTTTCATTTNTTACTGCCTNNGAATTAGTAATGACTNAGAGAAGCAAAAAGNAGAGGGTTTGATGGTGTTGTTTGNGGGCATATACANAAAGCAGANTTCAAATCAATTNATGANATNATATATTGTAANAGNGGTGATTGGGTAGAGTCTATGACNGCAATTGTAGANCATNTCGATGGTANTCTNGAGATTGTTGACTGGTCATCTNGAATTTCNCAANANCATTCANGTCANNTTNAGCTNNCNCAAAAAAACNTAATTTCCNANNNATGAAAATAGTAATNATCTCAGATGCCTGGCACCCTCAAGTTAATGGAGTGGTNNATANNTTATCTAAAACNAAAGAANTNTTAGAAAAAAAAGGTCATNATGTTTTAATGATAACACCNAATCTNTTTAAAACATTTCCTTGTCCNNCTTACCCTGAAATCNGGTTATCNTTTTTACCNGGNAAGAAAGTTAAAANGTTAATTAAAGAATTCNNTCCAGATGCNNTTCATATTGCAACTGAGGGTCCTCTCGGNATAGCAGGAAGGAATTATGTNGTAAAAAATGGACTTNTTTATACAACTTCATTTCATACAAAATTTGCGGAATATATATATAAGAGAACTAAAATTCCTCTTTTTATAAGTTATGGTTATCTAAAATGGTTTCATAGTAAAGCACATAAAATACTTGTTCCTACAAAATCAGTAATAGAAGATTTAAAAAAGTGGAATATACATAATACTACAATATGGCCACGAGGTGTTGATTTTAAGCTTTTCAAACCCCCTTTGCAAAAAAAGAAAAATGACAAACCTATTTTGATAAACATAGGAAGAGTTGCTATTGAAAAAAACTTAGAAGCATTTTTAAAATTAGATCTCGACTGTGAAAAATGGATTGTAGGTGAT
>NZHH01000033.1:0-47732 GCA_002691245.1 Rickettsiales bacterium | reverse complement strand
TGTGATTTTTTTTTTGCATTTTCTTTTCCATAAAATGAGATTAGAGTTCCTTTTCCTCTTGAAAAATCTTTTCCAGTTTTTTTCCCCATTGCATTTTCATCCCCTTCAATATCAAGAAGATCGTCTTTTATCTGAAAAGCTAGCCCAAGATTATTAGCAAATTTTATAAAAATTTCTAAATCTTTTTCACCTGCTAAGATTGGCCCTGCAATACAAGAAAATCTAAACAACTCACCTGTTTTAAGTTTCTGTAAAAAAAGGATTTCTTTTAGATTTAATTTTTTATTTTCTGCTTCTAAATCTAACATTTGACCACCAACCATCCCTTTTGCACCTGAAGCATTAGAAAGTTCATTTATCAACTGACACCTAACTTCTGGATCTGAATGTGTTTTTTTATTGGATAAGATTTCAAATGCAAGTGATTGAAATGCGTCACCCACAAGAATAGCTGTTGCATCATCAAATTGCTTATGACAAGTATTATGGCCTCTTCTCAAATCGTCATCGTCCATTGCTGGTAAGTCATCATGAACTAGAGAATAACAGTGTATAAATTCAACAGCAGCAGCCGATCTGAGTGCGCTTTCATATTTTACACCAAGAATTTTTGAAATTTCGACCAGAAAGATAGGTCGAAGTCTCTTACCCCCAACACTTAATGAATAACTCATTGCTTCGTGAAGTTTTTTAGAAAATTTATTTTTAGGTAAAAGTTTAATGAAAAATTCATCAAATTCTTTAGCAAAATTTGAAATGAATTTTTCAGTTTTTATCATTAAATCTCACTACTATTTTTTTCGGACTTATTTAGTACATTTTTAATTTTAACTTCCGCATTTTTTAATTTTTTTTCGCAGTGGTTTTTTAAAATGATTCCTTGCTCATAGTATTTAATTGATTCATCAAGACTCACTTTTCCTTCTTCTAAAAGTTTTACTATATTTTGAAGCTTTTCAAATGCTTCTTCATATGAAAGTTCATCAAGTTTTTTTTCAATTGTGTTTGTCATAATTTAGTATTTTTCTAATTTAAAGTGCATTTTATCACTATCAAGATGTTTTTTTTTTAAGATTTTTAAATTAATATTCTTACTTAACTCATCTATATCTTTTTCCGCTTTAGGATCGTCTGTAAAGACAAGTAGGATATCACCCTTTTTGATTTCTTTGAACTTCTTTGATATTTTTAAAACAGGAACTGGACATTTGAAACCATCCAAATCTAACTTATATTTCTTTGGTTTAATCATAAAATTTTAAAAAAAGCTTACATTCACATTGAATTGATAATATATAAAAATTAATATATATTTGATAATACACAAATTTAATTAAATATTATGCTTGGCAAAAATAAATTTAAAGTTATTTTACAAAACATTCTGTTTTGCTCTATTTTAATGCTATTTGCAAAACCATCATTTAGTGAAGAACCTACATTGAAGATTGGCTCACTTCAATACGGTAGCGTAAACTGGGAACTCAAATTAATAAAAGATTTGGAACTTGATACCAAAAATGGCTTTAATTTAGAGATTATCGAGCTGGCCAGTAAAAATGCCGCAGCAGTTGCGTTGCAAGGTGGTGCTGTAGATATGATTGTTACTGACTGGTTTTGGGTATCTCGTCAAAGAAATGAAGGAAGATTGTTTACTTTCGTTCCCCACTCTATGGCAGCTGGAGGGCTGATAGCATCAAAAGATTCTAAAATAATAAATGAAACAGATTTAGAAGGAAAAAAAATTGGTATTGCTGGAGGCCAAGTAGATAAAGGATGGCTTATTTTTAGAGCATATTTTAAAAAACAATACGGAATGGAATTAAAAGATGTAAGTAGACAAATTTTTGGTGCTCCACCTTTATTAAATAAAAAAATTGAACAAAACAGTTTCGATGCAATCTTAACCTATTGGCCTTATCAAGCTAAACTTCTTACAAATGAGAAGTTCGTTAAAGTTATAAATATAACTGATATTTTACAGAAATTGCAACTACCCAGAGGTATCCCGGTTATAGGTTGGGTTTTCAAAGATAACTGGGCAAAGGGGAAATCAGATTTATTAAATAAATTTCTCAATGTTTCAAAGGATACTAAAAAAATCATGCTCGAGTCTGATGAGATTTGGAACAAAGTCCGTCCCTTTATGAATGCCAAAGATGATAATCTTTTCCTAAGCCTTCGTGATGTTTATAGAGAAGGTATACCTCCCACTGATTTCACCACCAGACAAATAGAAGGATCGAAAAAATTATATTCCATTCTATCAAAGATAGGGGGACGTGAATTGGTTGGTAAAGCAAAAACTCTCTCACCGGGTACTTTCTGGTCTCAATAAAAATGGAAAAGGGAAATCCAAATGCAATTATTAGGATTGCTTCAATCTTAATTTTCTTTGGATTATGGCAAATCTCAAGCTACTTTATTCAGGTTGATCTGTTACCAGGTCCTAAAGATGTAATGATGAAAATCATCGAAGAATCTGAAAATAATGAACTCTTTTTTCATACAGCAATAACTCTTAAACGAGTTGTACTATCTTTTATAATTGCAATGTTGATTGGCACAGTTTTCGGTATATATATGGGCAGAAATTTGAAACTAAATGCTTTTTTAGATGATTGGCTAATTTTGGGTCTAAACGTTCCTGCATTGGTTATTATTATTCTGTGTTATGTCTGGTTTGGTTTGAATGAAGTTGCTGCTATTCTTGCAGTTTCTTTAAATAAAATTCCAATGGTGGCTGTAATAATGAGAGAAGGAGCTAGATCTATCGAAAAAGATTATATAGATGTCGCCAAGTTTTATAAAATTTCTCAAAAAAAATTTTTTTTTAAAGTTATTTTACCTCAACTCTTTCCTTATCTTCTATCATCAGCAAGATCAGGTTTGTCTTTGATTTGGAAAATTGTTTTGGTTGTAGAACTTTTAGGAAGAAGTAATGGGGTGGGTTTTAAGTTATTTGGCTTTTTCCAATTTTTCGATATCTCTGGAATTTTAGCTTATACTTTGGTATTTGTACTCTTAATAATTTTTGTAGAGTTTATTTTAGTGAGACCATTTGAAAAAAAAATCTCAATATGGAGATAGAAAACTTTGACTTTTGAAATCGAAATAAAGAAAAAAAGTTTTTTCAATGTACATGACAAGTCAGAAGTCGAAGTATTAAAAAATATAAATATTTCAATAAAAAATAATGAATTTGTTTGTATTGTTGGTCCATCAGGTTGTGGAAAAACCACATTAATGAATATCATAGGTGGATTAATTGAAACTGATCATCAAACTATTCGTTTAGATAAAAAAAAACTAAATATTGATGAAAATTTTGGATACGTATTCCAAACTTCAAGACTTCTTCCATGGTTAACAGTTAGAGAGAATATAGAGTTAGTTTGTGATGAAAAAAAAGATAAAAAAAGGATCGATGAATTATTAAATAGTTTTGATCTTTTTGAATTTCAGAATTATTTTCCTAAATCAATCTCCGGGGGTATGAGAAGAAAAGTTTCTTTAGCAAGAGCTTTAGCAAGAAATCCAAAAATCCTGTTGATGGATGAACCATTTATTTCTCTGGATCAACCAACCTCAGAGAGTTTATATGATGTTCTTCTTAATTATTGGAAAGACAATCCTTTAACCATAATTCTTATTACCCATAATCTTAAAGAAGCCATCCTTTTAGGAGACAGAATAATTTTTTTCTCAAAAAGGCCTGCCTCTGTTGTATATGAACATAAAGTTAAATCGAAAAGGAAAAATCTATCTATTGACAATAATGATATTCAGGAAGAGTATGCATTTTTAAAAAATAAATTTCCATCATTACTAAAAGGACTTATTTAACAAATAAAGAGATTAAATGGATTTTTTTTTAACATACATAGATAAAGGCGGTATCATATTTTCTTTTTTATTTTTTCTATCGATTATCACTTTGGCTATTGTAATATATAAATATTTAGAGATTTATTTTTTTAAGAGTTTAGACTTTGATAAGTTAATAGAAATTATTAATGAGGCAAATCAAAAAATCACTTTAAAAGAAGTAGAGGAAAATTTTATTAGTCTCGTTCCAAGGTCTTCTAGAAACTTGCTTAAGCAAATTCTAAATTTACTTAATGAAAACAAACCAAAACAGGAAATTGAAGAAGAGATTAATTCAATAGTTGATATAGAATTTAATAAGCAGCAATCACTTTTACCCTCACTTGAAATTATTTCACAAGTAAGTCCGTTAATCGGATTATTAGGAACAGTTATCGGTATGATTGATTCTTTTAATGAGTTAGAACTTGGAGGAAGTCTAGTTGATCCATCAATATTAGCAGGTGGAATTTGGACGGCACTTTTAACAACAGCTATGGGGTTGATAGTCGCAATTCCAGCATTAGTAAGTCACTATTTTTTAGAAAAAAAAATAAACAAACATTCTCTCAACATAGATTTACTTTTCAGAAAATTAATTGCTATTCAATAATAATGTTAAAGTTAAAAATCAAATCAAAGCAGACAAGAATTAATATAATTCCGCTCATTGATATAATATTCTTGATGTTAGTTTTCTTCATGCTAGCGACAAATTTTAGTAAGAACCATCAAATAAGCTTTTCGGTTCTAAAACAAAAAGAAATAAACAATAATGTTATTGATAATAAAATCATGGTTATTTACCTTCGAGATAACAAGATAATTTACCAAGACAAACAACTTAGTACGAAAGACTTAGAATATAATTTTTTTAAAAAGTGGAATGAGCTAACGTTTGAAAGAGTTGTTATCTTGAATGACAAAAAAACTAAGATTCAGTTACTAATAAAATTGTTGGACTTACTAAAAACAAATAAGATCATCAATGTAAGTTTTTCAAATGATAAAGAATAAATCTAGAATCCAAAAAAAAAAATTGAGTGACACAATTAACTTGATCCCAATGATCAATCTTATTTTCTTATTATTAATTTTTTTTCTTTTAACGGGTGTCGTTTCTAAAAAAAACTCTATTAAAGTCGAAAGGCCTGTATCAGAATTTGGACAAGAAATTGAATTTGTCAAAGACGAAGTTACATTTATTATCAATAACGAAAATGAAATTATCTATGAAAATGAAATAATTACAGTTGAGGATGTTTCAAAGTTTATTAATTCAACTGAAATAAAACATACAATCGATATTGATAAAAATGCAAAAGTTTCAACATTTAACGAAATTATTAAAAAGCTAAAAGATGGTAATCTAAAAAAAGTTTATATAAAAGTTTCAGAATCAAAAAATGAGTAACTATAAATTACTATCTTTTTCGATTATATTTTCGGTACTTACACATTTTGTATTAATATCAAATTTTAGCTTAAAAAAAAATAATGAAATATACGTTGTAAATCTAAGTGAATACCAAGAATTCAGTTTTAGTAAACCACAAACCACACTAAAGCAACCAGAAATAAAAAATCTAGAAACAAAAGAAATTCCTAAAAAACAAGAGATTGAAAATAAGAAACAAATTCCTGATAAAAAAGATTCAAAAAAGAAATTAGAAAAAGAAAAAGATCAAATTTCACTGAAGAAAATTAAAGATGAAAAATCTAGAGAGATAAAAAAACCTGAAAAGGTAACTAATGAAAAAATTGAAGACAAACTTATTCAACAAAATGAAATTAAAAATTTAAAAAAAAAAGAACCTATTTTTGAAAGTAACGTACAAAATAATAGTGTTAGAACTGTAAAAAAAAAATTTTCATTAGAGAGCAAATCGGTAATTGTAGACAAACTTCTGAGCGAATATCTTACTTTTATTTCATTTGAAATTAATAAAATGGCATCAAAATCATACCCACTTCAATCAATAAAAAGAAGAGAACAAGGAAAAATTTTATCAGTACTCACACTAGATAAAAATGGAAAATTACTAGATATAAAATTCGAAAATAAAAGTCCAAAGAGATTGTATAGGGCAACAATAAAAATCTTAAAAAAATTTTCTTTCCCAACGCCACCTAAAGAAGTTTTGAATGCTGAAGGAAAATTAAAAATCAAAATACCAGTAAATTTTATATTAAAATAGGATTTGTTGTAAAAATACAACAATTTAAGATAATTTTATAGCAATTACTAATATTAAGTTTTATTAGGACCTTAATGATGTAGTATATATTAACAATTTTTTTATATTAACAATTAAGGAAGGAAATATATGAAAATTTCTAAAAAAATAGCAGTTGCTGCTATTCCTGCTGTAATGGCTTTGGCTTCCACAAACGTTGATTCAAAAATTCTATTGATGAGTCAAGAAGGTTGGGAAGTTTCATTTGATGGTGCTGCAAACGCATTCATTATGCAGAATAGTGGAACTGATGCACCCGATACTGCGGGTGGACAGGCATTCACCGCTGACACCTATGCAGGTGTGGTTGGTGCTGCTAACTCAGAAACAAGTATTGTTACAGGTCTTTTACCAAATGTTTGGGGTATGACCCTTAAAGCTCCAACAGCTAATGGTTTAGATGTTTCAGCAAGACTTGGTCTATATACTCACATGAACGGAGGAGAAAACGCATTAGGTAATGGCGAGATCAATATCCGTGAAACAAGTGGTTCAGTATCTGGTTTTTTTGGTACTGTGTTAGTTGGTCGTAGTCTTGGTATTCACCAAAGTAACGCGATTTTAAATGATATGCTACTATTCGGTGTTGGTGGAGCAGCTAGTGCTGGTAACAACAATACTACTCTTGGTAGAATTGGTATTGGTTATCTTTACACAGATTTTCAACCCCAAGTATCATGGACACTTCCTGAACTTGGTAGTGGTTTCGGTGCTAAAGTTGGTATCTTTGATCCAAAAGACGTAGCTGCAGATACTGTAGCTGTAAGTGCTACCGATCACCATGGTCCTAGAGTTGAAGCTCAAATTACTTGGAACGGTGATTTTTTCCAAACTGGTGTTGGCATGAACCTTTGGGTTGATGGTACATACCAAAGTACTGGAAGAACAACCGCTCAGATCGCAGCTAGAAAAGCTATTGATACAGCCACTGAAGCTAATATGGATGATGAAGATGAGAGTGTCGAATCCGCTGGTGTAGGTTTTGGTACAAAACTTACTTATGAAGGATTCTCACTTGTAGCTACAGGTTTCTATGCTTCTGGTCTTGGTATGAGAGGTCAACACTCACTTTTACCTATCAGACAAGTTAATAATGGCACAGCTGTTTCAACTGGTGCATTAGATGATGATGGTAAAGAAAGAAAAACTTATGGTGGATATATCCAAGGTACATTTGATTTCGGTCAGGGTACTTCTGTAGGTTATTCTTATGGTGGTAACTACTTAACCAAAACAGGTAGTGATATGAACAACCTTGGTACAATGAATAATCAGACTATGCACTCTGGTATGATTTGGCATAATGTTACTGATAACTTCAGATTGATCGCTGAAGGCGGATACACAGAAAAAACTTGGTATCTTGCTGACCACGAACAAGAAGATTCATTTGGTGGTGTTGGTGCTTTCTTCTTCTGGTAGAAGTTTCAAGCAATATCATTAAGACTTAAAAGGAGAGCTTCTGGCTCTCCTTTTTTTTTTCCTTTTTATTTATTTATTTTTCAATATGATGAAAATCTTAATTATATGAAAAATTTATTATCAGTATTTTTTTTAATTTTTTTAACTAGTTGTTCATCTATAAATATTTTTGAAGACAACAAGTTTTTTTACAAAAGTGGCTATCAAAGAGTCCAGCTTGAATCTGAAGATAAAAGAATAAAAAATATTCATCCTATCAATATCAACCAAAATAGCCTTGAGGGAGCACTAAAACTGATACTAACTACTTATGGTGGAAAGCCACAAGCCCTCTTCCCAGATGATAGAGTATATTCATATTCAAAAGCTATTAGCGAAGCTTTAAAAGAGGCAAAGCCTGACGAAGATGTTGTATTTACTTTAGAGGGTTGGTACAAGCAAAAGGGACTTTCAGCTAATAAAGTTACTTCGGGAAGAATTTTTTATAATAAATCTGGACTTAACCTTATTTTTGGATCGATATTAAGACAAGGAAATATTTCTGAGACTGATCCAATGCTTAGTGCAGGAATTAATCCTGATTTAAGCCAAAACCCTTACGCACCTGGTTCAAGATTTCAAACGATAAATAATAAATACAGATTGAGTGCACTACCAAATTCAGGTGTTTTTAGACCAGCAGCAGCAAAAAATAGAAAGGATTGGTTGGTTTTTTCAACACAAGCTCTTAGGCCCAGAGCTTCACTAACCAGACAAGAACAAACAATGGCCTTAAGATCAAATATTGGTGTAGAACAACTTAAAAGGGAATTACAGGACTTGCGAAGAGAATTAAGATCTGTTAGAAGTCCTTATCAGCAAAATAGAGGATATTATCCCTCTCCTAATCAGCAATATGGGGCACCTTACATTCAAAGACCTTACGATATTAATAATCAATTCCCTTATCCAAACAACTACCCTATGCCTCGTCCACCATTAAATAACAGCGGATACTACCAACAAAATCAAGTCGTATCAGAACCAAACAATAATATTCCTAATAACCAAGTGTCACTTAAGTCTTTGGAAAGCATGAGAGAAAGAGGGTTGATAAGCGAGGAAAATTACTTTAAGAAGTTAAAAGAACTCGGATATTAGAATTCAAGCTCCATGTTCCATAAAAACATATGGTTAGTTGATGCGTCAGTAAGACCATGTAAGTATGTCAGAGATAATTCATATTCGAAATCCGAAAATTCCCATTCACTCTCAATTTGAGGTCCAAAAAGATGCTCTTGATTTCCAAATGTTTTAAAACTGGTTGCTTCACCGAACTCACTAAAGCCCACTAAACCAAGGTTGTAACCATAAATTGCATCAATAAACATCAATTGATTGCTTAAGTCAAATTTAGTTGAACCACTTGCATTTTTCCCAACTTCTTTTTCAAAAATAAAATTTGTAATTAGTGCTACATTTCTGTGTGCAAATTCGTTGAGATATTTATACTCAATCTCATCAGCTTTATCACTTTCGCTAACAAAATTATATGAAAAATACAATGCTCCCGCAAAGTTTTTATAATCAAAGATCTGGACCTGATTTTGAAATTCAGTTTTTTCCCAGTCAAGTGGAGTTTCATTCTTATCTGAAACGTGAAATTCTAATTCTGATTGCCAATATCCAGTCCATGAATATTCTGTTTCGAATACTTGGTGATGAGATTTATTAAAATCAACTCTATCATCATGATTAAAGTGTCCTCTCCATTCTAATGACAGTCTGCCCTCTTCAACTCTAGGGCTGTAAATTTTGTGGTGAGAAAATGAGTCATGACAGAACAAGAAAATAGATAATAAGATTACAAAGTTATACATAGCTTTAGTTGTGAAGATCCTCTTTTAATATTGTCATATGAAATTGATAATCATCTTCTCCTTCGTCTGATTCTTTATATATAAGTCCTAAAAATTCATCATTCAAATAGATTTCACAAGAATCATCGATTGATTTTCTACTTATAACATTAAACCCATCTGTTTTGAAAACTCTATTTAAATAAGCTCTTATATTATTTAGTTCATCTTCAGTCATTGTATGAAACTCCAAAGTGTATATGATAAACTTTAAATTTAATCTAGCAAGATTTATGTGTCAGTTAAAAAAAACCATTAAAGTAATAACCTATTTTGGTTTGTTTCCTTTTTATCTTCCAAGATTCATAGAATATTTAAATTTTAATTTATCAACAATAATTTTTAAAGATGTAGATAATTTTTCTTATTTATATTGTGCATTAATAATTGCTTTCTTGTCTGGAATGCAGTGGCATAAAATTATACTTATGGGAGAAAAAAAGTATATTTTAGTGCCAATATTACCTCTGTTTTTAGCGCTTTCTATAAATTATAATTTTGTTTATTTTGATCCTTTTGTTATCTTGATTTTCTCTTTAATCTTTAGCCTTTCTATTGATTTAATAATACTAAGATATATTAATCAAACTTGGTTTAAAAAACTTAGAATAAATGCAACTTTTTTAGCTTGTATATCTTTTCTTTTATAATTATTTACCAATAAAATCATATATTTATAAGATTATTAGTTTTTTTTCCTTGAATTAACAATTTTTTTGGTCATCCTAGTAATTACTAATATGGGGAGGTTTTTGGGCTATAGCATTTAAGCCCACATAATCTGCTTGTTTAAAACTTTAATATTTAGACCTATGTCTAAATTTAATACATACGAAAGGATAAACATATGGAATATATGCTTAAAGCCGATGACCTCGTTGGGGTGTCTTTTTGGATAATCTCAGTATCTATGGTTGCAGCTACAGCTTTCTTCTTTTTAGAGGGGAACAGCGTAGCTAAACACTGGCAAACTTCTGTAAGAGTTGCTGGTCTTGTAACTTTGATCGCTGCAATTCACTATTACTACATGAGAGCGGTATGGGTCCAGACTGGCGAGAACCCTAATGTCTTTAGATATATTGACTGGTTACTGACAGTCCCACTTCAAATGGTCGAATTTTACCTGATTCTAGCAGCAGTTGGCGCTGCCACAGCTGGAATGTTCTGGAGACTTTTAATTGGTACTTTAGTTATGCTTATTGCTGGTTTCCTTGGTGAAAACGGTTCAATTAACGTAACTGTTGGTTTCATAGTAGGTATGGCAGGTTGGATTTACATCCTGTATGAAGTATTTGCAGGTGAAGCAGCGCAAGCTAACGCGTCCAGTAACTCTAAAGCACAGCAATCGGCCTATAATGCGATGAAATGGATCGTATCAATTGGCTGGTCTATCTATCCTATTGGTTATTTCCTAGGATATCTAGCTGGTGGTACAGATGAGAATTCTTTGAATGCTATCTACAACCTTGCTGATATAGTCAATAAAATAGCCTTTGGTCTTGTGATTTGGGCGGCCGCTAAGTCCGAATCTGCAAAAGCATAAGCTATTTAAATGTTATAAACATTTTTGAAGGGAAACATCTTAACGATGTTTCCCTTTTTTTATGAGAATGCAAAAAACAAGTTCAATAAAAAATCATTACAAATCAAAAGCAAGCACTTTAGCTTGGAATAGAAATTGGAAAGAGCTTAATGATTTTCAAAAAAGCATTGATATAAGTTTCTTTAAAAAATCAACTTTTGAAAACGATCTTAAAATTTTAAACAATAAGATGCATGAAATTATCTGCGACGACTCATGGATGGGACACTGCGCGAAATATCAACTAAAATCAGGAGGTAAAAGGTTTAGAGCAATTCTGGCATTATTAGCTTCAAATATTTTCGGTTTAAACAAAGAGGTTTCGCAAGACATTGGAATGTGTTGTGAATTTATTCATAATGCTTCACTTATCCACGATGACCTTCAAGACAGAGATCTTTTAAGAAGGGGGATGCCAACAATATGGAATAGATTTGGGGATCACACAGCAATAAATCTTGGTGACTATTTTATATCTGCTTCATTTGAGGTTTTATCAAAGATAAGAATTGATCCAGATTTAAAATGTAAAGCTATTGATGAACTAAGTAAAACGATAAAACAAACTGTTAAAGGACAGTCTGTTGAGATTTTAAGTAGATCCGACTTTAATTTAAAGATGCAGGATTATGAATCAACGGCCAGAGCAAAAACTGGGGGGTTAATTTCTCTTCCAGTAAAACTCGCCATGATACTTTCCGGAAAATCTTTTGATAACAAATATTTTAGTTCATTATTTGAAACTGGTGTAGCTTATCAAATACAAGACGATGTATCAGATTTTCTAGGTCTTAAAGACAGAGGGCTACCTGGAAGAGATCTAAAAGAGGGAAAGATGAATATATTGATTATGCATTTTATTGAAAATGCCACACATGGCGAAAAATTTGTTCTTCAGAAATTTTTAAAAAAAAGGTATGATTCAATATCAGAGGATGACATTAGTCATTGGTTAAACCAAATTAAAAAAAAAGGCGCACTAGATTTATCTTTTGCTCACTTAGAAGAAGTATCAAGAAGAGCAATTAATATATCTATGAAAACTGATCAAAGACTTCATAGAATTGTTAGTTTTGTAATCAGTTCTATAGTAAATAGAATCACTAAAAAAACAAAAAAAACATAAATGAATAAGACTGCAATCATTGTAGGTTCCGGTTTCGGTGGAATCGCCGCATCCTTAAGGATGAGATCTTTGGGTTATCAAGTTTCTATTTTTGAGAAACTTAATCAACTTGGTGGAAGAGCTAGAGTTTTCAAAAAATCTGGATTCACTTTTGACGCTGGACCAACAGTTATTACTGCACCCTTTTTATTTGATGAATTATTTAAATTATTTAATAAAAACAGAAAGGATTATGTAGATTTCGTTAAGCTAGAACCATGGTACAGATTTTATTTTTCGTCCAATAATAAATTTTTTAATTATTCCAGTAGTTTACGCGAGACTGAAAAAGAGATTGCAAAATTTAATAACAGTGATGTTGAGGGTTATAGAAAGCTATTAGAAATATCAGAAAAGATATTTAATGTTGGTTTTGAAAAACTATCGTTCGTACCATTTCATAATTTTTTTTTTATGATAAAGCAAATTCCTACTTTGATAAAATTAAAAAGCTACCTAAGTGTTTACAAATTAGTATCAAAATATATAAAAAACGAACAAATTCGGCAAGCCTTTAGCATTCAACCACTTCTTCTTGGAGGCAATCCTCTGGATACCACATCAATTTATAATTTAATTCATTTTCTTGAGAGAAAGTGGGGAGTTTTTTATGCCATGGGTGGAACAGGGAAAATAATTCAAGGCTTTGAAAAGCTTATGAAAGAAGAACAAATAAAAATTTTTAAGAATACGGAAGTTACAGAAATTATTACAAATGGAAATATTGCTGAAGGAATCAAAGTTGGTGATAAAAAAATTTTTGCAGATAAGTTAATAATTAATTCAGACCCAGCTTATACATATAAAAACCTAATTCAATCGAACAAAAAAAAATGGACAGATAAGAAAATAGCTAATATGGAGTATTCCATGGGATTATTTGTTATATACTTCGGGACAACAAAAAAATATAAAAATGTAGCTCATCATACAATATGGATGGGGAAAAGATATGAGGGTTTATTAAAAGATATTTTTAAAAATAGAATATTAGCTGATGATTTCAGCCTTTATCTTCATAGACCAACTGCTACTGATAAATCAATGGCACCTAAAAATTGTGATTGTTTCTATGTTTTATCTCCTGTTCCAAATTTAAAAAATCCAATTAATTGGGGTCAAGAAGGTAAAACCTATGAGAGAAAAATTCTAGAGGCATTAGATCAAACCATACTACCTGGACTCATTAAAAATCTAAAGATATGCTTTCATATGACACCTAATGATTTTCAAAAAGATTATAATTCACTTTATGGGAGTGGTTTTTCAATATCTCCAATATTCACACAATCTGCTTGGTTTAGATTTCATAATAAGTCAGAAAACTTTAAAAATCTTTATTTTGTTGGAGCCGGTTCTCATCCTGGAGCCGGAGTTCCAGGGGTAATAAGCTCAGCCAAAGTACTGGAGAATATTGTAAGTAATGAATCAGCAACATACTAATTATTCACTAAAGAATAGAGCGAAAACCTTTTATTTTGCATCTTTATTTTTTCCAAATAATTTGAGAACTGATATCAAAGTTTTATATGAATTTTGTAGATACGTTGATGATCTTGGTGACGATTCAAAGAAAAGAATTAAAATATCCAGAATAAAGCTCAAAAAGATTAAAAATAATCTAAAAATATGTAAATCTAATAATAAAATTGTTTCGGGACTTATATCGATATGTAATAAATATAACATTAAAACATCAATACCGATGCATCTGGTTGATGGAGTTTTAAGCGATCTGGATAAAGTTGATTTTAAAAATAACTCAGAATTAATAGAGTATAGTTATAAAGTTGCCGGCACTGTTGGCATAATGATGTGCAGTATTATGAGAGTAAATAATAAAAAAATGAAACTAAGAGCTGTTCAATTAGGAATAGCTATGCAACTTACAAATATTGCAAGGGATATTAAAGAAGATTTATACAGAGATAGAATCTATTTTCCCCAACAACTTAGGTCACATCAAACTAAAGATTTTAAAAAACTTCCCTCTAATAAAGAAATTCAAACAGAATTTTCAAAGGATTTAGAAAATTTTCTAAATTTGGCAGATCGAATTTATAGGATTTCTTGGAATGGAATTATTATGTTGCCTATAAAATTTAGAGTACCTATTGCAGTAGCATCATTTTTATATCAATCTATTGGAGTAAAAATAAGATCAAGTAATTATGATATATGGAATCAAAGAATATATCTAAATTTATCAGAGAAATTAGTACGGACTATAAAAGTTTTTTTTAAACTAGTTTTTGACACCAAAATAAATAAAGATAAAGCTATGGATGAGGAAATCAGAAGTATTTTGAATAAATTTAAATTAATTTAATGTGATTGAAGAATATTTTGATATTACAATTATAGGTGCTGGTGTTTCCGGTCTAATTTTAGCAAATGAAATAACAGAGCGAACTAATAATAAAGTATTATTAATAGAAAAAAAAACTAAATTTGAATTCGACAAGAATCTTTGCTTTTGGAGTATTCCTAAAAACTTTTTAACTGATTTTGCAGATAATAGATGGTCTGAACTTTGTGTATATATTAACAACAAAAAAATAAATCTAAGCTCAGATGGAATTGAATACCTTAGAATAAAGTCATCAAATTTTTATAGAATTTTTTTAAATAAGCTGAAAAAAAGAAAAAACTTTAAGTTATTATTGGGTCATTCAATAAAGTCTATAAATTCAGATCGCAATCGTGTAGCAATTACAATAGGAGATAAAAATTTTTACTCGAAATTTTGTTTTGATAGTAGAATAGAAAAAGCTTACGAAAACAATGAACTATTACAGCATTTTTATGGAGTGGAAATTGAGTTTGAAAGCAATGTTACAAATAATTCTTTAACATTAATGGATATACAAGATAATAAAAAAGAGTTCCACTTTATGTATATTTTACCCTTAAGCAAAAAGAAAATTTTTATTGAGTCGACATATTTTTCAAAGAAAATATTTAAAAAAAATAAATATAAAGAAGATCTATATGAATACTTAAAAAATAAATATGAGGATAAAAAATATAAAATTAACTTTAGTGAATTTGGAAAAATTCCAATGTTTAAATTTGAAGAATTTAATTCAAGAAACCACATAAAAATCGGTACAGCCGGAAATTGGGTCAGACAATCCTCAGGATATTCTCTACAAAATGCTTTTGAATACTCAAGTCAAATAGTAGATTGTATTTTAAAAGGTAAGAACCTGCAAATTAAGAAAAGTTCCTTTTTAAACTTTCTAGATAATACTTTTTGTATATTTTTAAAGAATAACCCTGAAAAATCTGCTCTTTTCTTTGAAAAGTTTTATAAAAAAAACAAATTAATTAATATTGTTAATTTTTTGACCAATAAAGCAGGTATTATTGAACTATTGAAAATAATAGTTTCACTACCAAAATTTGAATTAATTAAAACTGTATTAACAAAAAAATGAAATACTTGGACACAAAATTATTTTTATTATTTGTTGTCTTAATGATTCCTNTTTTTATTATTTTTCAAAATCAATTGGAAAATAATTATATTAATCAGATTTTACTTTTTTCGCTACCTTTATTATGGCCCGGTTTAGCTCACGGAAGCCTGGATATATCTATAGCCAAAAAAAATAAGATAATAAATAATAATTTACAAANACTAACTTTTATAATTATTTACTTAACTATACCGTTTTGTTTTTTTATCTTTTGGCTTTATTTCCCCAAGGTTTTGTTCACCATTTTTTTGATACTTTCAATTCTTCATTTTGGAATAAGTGATTGTATTACAAAGGTGCGTGGCATTAGATTATTCGAGATCTTAATCCGAGGGCTTATTGTTATTTGTCTGCCATTCAAATTTCATTCTGAAAAATCTATAGAAATTTTTTCCTATTTTTTGGTAAATGAAACCTTTTTAGTTAGTTCATTAACATATTTTAATTACCTGTATTATTTTCTTTTATTCTTAATTTTATTCTGGATTATTACTTGTTTTTCAAGATTCTATAGTAACGATAGAAACTTTATTTCATCATTTGAGATTATGATACTTTTCTTTTGTTTTTGGTTTTATCAACCTCTTATCTCATTTTTTCTTTACTTTTGTTTTCTTCATTCAACNAGACATTTAATAGACGAAAAAAGAGTTTTGGGANTCAGTTTNCTTCAATTAATTTTNAAAACCATCCCGTTNACTTTCNTAACTTTAGTTTTTTTTATTGCAATATTTTTTNTTTTTGATGGANTCCCCTATAACTTAAATATTTCATACGTTGTTATCGGTTTGTCATCACTNACTACTTCNCACATATTTCTTGTGAACTTTACNAAAAACAATCANGNATANTATTCGTTNGTATCAATATTCCTAAACCATNTATTTTTNANTTTTTTACTGTATGAGTCTAAGTTTTCTGGTGTTCTATAATTCTTTTCGTCTATTTTACTTACTATCCTTGTTTCTAAATTCATTCTATTTTTTTTNCCTACNTTACTTCCGTGAAGATGATGNCCAGAAAAACAGATAACCTCTCCTCTATTTAGTTTAAATGTTAACACTTCTTTTTTTAAAAAAGATTTAGATGAAATTGGAACTGATGAATAATTTTGAAGTTTTTTATATTTTTTGAAACTCCATGTATCACTATTATTTTTAACAGCTTTTGAAAAGTACTCAGGAACTATGAAAATTGAATTTTCATGTTCAACATTATGCAAAGGAAACCAAAAATTAATTTGATTAAATATATTTGAGGCCCACGTATCTCTATGTGCTTGCGCAGGATTCAATATACCAATAGCTCTCTTTCCAAAACAAGGACTAAATCTAAATGTTATTAAGTCCATATATGTTTGAGAAGTTTTTAAACCAATTGATCTTAAAAANAAANTAAANTTCCTTTTTATTATTTTGCAATTCTTTATNCTATTTTGAAGTATAGANAATAATTTATTATNTTCATTATTATNATTAAATTCTTTTCTAATTTTATAAACCGAGCTATTAAAGTAATCTAATAGATGATTTTCCACTTGATTAAGGATTTGAATTAATTCATCAGATTTTTTGATTAATAAGATTTTACCTGAGAAGACATATTTTTTTAATGAATCTTCATCTAAATTACAAATTTTGGTTTTTAAAACATACTGTTTTTCAAGTTTTTTCATCAAAATTTTTTTGAACTATTAACTATCTATTTTCATTATATTTATACTGAAGATCAAGGTAGGANCCACCTTCACATTCAAGAACATTTTCTGGACCTTGATTATTATTCTGTCTTTTTTGTGAAATCAGAAATAGATTCTGATAGTAAATTGCCTGTCTTTCCTGCAACGTCCATAATGTTTTTTCATCAAGATCTATTACTCTATCATCGTTCTTTTGATAGTGATGAACNAACTCGTGAAGAATTATTGATTTATCACATACATTTTTTTCAGGATCTAANTGGTCAATNTAATAAATCCCATTNTTTTTTACATAATATGCTTTAACCCTGCAATTTNTTGAAGAAAANCAAGCTTTATNAGACATTTCTTTTTTTGAAAGTTTAAAGAATTCTGGATCATCAATNTTTTTACTAAATTCTGTATTCTNTATAATCCAAGAGCTTAAAAATACTANAAGTGTTTTTGAAATCATTTTACTTCAATTTCCGATAACAAATTACCATTNTTTTTATCATANAANCTTATATATATTTTANTATTTGTATTGTTTTCAAGAAATAACTGNATTTCATTTTTATTNATCTGAAANCCTTTTAAAGAGAAGTTATCTTCAACTTTCGGTATAAGTTTTATGTTATTAATATAATTATTATCACTATTTTTATATTTATTAAATATAGTTAATATTATTATCGATAATAAAATAAATATTAAAATACCCAAAATAACAACAATATGTTTGAGGAGTTTTTTCATTGAAAAAAAATTATATATCTATTTCCGTATCTAGCAAAGACCTTGGAAAAAGAATTGATTTATTTATTTCAGAGAAGTTAGATGAATTTTCAAGAAATAAAGTTCAGATGTTAATAAATAATGGTAATTTAACATTTAATAACGAAAAAATAACCCAAACTTCAATCAAATTGAGGAAATTAGGTACTTTGTTACTATCAATACCTGAATTAAAACCATCTAAAATTCCANNNCTCAGGATTTACAATTAAATATAGTTTATGAGGATGATTATTTAATTATAATAAATAAAAATGCAGGAATGGTTGTCCATCCAGCTGCAGGAAATACAGATAATACACTTGTAAATGCTTTACTTCATCACTGTAAAGAGAACTTATCGGGAATTGGTGGAGTCAAAAGGCCAGGTGTTGTCCATAGAATAGATAAAATGACCAGTGGATTATTGGTTTTTGCCAAAGATGACTACACACACAATGAACTATCAGAACAATTTAAAAAAAAGCAAACAATAAGAGAATATGATTTGCTAGCATGGAATCAAACACCAAAACAAGAGGGTGTAATCGAAAATAGAATATGTAGATCAAAATTTAATAGAAAAAAAATGGCAATCACAAACCAAAAAAACATAGGAAAAACAGCAATAACTAAATATAAATTAATAAAAAATTATATAATAAATAAATATATTAGCATTAGTCATATTAAATGTTGTTTAATGACGGGAAGAACCCATCAAATAAGGGTCCACATGAGTCATATGGGAAACCCTTTAATCGGAGATAAAAAATACAGCAGGAATAATTACTATACAAAGTTGCCTGACAGTTTAAAAAAAATTGTACTCAACTCCTTTGTTAGTAAAGAGAGGCAGGCACTTCATGCAGGAAAGTTAGGGTTTTTTCATCCTAAAAAACATAAAAATATGTTATTTAAGTCTAAAATGCCACTTGACATTAATAATTTATTATCGATATTAAATTTGGATGAAAATTATTAAATATGAATAAAATAACAATATTTTGTTCATCCTGCATTCATTTTTTGTTGACATCTATATTTTGATCTCTATTATGTAGTTATGAGTAGTTATTTTAAAAAAAGATTTAACATTTCCCTAGATCAAAATGATATCACAGGTTATCTTAGAGAAATACAAAAATATCCTATCCTTGCACACGATGAGGAAATTAAATTAGCAACCGATTGGTCGGAAAATAAAAACGAGGCCTCGGCTCACAAATTAATTAATTCACATTTAAGGTTGGTAGTAAAGCTTGCAATGAAGTATAGGGGATACGGTCTTCAATTAAGCGAATTAATATCTGAAGGTAATCTAGGATTAATACAATCATTAGACAGATTTGACGCAAAAAAGGGTTTCAGATTATCTACTTATGCAATGTGGTGGATTAGAGCTTCCATTCAAGAATACATACTCCATTCATGGTCTTTGGTGAAAATTGGCACTACTGCCGCCCAAAAGAAGTTGTTCTTTAACCTCAGATCATTAAAAGGAAAACTTAAAGCTCTTGATGACGGGGATTTACCACCAGAGTTAGTAACAGAGATTGCTGACAGATTAGACGTTGCGGAAAATGAGGTGGTTGATATGAATCGGCGTTTAGCAGGCCACGATCATTCACTTAATAATCCCTATTCTCTCGATAACGAAGATGAATGGATTAATGGCTTGCCAGATAATAGAGACAATCATGAGAACATCTTTATGCAAAATGATGAGCTATTCAAAAGAAAAGAAATCCTAAAACTTGCACTTAAGAATTTAGACGACAGAGAAAGAAGAATACTGACGCAACGAAGATTAGTCGACGATCCACTCACACTTGATCAACTTAGTAAATCATTTGGCATTTCAAGAGAAAGAGTTAGGCAAGTAGAAGTTAGGGCCTTCGAAAAATTGAGAAAAGTTGTAAAAAACATTAACTATAAAAGCAAAAACCTCAATCAATAAATGGATTCTTAACTAATATAGTATCTTCCCTTTTGGGGCTAGTAGACAACAATGATACTTGGGTCTCTAAAAGCTCTTCAACCCTTCTAACGTATTTAATCGCTAAAGCTGGAAGGTCAGACCATGATCTGGCTCCCTGAGTGTTCTCCATCCATCCTTGGTGTATTTCATAAATCGGTTTAACTTCTCTTTGGTCAATCTCAGATGACGGGAAATAATTAATTTTTTTATTTCTTAATTTATAACCAACACAGATTTTTATTTTCTTAAAATTATCCAAAACATCTAATTTAGTTAAAGCAATCCCATCTATACCTGAAATATTGATTGAATGTTTGGTGATCACGGCATCAAACCATCCACACCTTCTTTGTCTTCCAGTCACAGTACCAAATTCATTTCCGATTTCTCCAAGCCTTCTTCCAGTTGAATCTGAAAGTTCTGAAGGAAATGGTCCACTTCCTACTCTTGTTGTATATGCTTTCACGATTCCTAAAATAAATCCAAGATTTTTGATTGGCATTCCAGTCCCTGTAGAAGCTGCACTTGGCAAAGTGTTGGAAGAAGTAACAAATGGATAAGTCCCATGATCAACATCAAGAAGAATGCCCTGCGCACCTTCAAAAAGAATTTTTTTACTTTCTTTTTTTGCTTTTTGTAGAATTGGAAAAATTCTATCCACATAAGTTAAAATTTTATTTTTATAAATATTTATTTCTTTCAGTATGTTTTTTAAGGTTAAAGGCTCTGAATTTAAACCTGCAAGGATTGTATTATGGTATTCAAGAGTATTTAATATTTTTTCTCTAAGAAATTTTTCGTTAGTTAAATCAGCAAATCTAATTGCCCTTCTACCAACTCTATCCTCATAAGCTGGTCCTATTCCTCTGCCTGTTGTACCAATTTTATTTGGTCCTTTTTTAGTTTCACGAACTTCGTCAATTCTTTTATGAAAACTAAAAATTATTGAAGCATTTTCTGAAATTTTTAGATTTTTTTTAGAAACTTTTATTCCAACTTTATTTAATTTTTTAATTTCCTCAAGGAGGGCTAAAGGATTAACAACCACCCCATTACCAATTATTGATAACGTATTATTTCTAATAATACCTGATGGAACAAGACTTAAAGCTATTTTTCTTCTATTGACAACAATTGTATGCCCAGCATTATTTCCTCCTTGAAACCTTACAACTATATCCGCCTCGTTGGCCAACCAGTCAACTATTTTCCCTTTACCCTCGTCTCCCCATTGAGCTCCAACAACAGTGACATTAGTCATTTTTCACCTCGTAAATTTCGTCATTAAAATAATAGTATTTACAATTTTGTTTAATTGCTTCGATATTAAGTTCTCTCTTATTAAGTTTTTTAATAGCCATAATTACAACCAAATTTTTTTTCTTTTTTAAAATTTCTTTTTTATTTTGAAATAAATTAAATGGTACAAATATTTTATCCTTAATATTCCTTTTAATTAATGTTTCACTCACAAAATTTTCTATCAGACCAGAGAAACCAACACAATTTTCACCTTTCACTTTGTACCCACCCCCACTAAACAGTTCTTTAGAGTTTTCTGAATATACAGTAAAGTTAAATCCATTATGATAGTTTGATTCATCAATTTCTAATAAATCTATAATAATTTGATGATCACTAAACTCATCTTTAATTTTTTTTATCTGATTAATAAAATTATTAATTTCTAATTTTATAGATTTAGGAAAATTAAACCTTTTAATTATATCAACCTTTTCATCAATGCTACCTATATTAGCTAGCAAGAATTCTGAAATATTGAAAAGATCCTCAGAGAATTCTTTTATTTGAAATAAGTTTTTATTTTTGAAACAATTTTCCACCAATTTATACTGATGTTCGTCTAAATTAAACTCTTTAGAAATTAATTTTATTAAATTTGGCATCGAAAAGTTTATTATAAACTTTCTGATTTTTAGACATTTTAAATTCTCTATCACTAGATTTATAATTTCACTTAAGCAATAATTTTCATCAACACCAATAATTTCTGCACCGATTTGAGTAAATTGTCTTGATAAATTAATATTTGTGTTTTTGACTTTTAAAATCTCACCACTGTAGGACAACCTTAAAGGCCTTGTACCATTAGATAAAGAACCGCAAGAAATTCTTGCAATTTGCATTGTAATATCTGACCTAATACCCATAATTTTTTGAGTCAATGGGTCCATTACTCTGAAAGAATCAATATTTTCGTTGTCATTGTTGAGAAAAAATAAAGAACTCTCAAATTCAACTAAAGGTGGTTTTACTAACATGTATCCATTTGATCTCATAAGATCTAAGAAAATAGAGTTGATTTTATATTCGATTTCTGCCAGATCTGGAAGACCATCTCTAAAACCTTCTGGTAATAATTGACTTTTCACTTGTTATACAAATTTATTAAAAGACCAATCTAGCCAATTTGTTAAAGCAATCAAATCATTTTTTTTTATAGTTGGTCCTGTCCATATTCTTATTCCAGGTTCACACAACCTATAGTTCTTAATATCATATGCTATTTGATTCTTATTCAAAAATTTAAAAAGATCATCATAGTTAAATTTATGTTTAAATGTTGCATAAACAGGAGATAATGCTCTGAATTTTTCTTTTTGGGCAAATTGATTTAAATAACCATTTGTTTTTATCCAATTTGATATAATAGAATGATTTGTTTCACATTTTTTTTTATTGCCCATCAAACCTCCATTTTTATTATATATGTCTAAGCAAAGTTCAAAATCTGCTATTGACAATAATGAGGGTGTGTTTATTAAGAAATTAATTTTTTTTAAATCAAATATTTTTGGTATATTATTTTTTTGTCTTAAATCATCAATTGCCTTTGGGCTCATAACAATTATTCCATGTTGAGACTCTGACCCAAGTGCCTTTTGCCAAGAGAACACAGATACATCTATTTTTTTCCAAGGTATATCATATATAAATACTGCTGAGTTTATATCACTAACTACTAACCCGTTATGATTTACATTTAAAAACTCTAAATTATTAATAGAGACACCTGTTGTTGTACCTGTCCATACAAAAAGCAAATCATTATCTTTAGGAATCTTCTTTAATTCTGGCATTGAGCCATCTAGTGAAACTCTACAATCCAATTTAAAGTGTAACTTATTAATATCGTCACACCATGTTTTACCCCAATGGTCGTAGACAATAGCGGTAATTTTCCTATTGCCAAGCACAGACCATATAACTGCTTCCATTGCTCCAGTGCAAGAACCTGGAATTATATAAATTCTGTAATCATTTGGTATTTGTAACGTTTTTCTCAGCTTTGAAATCTGTTTATCAATGTATATTTTGACATCGTCAGATCTATGATACCGACCTAGAAATTTATCTTTAATTTTTTTTAATGACCAGCCTTCAGGTTTTTTTGTTGGACCACATGAAAACCGTGGGTCATCAGGTTTTTTTATATTCGGAATACTCATATTTTGTAAATCACAGGAAAAGTAAAATAGAAAATCAACCAACACAAAATTGTTAGGGGCATCCCAAATTTTACGTAATCTATAAACTTATAATGACCGGGCCCCATAACTAAAAGATTTGTTTGATATGCAAGTGGAGTTAAAAATGAAGTATTTACTGCAAATATCAAAGCGATTGCTACTGTTTTAGGGTCTACAGAAAGTTTCTCGGCTATATCAATTGCTATTGGAGCAAATAATACGGCACAAGCATTATTTGAAATAAAATTTGTTGTAATTGAAACAAAAATATAAAAACATAAAATTATCGTCATTGCAGAAGAACCCTCTAATATGTTCAGTAAGAAATCTGATAAAAAGTTTGCAGTACCTGTAACCTGAATCACTTGACCAAGAGCTAATGAGGTTACGATCAAAAGTAACAAGCTATTGTCTATACTTCTAATTACTTGTCTTATATTTAAAACTTTGAAAAATATGATTGATACAACACCTAATAAAGAAGCCACGACCAATGGAAGAATTTCGAGTGCACCAAGACCAACAACTGTTAGAAAGATTAGAAGAGATTTATTTGCGATTTCTTTGTTATGAATTTCAGATGTTGCCCATTCCATTGGGAGAAGGTCACTTTGATTTCTTAAATTTTTTATTACTTCTGCTTCACCTTGAATAAGAAGTGTATCTCCAGGTTCTAGGGGGAGTTCCCCCATTTTTTTAGTAATTATTCTTGATTTTCTTTGAAGTCCAATTACTAAGCAATTATATCTATACCTAAAACTTACATTCTCTATTGTATTACCAACTAAACTTGACGATGGAGTAACCATTGCCTCTGTAATAAGTTGGTTGTTATCGAATTCCTCGTCTTTTTTTTCGTATTCGATTGACACAATATTTTTTGCTAAAACATCAGTTAATTGTTCTCTACTTATAGAAACAACTAGTATGTCACCTTCTTCTAATATCAACCCCTCAAATGGGCCATGTTCAGCATGTTCACCTCTTTGAATCATCAAAATTTTTATTTTTTCTAGACCAGGGAATTGACCATCTGTTGTAGATTGATTTATTAATTCTGAATTTCTATTAACAACTAATTGGGTGATAAAGTTGTTATCTCTATTATCAAGAAGCTCATTTGTTGAAGGCGATCTATCAGTTAAAAAAAGTTTAAATTTAGAGAAAACAACTACGTATAAAAATCCTGAAAAAGCAATAATAGAACCTGCCAAGGTAAAATCAAAAAAACCAAGATTTATATTTGAGTAAGTTTTGAGTGAGTCTGAAACTAACAAGTTGGTACTAGAACCTATTAATGTTGTCATACCACCTAGTATTGCTACGTAACTTAAGGGCATTAAAAATCTCCCAAGCGACGAATTCATGTTCTTTATAATACCTTGAAGAATCGGAATAAAAATAATAACTACTGGTGTATTATTAATAAAAGCACTCAAAACAACAACTAAAAGTAAACAAATGATAATTACTAGATTTGGTTTATCTGGAAATATTTTTAATAATAATGATAAAGCATTATCTAAAGCTCTTGTTTGAACCACACCCTGCCCTAAAATTAACAGTGATAAAACAGTAATCAATGAAGTGTTACTAAATCCACTTAAAATTGTCTGGGGGTTCAAAAGATTTTTTCCATCATCTGCTTGAAATGGAAATATTGAAAAGAAAATTAATAAAAAGGTTAGTATTACAATAGATTTAAAAATTATCGATAGATTATCGGTAGCATAAAATATCATACTTGATAAAACTATTAATAAACTTAAATAAATAAATACTTCTTCTGATAAAAAAAACATAATTTTTAAAATTATTTAATTTGCCTATTTTATATTTATTAACATTATAATAGAATCATACTGTTAAAAAAAATTTTTTCTTAAAATGCTAAAAACAATAAATAAAAAAAATATTGAAATTAATGACTCAAAAAGTCTATCTAAATTCAAACATCTTCCAAAATCTGAAAAAGTTTATATTCATAGTCAAAATAATAAAAGCATAAAAGTTGGAATGAGAAAAATATCATTAGAAGACAACGATATTAAGAATCTTATTGTATATGATACATCAGGACCTTACTCGGAGAAGAACTATGTTCACGACTATGAAAAAGGGTTGTTTAAAGTTAGAAAAAAATGGATTGACAAACGTAATGGAATTTCTCGAACCAATAAAATGAAACTTAAATACCTTGATCATTCAAAATGCAAGGTAAAAGCTTTTCCTTCCATACCAACAAAAATATTTAAAAAGAAAGGAAAACAAGACTTAACTCAGCTTTATTTTGCAAGAAATGGATTAATAACTGAAGAGATGGAATACTGTGCTATTAGAGAGAATGAGGGAAGAGAAAAACTAGTTGGTAAATTTATAAAAGAAAAAGATCTTATAACACCAGAATTTGTTCGTAAAGAAATTGCAGAAGGTAGAGCTATCATTCCCTCAAATGTGAATCATCTTGAACTTGAGCCCATGATTATTGGACAAAACTTTCTTGTTAAAATAAATGCTAACATCGGTAACTCTGCAGTGATCTCAAGTGTTTACGATGAAGTGGAGAAGCTTTTATGGTCAGTAAGATGGGGAAGTGACACTATTATGGATCTTTCAACAGGAGACAATATTCATTATATTAGAGAATGGATAATTAGAAACTCTCCAGTTCCCGTTGGTACAGTACCAATTTATCAAGCTCTTGAAAAAGTTGAAGGTGTTGCAGAGGACTTAACATGGGATGTATTTAAAGAAACACTGATAGAACAAGCTGAGCAAGGAGTTGATTACTTTACAATTCACGCAGGGGTAAGACTTCCATTTATTCCAACAACTGTTGACAGGCTTACTGGTATTGTTTCACGGGGTGGGTCTATAATAGCCAAATGGTGCTTAGCTCACCACAAAGAAAACTTTTTATACACAAATTTTGAGGAAATCTGTGAAATAATGAGGGATTATGATATTTCATTTTCTCTTGGCGATGGACTTAGACCTGGTTCTATCCATGATGCTAATGATGAGTCACAGTTTTTAGAACTAAAGACACTTGGTGAATTGACAAAAGTTGCATGGAAAAAAAACGTACAAGTTATGATTGAAGGTCCAGGTCATGTTCCAATGCAGAAAATCAAAGAAAACATGGACTTACAAAAAAAATATTGCTTTGAAGCTCCGTTTTATACTCTTGGACCACTTACAACAGATATAGCACCAGGTTATGATCATATTACTAGTGCTATAGGTGCAGCAATGATTGGGTGGTATGGAACCTCAATGCTCTGCTATGTCACCCCAAAAGAACATCTAGGACTTCCTGATAAAGAAGATGTGAAGATTGGTGTTATTACCTATAAGATTGCAGCACATGCTGCGGATTTGGCAAGAGGTAATAGAGGAGCCTATTATAGAGATTATCTTTTATCTAAGGCTAGATTTGAATTTAGGTGGAGAGATCAATTTAATTTGTCTTTAGATCCTGAGACAGCTGAAGATTATCATGATCAAACTCTCCCCTCTGAAGGAGCAAAACTGGCCCACTTTTGCTCGATGTGCGGTCCAAAATTTTGTTCAATGAAAATCTCCCAAGAAATAAAAGAAAAAAGTAGTGCTGGTAAAAAAGAAATGTCTAAGAAGTTTAAAGAATTAGGTGCTGAGCTTTATGTTAGTTCAAAGCAAATGCCCTAAAGGTCCATAGCTTAAGTTAAAATTTGGAGATTTTTTAATGAATTTAATCATTAACTTTTTAGAACGTAAAATTGATTGAGATAAGTTAAAGCCCCTAGCAAGATTTATAGCTAAAGATGTGGAAAATGTGCATCCAGTTCCATGTGTATTCTTCGAATAAATTGATTTAAGACTATGAATTCCAATTTTTCCATCTTCTGTTATAAAATAGTCATCTGAATTATTATCAGTTTCGTTACAATTTGTAACAACTACCATACTTCTATACTCTTGCAAAAATAGATCTAAAAAACTTTTCATTTTATGATTTTCAATGTGTGATGTTTTAATTAATTTTTTAAATTCAAATAAATTCGGTGTAAATATTGGTTTTAATTTAGAAAAAGTTTTATAAATTGATAAATAAGTAGTCAGATTATTAAATATTTTATTCGTTGTAGATTTATAAATAGGGTCAATAACTATTGGAATTTTCTTTTTAAATGTACTCAACAATGCATGTATTTTTTTTGCTTGTCCTAGATTGGATATCATCCCTATTTTAATACAATCTATTCTATACTCATTTATAATTGTAGAAATTTGAGAAACAACTAAGTCATCAGGTATTTTAAATAACTTATAAACTTTTTTAGAATCTTGTGAGGTTACAGCTGTAACACAATTAAGACAATATGCATTCATAGCTAGACACGTTTTAATATCTGCTTGAACACCTGCCCCACTAGTATTGTCACTACCAGCGATTGATAACATTAAAGTTATTTTTTTATTATGTTTCATCTAACTCTTTAATACGAGAAACTAAATCTTCAATCAAACTGTCAACCAATTCTGAAGAATTGGCTTGAACCATTAATCTCAGCAAATTCTCAGTACCAGACTTTCTTAAAAGAATATCACATTTATTCTCATTCAATGTATTTTTAATATAACTATTTACTTCATTATTTTCTAAAATTAATTTTGGTTCATTATTTAATTTTAGATTTACAAGTTTTTGAGGAACTTTTTTGAACATTTTCTTACTTAGTTCAGCTAATGAACAATCTTCGTGTTTTAAAATTTCAATTATTAATAAAGCTGTGTATAAACCATCTCCACAATATGAATTTTCTGAAAAAATAATATGACCCGAGGGTTCACCACCGATTACACAATTATTCTTTTTCATATCTTCAATGACGTATCTGTCTCCGACCTGAGATAATATAAAGTTTACTCTCTTTTCATTTAAAAACTCTCTAAAACCAAGGTTAGACATTTGTGTATTAACAACCATATTATTATTCAATTGATCATTTTTTTTCAAATACATAACGAGAATTGCAAGAATTAAATCACCATCAATTATCTCTCCATTTTCATCGCAAAATATGACCCTATCGGCATCACCATCAAATGAAATTCCTAGTTTAGCTTTATTAAGATGGGTTTTTTTAGTTAGAAATTGTGGGTGCATAGCACCGCAATTTTTATTTATATTTTTCCCAGTAGGATTAAATGAGTATTTTTTAAAATCTAAATTTAATTTTTCAAAAAATCTTGGTCCGATGTAAGACAAAGAACCATTAGCAAAATCAACCACTATACTTTGGTTAAAATTTGACAACCCCACAAACCTATTTATTAACCACGTTTCGTAATCTAGACAATCTAAATTTATTTCTTTAAGAAGCTGTCTACCATTTGTTTTGTTTTTCTCTGATAAATCAATATTTTCCTCAATTGCAATTTCCTCATCATCGCTTAATTTTTCCCCATTTTTATTGAATAGTTTTATTCCATTGTCAGTAAATTGATTGTGTGATGCCGAAATCATCACTCCTAAATCGTAGTCTAAAGATCTTGTCTTAAAGGACAGTATAGGGGTTGAAACGACACCACACGTTTCACAAATAACATCATTATCAGCAAATCCTTGAATAATTGCTTCCTCGATCAAGCTACAAGACTCTCTTGTATCTTTACCAATAATTACTTTCTTAATTGTTTTTCGGGTTTTCTTGATTGAATCTGTTAAACTTATAAAAAAGGGAATCGTAATTGGAAATTCATTAAAAGTCCCTCTAATTCCATCGGTTCCAAAGTATTTTTTTTTCATTAGTTAATTATTCTATCATAAATAATGGTAGCCTGATTAACATCTCGTACATCATGCACTCTATGAATCCTAACGCCATTAATCATAGCATATAATGTAGCTGAAATAGTACCTCCTATTCTATTTTTTGGAACAGCTTCTCTAGAAATTGAGTCTATAAATCGTTTTCTGGAAACACCAAGCATTATTTGAAAACCAAGTGTATGAAATGTTCCTATATTGCTTATCAAATCCATGTTTTGTAAGTAATCCTTTCCAAAACCAATACCAGGATCAATTATAATATTTTCTCTTTTAACACCTGCTTTAACTACTAGATCAGTTTTTTCTTTTAAATAATCATATACATCAAGAACAACATTTTCATATTTATTTTTTTTTGTCATAGTTTTTGGTGTTCCAGGCATATGCATAATAATAATTGGTACATTGTATTTATTTATTAAGTCAACGCTCCTTCTATCATGATTCAACCCACTAACATCATTAATTATCTTGACACCAGAAAGAATACCAAACTCCATGGTAGAGGAATTTCTTGTATCAAGTGAGATATTTATTTTTTGATTATTCAACTTCTGAATTACTGGAAGGATCCTCATTATCTCTTCTTGAGGAGAAATAAATTCTGCACCTGGTCTTGTTGATTCTCCTCCGACATCTATGAAATTAGCACCATATGATATCATTTTTTGAGCATTTTTGATTGCATCTTTAAGATTTACATTTTCTCCGCCGTCTGAAAAACTATCAGGTGTTATATTTAAGATACCAAAGATGGAAAAACGTCTTTGGTCAAATAGAAGTTTTTCAAGTTTATTATTTTTTAAATTTTTATAATTTTCAAATAATGACTTAATTTTTTTTTGTTTTTTTAGGATTTCTTTAAATTCATGAAATGAATATAATTTCTTTTTTATTAAGTTATCCCTTCTGATCAGCTCTATATGTGTAAAAAAGGACTTATTAACCTTGAAGGCATTATCTTTTTTTATTAAGCTGAGTCCATCTTTTGAATTAACTACACCGAAAGGTCTTAAATAAAATTTAGTTTTAGTCAAAGTGTTTAAGTTGCGAGGGGGTTCGGATCTATGCCTAATCCTCTTTTCTTTTTCGTTTCTTTGTTATTAAGTGGAATCGAGGTTTTCCTTTTAGGTGTATTGTTATCTGGTCCTTTATTGTTTTTGATTTTACCCTTACTTATTAGTTCTTTAACATCATCACCTGATAAAGTCTCAAATTCTAATAAAGCTTTAGCAAGATTATGGAGGTGTTTCATATTTTTTTTTAATACTTTCCTAGCATGATTTTCAGCGTTATCAATTAGTTTTCTAATCTCTTGATCAATTAATTTAGCAGTTTCATCTGACATGCTTTTTCTTTGTGTAACTGACCTACCTAAAAATACATCTTCTTCATTTTCTGAATATCTTAGTGGACCAAGAGTATCGCTCATACCCCACTCAACTACCATTGCTCGAGCACGTTGAGTCGCTTGAAGAATGTCATTGGAAGCTCCTGAGGTTATATTATCTTTACCAAAAATAAGTTCCTCTGCTACTCTGCCACCAAAGATCATAGCTAACTTTGCTTTCATTTCGGTTTTTGTCTCTGAATACTTATCTCTTTCTGGTAAGTTCATGGTAACCCCTAAAGCTCTACCCCTTGGAATGATTGTAACTTTGTGAAGTGGATCATTGCCGGGAGTAAAAACTCCAACTAAGGCATGCCCAGCTTCATGATAAGCTGTAAGTTCTTTTTCTTTCAAAGTCATTACCATTGACCTTCTTTCAGCTCCCATCATTACCTTATCTTTCGCATCTTCAAAATCTTGCATAGTAACAAGTCTTTTGTTTCGTCTAGCAGCTAGCAAGGCTGCTTCATTTGATAAGTTTGCAAGGTCGGCTCCTGAAAAACCAGGTGTTCCTCTTGCAATTACCTTTATATCAACATCAGGTGCAAGTGCGAGTTTTTTGGTGTGAACGGCTAATATTTTTTTTCTACCTTCAATATCAGGGTTGGGGACCACCACCTGTCTGTCAAATCTTCCTGGTCTTAATAAAGCTGGGTCTAAAACATCAGGCCTGTTAGTAGCAGCAATCAGTATTACACCTTGAGTTGAATCAAATCCGTCCATTTCAACTAACAATTGATTGAGAGTTTGCTCTCTTTCATCATTACCACCCCCTAGACCAGCTCCTCTATGTCTACCTACTGCATCAATCTCGTCTATAAAAATGATACATGGTGCATTTTTTCTACCTTGCTCAAACATGTCTCTAACACGACTTGCTCCTACTCCAACAAACATTTCTACGAAGTCTGACCCTGAAATTGAAAAGAACGGGACGTTAGCTTCGCCTGCTATTGCTCTTGCAAGTAATGTTTTACCAGTCCCTGGGGGACCCACTAAAAGAGCTCCTTTAGGAATTTTTCCACCAAGTCTTTGAAATTTGGTTGGATCTTTCAAGAATTCAACTATTTCTTCTAATTCTGATTTAGCTTCATCTATTCCAGCAACGTCGCGAAATGTTACTTTATCTTTGTTCTCATTAAGAAGCTTTGCTCTCGATTTTCCAAAACCCATGGCCCTTCCACTCCCGGATTGCATCTGTCTCATAAAGAAAATCCAAACGCCAATCAAAAGTAGCATTGGAAACCATGAGATTAGAATATCCAACAAACCTGGGGAGCCTTTATCAAGAGGCAATGCTATTATTTCAACATTATTTTTCTCAAGCTTTTCAATTAAACTCATATCATTTGGAGCATATGTGGAGAAAAGTGATCCATTGGAATATTCTCCTTTTATATTATTACCTCTTATTTCTACTCGAGAAACATTCCCATTCTGAAGTTCTGTCAAAAAATTTGAGTAGGATATAGGAGCTGTTCTTTGGGAAGCATCGTTAGACTTATAAAAATCTATGATTAAAAAGACTAGGAACCCAATAAGGAGCCATATTGCTACATTTTTAAGAAAATTATTATTCATTTAAATATCATATAATTATATATATTTTATTCTCAATTAATATTTAAAAAATTTTTTTTTGTGAGAGGTATAATTGGATTGAAAAGAACTCTTACAGAATTTCTTTCTAGTTCACTTTGATTCAAAAAGTAAGGGATTATTAATTTATTTTTAACTTTAATGATTGGTAATGTTTTAATTACATCAAAGTGAATTTGTCTGTTGTAACTCACTGACTTATATTTTTTTTTAATAAAAAGCCACTTTTTTTCGTTCATTGCTTCGCAAGTAAGATCATTTTTAAAGGTTTCAATAACGAACCTGTTATCCCATAAGAAAGATTTGTTTTTTTTTTAAAATAGTTTTTGTTGAACAATATCTTTTAATTTTTTGATATTCTCTATAAAATTCTATGAGATCTGGTTTGACATTAATGATGCACCAATTAAGAGAAAATATAAATTTGTCTTTGATTTTGATTTTTCTCACTAAACTTTTTACAGAAAGAGTTTTTGGGGGATATATTGTTCCAGAACAAGTTACTAGAATTCTTTTTATCACTTCTATCTGTAAACTTTGACAATTTGCTAAAAGCTTATCTTTTTTTAATATAAATTTACCATAATCAAAAAAACTTAAATTATTGATTAAAAAGTTATTAAGTTTTTTTTCGATTTTTGTATTTTCGATTTGAGAGTTTCTAAAATCCACATTGATGTTTTTGAAACAATTTTGATTTAAGCTACTTATATATTTTCTTACTTTTGCTCTTTCGTATTTATTATTTTCGTTGCTAGGATCACTAATCCAATTAAAATTGTTTTTTTTACATGTATTAATTAATCTTTTTTTACAAATATCGATTAAAGGTCTCAAAATTTGTAAATTTTTTTGAATATTCTGTGTAGGGATTGCATTTAAACCAAGAGTCGCGTACCTTCTTTTTTTTCTCATTAAGTAAGTTTCTAGACAATCATCTCTATGATGTGCTGTCATAAGAGATATAATTCCTTCTTTTGAACAATATTCAATAAAATTTTTATATCTTGCATCTCGTGCATTTTTCATTATTGATGATTTCTGTCTAGGTAAATTCCAACTAAAAGCCTTGAAGACAACTTTAAGTTGACTGCAAATGTTTTTCACAAAAAACTCCTCTTTTTTTGAATTATCTCTCAATTTGTGATTAAAATGAAGAACCGTTAACAAACCTTTTTTCTTTTTTATCCATTTATTCATTAAAATTAAAAGAGCAAGGCTATCTACCCCACCAGAAACACAAATTGCAATATGAGGTTTTTTTTCAAAGAGAAAGTTTTTTTTTTTTAAAATTATGTTGAATTCGTTATGATCTACAGGCTTTGTATTTATCATTTATTCTTTAGGACAATTAAGTTTTTTTCTTTCCTCTTGTGATCTTTCAATTACATTTTTTGGAGAATTTTTATATTTCACTTCTAACTCATAAAAAGCACTACATGCTTCATTTTTTTTATTTAAGTTGGAAAATGAAAGACCAAGTTTCAAGAGATTATCTGGACCTTTTATAGAATCAGGATAGTTTGAAAACCCCTCACCAAACTCTATAATAGCTTGTTGAAAATTCTTATTTGCGTAATAAACTTCACCAAGCCAATATTGAATATTCGGCATAAGATCATTAGGCTTTATTTTTTTTAGTTCTGTTAATTCTTTTTCTGCTTGTTCATATTTATTTGCCCACAATAATTTGATTGCATTTTCATATTTTTTTTTTATCTCGGACTCATTTAGTTTTTTTTTTGATTTTTTTTGGGGTTCAACTTTTTTTGCTACATCATCATTATTTAAAATCAACCCATTTTGATTAATAGAAAGTGAATCTCTAAAAGATTCTTTTTTTTTTGATTTGACTTCGTTTACGATTTTTTTGATAGAGTCAATTTGCGCTTTTAAATCTTTATCAATAAGATTTAACTTTTCGTCAAGATTTTGGACTTTATTTTCTATTTCTTCCAATAAACCGTAGTTTGCTCTTATTTTTGTTTCAAAATCACCAAGTTTTGATTCATTCCTTGAAATGTAGCCAGATGACAGTGATTTCTCAAATTCTTCAACTTTCCCTTTTTGAATATCTGAAATATTTTTTTCAATTCTCTCTAACCTCTCTAAAAGCTCATCTACATCGAGGTCTTGAGATAATGGTTGGGTTGGTAATGAAAAAAAAACAATTGAAAGTATTAATAGTAGTAATTTAAATTTGGATGACATATTATCAAAAAAAAAGGGCTAATATCATTAGCCCTAATTCCAAATAAATAAGGATACATTAATGTTAGTTACCACTTACAACTAACACTGCTCTTCTATTCTCTGCGAAAGCTTCAGAAGTGCTTCCGTCGGCAGCTGGACGTTCTTTGCCGTAGCTTATTACTGTCAATCTGCCGGGATCAACACCAAGTGAGGCAAGAAATTCTTTAACTGAATTACCTCTTCTCTCTCCTAAAGCTAAGTTGTACTCTCGAGTGCCCCTCTCATCGCAATGACCCTCAATCAACAACTGAAAGCCAGGAGTCGATTTAAGCCAATTTGCTTGAGATTCAAGCACAAATGCTGATGCAGATGAAATATTATGTTTATCTGTTTCAAAATAAACTCTATCCCCAATTTCGTTTTGAAGGTAGGCTTGAAGGTTTGCTTGTCTAGAGTCTCCGTATTCGTATCCTGGAGTACTACCCGATGATGACGAACCACCAGTTGTTTCACAACCCGTGATCATGAGTATACCAGCGAATAATAATGATATGTATTTGTTTTTCATAACTTTTAGATCCTTAAAAATTTATTAAAGTATTATAACTTATTGTTTTACAATCTGTACAGAAATAAGTCAACGGTTAAGGTTTATTAAAAGATATTAACAATCAAATAAAGAATTAGGTAACAAACTAATTTTTTTATCTGTTATAAATCTTTACAGTACAAGATCCAAAGCAGTCGACTGAATCGTGCGTTGGAATGTCTCTGAACGTGTTGTCTTGGAGCAGGTTATCGCTACCAACATATTGTTCATTTGCACAACTACTAATGAAGGAAATCGCGATTAAAAGAACGAAATATTTGATTTTCATAAAATAGATACCTTTAATGTTAAACTTCAGTACAGTTTTACATTTTGAATACTAATAAGTCAATGATAACTCTTTTTTTTTTACCTACTAAGGTAGTAATCCTGACCAGGCGGGGTCTGAAGCATCAGAGGGTGTAACAAGCTCTCTTAAATTAATACCAGTTAAATCAATCATTTTAACTTTAGGATTAGAAATCTTTCCACCTGAAAACTTACTTTGGTTATAAAATGCTATCACTCTTCCGTTAGGCGACCAAGATGGTCCTTCAACCAGGTATGATTTGTAAACAACTCTTTCACCCTTTCCATCAGCATACATAACGCCAATGTAAAACTCACCACCTAAAAGCTTTGTAAATGCAATTAAATCACCTCTTGGAGACCAAACTGGTGTTGCATATTTTCCTTTTCCAAAACTAATTCTTTTTACTTTTTTTGTTTTTAAATTCATTATGTATATTTTTTGGCTACCACTTCTGTCAGATTCAAATGTAATAAAATCGCCATCAGGTGAATAGGAAGGAGCAGTGTCAATACCGTCGTAAAATGTAAGCCTTTTCATCTTTAATGTTTCTAAATTCATTTCGTAAATGTCAGTATTGCCGTTTTTTGCTAAACTCATTACTAATTTTTTTCCATCAGGAGAGTATCTTGGACTAAAGGTCATTCCTGGAAAATCTCCTAATATTTTTTGTTTTCCTGTATTCAGATCTAAAAGAAAAATTCTTGGAACAGTATTATTGTAGGACAAATAAGCCACTTCTTGTGCTGCTGGAGAAAACCTTGGTGTCAAAGCGAGGTAGGAACCATCAGTCAAAAATTTATGATTCGCACCATCCTGATCGATAATAGCCAATCTTTTCTTTCTATTACTTTTAGGACCGGATTCTGATATGTATACTATCCTGCTATCAAAATAACCAGATTCGCCCGTTATTCTTTGATAAATAATATCTGATATTACATGTGCAATTCTTCTCCAATTACTTTTTTCAGTTGAAAGTTTTTGAGCAACCATTTGTTTTTGGGAAAGAACATCCCATAATCGAAATTCAATATCAATTTTTTCATTTCTTAAATTTAATTTTCCATGAACAAGACCTTGTGCTGTTGTTATTTTCCAATCCTCAAAGATTGGTTTTTTTTCAAATGGTAAAGATGTATTGAAAAAAAGCTTTTTGGGTAAAATCGAAAAAAGACCTGATCTCTCTAAATTATTTGAAATTACAATATTTATATTTGATGAAATCTCTCTAGATTCTGAGTTGGAAGAATTAAATTCTAAAATTGCCACAGGTATGGGGTTTAAATTTCCCTGAGTTATATCTATTCTCAATTCTGATCTAGCAGAAAAGGAAATAAATATTAAAAAGGCAAAAAAGAATTTCATAGCTATACGTTAAATAGTCTAGTGTCTTTGAGTAACAAAATCAAAATTAATTTACTAGTTAATCATAACAGATGGATCGAAATCTAAAATTGTTTCCTTCCAAGTTTCATATTTTTTTTTTGGAACCTTCAATTTTTTGCAGTCTGGATGATTTACAGCTCTTAATGCACTTTCTGCTAATGTTCTAAAAAATGTATTTTTCATATTCTCTTTATTCATGATTACAGTATTTACAACTTCGCCGTCTACATCAAGCTTTAGTTTTAACGAAACTTTATAATCCTTAATATTTTTTGCTCCTGCAGGGACTATCCAGCATCTATAAAATTGGCGTCTGATAGCGTCTTTTTCAGAAATAGTAAGTTTTTCTCCCAACTTAACACTTTTAATTTCCTCTTTTTCACTTTCATCTTTTTTTTCTTCAATCCTTTTTTCGGTTGATTTAATTTTACTTTTATTTGCAGATTTAATTTTTTCTATAGATTTAAGAATATTATCTACCCTTTTTTTTTGTTTTTCCTCTTCAAGGTCTTTTTTAATTTTTTTTGGTTTTGGTTTTTTTTTTTTTTCTGAAAATTCAGGTGGCTTCGGTTTGGACTCCACTTTGGGAGGTTGAAATCCAGATAAAACTTTTTTTACAGGTGAGGGTTTGGATTTAATTTTTTTATTTTTTTCATTTTCTAATTTATTGACTGTTTGATCAGATATATCGACGATTTCAAGAGGAATTTCATTTATTTCAAATTTTTTATTTTGCTTAAAAATTTCAGCACCATATATAAAGAAAAATAAAATTAGTAAGTGTAAAAAAAAAGACTTTAGAAGGCCTTGGGTCATATTTAAATCATTTTAATTTAGTGACTAATGCTACTTTGGTAAAACCAGAACTATTGATTAAACTCATTAAATCCATAACTTTTCCATAATCTAATTTTTTATCCCCTTTAATGTAAATTTTTAAATTTTTATTATTTTTCTTTAAAAGTTTGAGTTTTTGTATTAATTGCTGCCTCGTAAATCGTTTTTTTTGGATAAAAATTTCTCCTTTAGAGTTTAGTGAAACGGTTACTGGATCTTTTTTCTCGTTTTTCAATACAGATGAACTTTCTGGCAAATTTATTTTAATTCCTGAAGAAAGAAGTGGGGCTGTTACCATGAAAATTATTAACAAAACTAGCATCACATCTACAAATGGAGTTACGTTAATATCTGACATTGGTTTTTTCCTGAATTTTTTTCTCATAAATCTACCTAAAAATTTCTTTAGAAATTATCACTAATATTTCATCTGAGAATACATCTAACTTGTTATTAAGATTATCTAACATATCATTGAATTTATTGAAAAAAAGTACCGCAGGTATAGCAGCCACAAGTCCAAGTGCAGTTGCAAACAAAGCCTCAGCAATACCGGGAGCGACAACGGCGAGGCTTGTATTTTGTGAAATGCCGATAGCTGTGAAGCTGTTCATAATACCCCATACTGTTCCAAACAGTCCAATAAATGGTGCAGTTGAACCAACCGATGCAAGAAAGTTAAGTCCCTTTTCTAAACTTGATAATTCTTTATTTATGACAATTTCCATTTCCTTTTTTACGTTTTCACAGAAACTTTTTTTAAACTCAAAGTTCTTATTTGAAAATCCTGTTTTTATTCTATCGAAGTATACCATTGCCGAAAAAAATACTGACTCCATTGGATGTGTTGGTTGCCCTCCTATCCTTTTAGATAGCTTACTTAGGGTTTCACTTGAATAAAATTTTTCCTCAAAATCTTCGGTTTCCATAATTATTCCTTTTAACCTTGTATATTTCGAAAATATAATAGTCCATGACCAAACCGACGAGAACAACAATAATAATATAACAATTTTTACGACAACATCTGCTTGTAAAAATAATGAAAAAATTGAGAAGTCAGAAGATTCCTCAATGATCTTTTTTTCGATAGTTTCATCCATAAGATGTTTATACTACTTCCATTGATTTAAATCTAGATATTATATCATTTGGAATTCTTGAGGGCTTGCTTATATCTCCATTAATCCAAACCAAGAAAACATCTATTACACAGATTGTTTCATCTCTTTTTTTTAGTTTTTGAACAAGTTTTATAGATGTTTTTGAGTTTCCTTTAAAAAAAGTTTCTAAAAGTAGGTTATCAAATAAATATGAAGGCTTTATAAATTCTATTTTAAGTTGTTTTACCACAAAAAAAAAAGAATTATTTTTCAAGAGTTTAACAACTTCTGGAAAATTTTTTCTTAGTAAATTACTTCTTGCTCTCTCTGCCCAGCATAAATAAGAAGTATGATATGTAAAACTAGAAGAATCTGTATTCTCGTAATAAACTGTAAATATTTCCTCATGAATTTTTTTCATCAATAATCACCGCTTAAATGAAAAACACCTTTTTTTGTAATGATTCTGCCACGGGAAGTTCTCTGGACAAGTGCTCTTTGCATTAAATAAGGTTCTATAACATCCTCAATAATATCTCTCTGTTCAAGAAGTGCCGCACTCAATGATTCTACACCAACAGGCCCTCCACTATAGTTTTCATAAATACACTTTAAATACTTTCTATCCATGTCATCAAGACCTTCTGAATCAATACCCATCTGCTTCAAAGAACTTAAAACAACATTCATATTAATAGTGTGGGAATTTTGCACTACAGAAAAATCAATAATTCTTTTCAATAGCCTTATTGCAATTCTAGGTGTGCCTCTGGATCTTTTAGCAATTTCGTAAGAAGCAGAACTTTCAATTTTTATCTGAAGTTTTTCAGAGTTCATATTTATAATTTCTTTTAGTTCATTAGGTTGGTAAAACTCTAATTGGAGTGGAATTCCAAATCTGTCTCTAAGTGGACGACTAAGCAGGCCTAACCTAGTTGTGGCACCAATAAGTGTAAATTTCTCAATAGATATTTGCATTACCCTAGCTGACGGTCCAGCACCAATAATATAGTCACATTTAAAATCTTCCATTGCGGGATAAAGTGATTCTTCTATAATTGGAGATAGTCTATGAATTTCATCTATAAATAAAATATCCCCACTTGATAGGTTGCTCAATAAAGTAACTAAATCTCCCTTTTTAGTGAAAGCTGGTCCCGAGGTGGAATGTATATTAACATTTTTTTCAAAAGAAATTATATTGGCTAAAGTAGTCTTTCCGAGTCCAGGTGGGCCATAAAGAATTATGTGGTCAAGATTTTTATTCCTTTTAACTGATGAATCAATAAAAGTTTTTAAATTTGATTTTATAGAGGTTTGACCGATAAAATGTTCAATTTTAGTCGGTCTCAAATTAACTTTTTTGTCCTCTTCTATTTCGTTAGGAGTTATTTTTTTTTTTTCTTCATGATTCATATTTTATCGTGCTGGGTTGGATAAACTCTTTACTGCAATTGGAATTAGTTGCTCAAGCTCTTTTTCCTGATTATTATTAATAACATAACTAGCTGTTGATTCACAAATCTTTTGTGAAAACCCAAGATTTAACAGACATGACACAAGATCTCGAAAAATCAGGTCATTTTCCTTGACAATTTCAACATTTTTAATTGTGATTTTCTTTTTTATTTTTTCTTTTAATTCATTCACAATTCTTAATGCTAATTTGTTACCTACTCCACTTACATTTCTAAAAATTTGTGTATCTCCATTATTTATCGAAAATATTATTTTTTTATTTTCTAAATTAGACATTATGTTAATGGCCATTTTACTCCCAACTCCTTGTACAGTTAGCAGATCACTGAAAGTCTCTCTTTCATCTTTATCCAAAAAACCACTCAAGATTCTTGCGTCTTCTCTCATAATCTCATAGATGAAAATTTCTATATATGATCCAATCGGACCAAGTTGAATGATATTTTTTTTAGACATTAAAATACGATAAACAACCCCTTGAACATCTAAATCAATGTTCTCCTCATCAATATTGTCTATATGTCCTTTCAGCTTTACTATCATTCGTTTAAAGAACTGTCTTAGAAATTAATGACTGACTATGCATAGAATGACAGGTTGCAACTGCTAAAGCATCAGCAGAATCTGTATCGTCTATTTCAATTTTTGGATATATTCTTTTTACCATATCTAAAATTTGAAATTTATTTGCATGTCCATATCCTACAAGGTTTTTTTTAACTATGTTTGGTGAATATTCACTAATGGAAATGTTATTCTGAGCTGCAACTAAAAAAGCCATCCCCCTTGCTTTCCCCAATTTAAGAGTGGATTGTGGATTTGTGTTAGAAAAAATTTTTTCGACTGCCAAGTTGTTTGGATTAAATTTTTTTACTAATTCATTTAACCCATCATAAATTAACTTAAGCCTAATTTCTAAGTTATGGTTGTTATTTGTTTTAATAACACCGTGGGATATATATACTTCTTGATTATTATTGCTTTTAATAACTCCCCAACCAGTGTTATTAAGTCCAGGGTCTATTCCCATTATCAAATTTTGATTTTTCAAATCAATCTGTCCATTAGATTTTCATCGATATTAAAATTTGATGTAACACTTTGAACATCATCCAAATCTTCAAGTTTATCCAGTAATACCAAAAGTTGTTTAGCTTGGTCTTCATTTTCAATATCTATTATATTAGATGGTCTCCATTCAATTGATGAAAACTTAGGAGGTGAATATTTTTTCTCTAAATTAAGCAAAACATCATGAAACGTCTCTAGTTTTGTTATTACCTCCAACACATCATCATTTTCATTTATGTCTTCGACATCTAAAGATGCACAGTATTCAAAGAAATTATTATAATCATCGATATTTATTGGATAATTAATAATACCTACTTTGTCAAAATTGTGCCTAACGCAACCTGTAATTCCGAGATTTCCGTTAAACTTAGAAAAAGTTGATCTAATTTCTGAGGCACTCCTATTTTTATTATCTGTAAGAGATTCAATGATTATCGCTACACCATTAGGACCAAATCCTTCATAGATTATTTCAATTAATTCTGACTCTGAGTCTGTACTATTCTTTTTAATTGCCTTGTTAATACTGTCCTTTGACATATTTGACGAAAGTGCGTTATTAACCGCTGCTCTGAGTCTTGGATTAGCATCTGGGTCTTCTCCACCAATTTTTGAAGCAACAGATATTTCACGAATAAGCCTCGAGAAAAGTTTGGCTCTTTTTTTGTCTTGAGCACCTTTACGATGCATAATGTTTTTAAATTTTGAATGACCTGCCATGATTATTTGTGAAGCTTTCCACCCTTAAAAATTTGATTAAATTTAATCACTTTATTTTTTTCATTAATTCTAAATATTGTACCACATAAAGTACCCTCTCCACTAGCAGGTTCTAGTTTAGTTTTAATAAATTTTTTTCTAAACCTATCAATACATAGTTCCTTTTTCATACCAATAACAGAATCATAATCACCACACATACCTAGATCTGTTTGGTACAAAGTTCCTTTTTCTAAAATCCTTAAGTCAGCTGTTGGTATATGAGTATGTGTTCCAAAAATGGCGGTTACATTGCCATCAAAGAAATGACCGATTGCCATTTTTTCTGATGTTGACTCACCATGAACGTCAATAACAATTATTTGGTCACCATACTTAGTTTTTACTAATTCAATTATTTCATTAATCGAACTAAATGGATCTTCAATACTATCCATAAACAAACGACACATCACATTAATTACCACTATCAACTTTCCATTTTTTAGTTTAAAGATACCGTAACCTTTACCAGGTGTGTTTTTTGGATAATTACATGGCCTCAGTAATCTTGCATCTTTATCTATATAATTTACAATCTCTTTTTGATCCCATACGTGATTACCAGTTGTAATAGTATCAACTCCTAACTCGTATAGTTTTTTACATATTTTTTCAGTTATACCGAATCCACTTGCAGAGTTTTCACCGTTCACTATCACAAATTCAATATTTTCTTGTTTAATAATGCTAGGTAAGAACTTTTCAATCGCATCTCTCCCAGATCTTCCTACTATATCTCCACAAATTAAAATATTCATAGCTTCTTTAAATTATTATCCTAGATTGGGTAACAATAACATCCATTTTTTTATCGTATTTCATTTCAGGAATATTTTTAGATTCTTGCTCATCGAATGCAATACCAATAGTTATTATGTTATTATTTTTTTGTAAAAAAGAAATTGTTCTATCGTAATATCCACCACCATATCCGAGCCGAGATTTATTTTTATCAAAAGCAACCATAGGAACTAATAATACTCTAGGGACAATATATAAATTCTTCTCAGGTATTAAAATATTGAATTTACCCATTTTTAATTTATCGTCTTTTTTCCATACTCTAAAGTGAAGATAAGATTTTTTTCTCAAAATTTCTGGCAAAGCAATTTGCTGATTATTTTTATGCATGTAAGAAACGAAATTTAATAATGATACTTCTGATCTCACAGGATAATATAGTGAAATTGTTGGATATGACGGGTTTATAATTTTTTTAAGGTTTATATTTAATTTTTCTTCCTTAATTTTTTTACCTTTAAGTGAGCCTCTAATTTTAATGAATTTTCTTCTAAGTTTTATTTTACTTTTTTGCATCAATTAAATTTTCAAGTTTTTCAAGTTCAATATTGATACTTTCAAGATAATTATCAAAATCTATACTTTCTTTATTTTTTCTTATTCCTTCTTCAGCAAGGATAAGAGAGACCATCAAAAATTTTTTTGATTCTGATAGTTTCCTTAGCTCTGGGAAATTATCTATAACAGATACTATTCTTTTTTCTGCATTAAGAAGTAATTTTTCTTCTCCATCTCTACATTCGATTTCAAATTCTTTGTTATCAATGTTTATTTTTACAATTGTCATTGTTTATGTTTTAAATATTTTATAACCTTTTCAAGTGTATCGACTATTTTTTTTAAAAAGTCTTTATCTAGATCTGTTCTTGTTCCAATTTTATTCTTTTGAATCTTCGCATAGATCCTTTTAATTCTAATTAATGTACTTTTTGATTTTGCTTTTAACATAAAAGTTTAACTTTATTTTTGTCTACTCCTTTACATTACAATAAATTTTCATTAATCAATAATTATAAATATTATCTATCATGAAAATTAATGTAGCAATAAATGGTTTTGGAAGAATCGGAAGATTAACTTTGAGAGCTTTTCTCGAAAGAAAAATTTCAGATTTTAATATCACAGCTATTAACGACCTAGGAGATGTAAATAGCAATCTTCATCTTTTGAAATATGATTCAGTCCATGGCACATTGCCATATGAGTTAAAAAAAGAAAACAACTCTATAATAATTGGCAACAATAATATTCATTTTTTCAAAGAAGCTGACCCTAGCAAACTACCTTGGAAAAAACATAATGTAGATATTGTGATAGAATCAACTGGTGTATTTACAGACAGAGAAAAAGCAAGTCTTCATTTTCAAGCTGGTGCTAAAAAAATACTCATATCTGCGCCTGCAAATAATCCAGATATTACAGTGGTTTTCGGTATCAATCATAATAACATTAACGGTAACCATAAAATTATATCAAACGGTTCATGCACAACAAATTGTTTAGCTCCTATTGCGTTTTTAGTGGATGAAATCATTGGGATTGAATCAGGTTATATGACAACAGTTCATTCAGTAACTGGCGATCAAAACACCATTGATACCTTACACAAGGACTTGAGAAGAGCAAGAAATTCACTTATTTCTATTATTCCAACTTCTACCGGTGCAGCAAGAGCAGTAGGTGAGGTTTTACCTAATTTAAAAGGTAAAATCGATGGAAGTGCAATTAGGGTTCCAACCCCTAATGTCTCTCTTGTTGATTTCAAATTTTATTCAAAGCGAGATTCGTCTAAAGATGAACTTCAATCGATTTTTAAAAAAGCTGAAAATACAAATTTTAAGTCAATAATTCAAACTGTTGAAGATCCCATGGTTTCCGGTGATTTTAATCATAACCCTCACAGTTCAATAATTGACTTATCAGAAATCAATGTCATCCAAAAAAGATTTTGCAGAATTCTGTCCTGGTATGACAATGAATGGGGCTTTTCAAATAGATTGTTAGATGTTGTAAAAAAAATGTTCTAATGAAAATTTATGAACAACAAATATTCCAAATAAATAAAATATCCGATATAAAATTAATAGATAAAAAATTTCCAGACAAAAACATTAACATTCTTCACAGTTATAAATCCATAATTTGGCAAGGTCCAGATTATGTAAAAACTCTAGCAAAAAAATTAAGAAGAAGAAAAACAAACTATATAATTGATCTTCAAGATAACATAGGTCTTATACTTGCTTTACTTAATTCTCAAGTAGATGCAATAGCAGTGAGCAACAAAATCAATAAAGTTACACTAAAAAAAATATTGTCAATTGCTGTAGATAAGAAGATAAAAATACTTAAAGTTGAAAAGTTNAAAATAGANAAANTAGAATAATGANATTTTACGCAATTTCACCTCCAAGAGACAACCTTTCATTTAATAAAATTAATTTTGATAAAATGTCGGATATATTACAGTTTAGTTTTTTTCAATTTAGACCAAANCATAAAACTTTAAAAAATAGAATNAAATTTGTTAAGTCTCATTATCNGGATATTTATTCAATTTGTAAAAAAAAAAAAAATTAAAATTATNATTAATGATGATTTTGAAATAGCAGAAAAATTTAAATTCGATGGAATTCACCTCGGACANAATGATAAATGCTGNTNAGAAGCCAAAAANAAATTTGGCTCAAAATTCATTGTTGGTGTNAGTTGTTCAAACTCACNTAAGTTATATGAAGACGCCGCAAAACAAAANGCAAATTATGTTGCTTTCGGCCCTGTATTTNAAAGTTTGTCTAAAAATAAGAAANAAATTAATTTGAATAATTTATCTATTTTNTTAAAAAGTTTAAGATTGCCTTTTACATTGATTGGTGGGATAAATCATAATAACATTATTAANCTACTAAAATTTAATCCAAATGAACTAGCTGTTATCAGTGCCTTTTGGGATTATCCNGATGGGCCTGTAAAAGCTGCNATAAAGTTTAGAGAAATTTTAAGGAACAANAATNNATATGAAAATTAATGCTAATTTGATTAAAGCAGGCAATCTTTTAAAACATAAAGAAAAAATGTTTGAGGTTTTAAATACAAGTGTAATAAAACCGGGTAAAGGGGGAGCTTTCATCCAAGTTGAAATGAAGGATATTGAAAGTGGTNCAAAATTCAATGAAAGATGGCGAACNTCAGAAAGTATTGAAAAANTTTCAGTAAATGAACAAGAAGTAACTTTTTTATTTNTNGAGAATGANANCTTTACTGTAATGAATAATCAAAATTANGAACAAATNTCATGTTCTAGCAAATTAATANCTGGAAAAGAAAAATTATTAGAAGATGGTATGAAATTATTCCTTATAATTGTAGATGATAAGATTACGGGCATAAAATTTCCTAAAAANATAAAAGTAAAAATTAAAAATGCAGATGCAGTAGTTAAAGGTCAAACTGCTTCATCTTCTTTTAAAANNGCAACAACAACTAATGATTTAAGAATTTTAGTTCCTCCACATATAAAAGAAGGAGATTGTGTTTTAATAAGTTCAGAAAANCTTGATTATGTAGAAAAAGCAAAAGATTAAAATGAGTAATTTCAGTCCTTTATTAAATGCTCTTAATAAATCTATTAGATTATCTGGTAAAAAAATTATTAGAGATTTTGGNGAGATNGAAAAACTTCAAAGNTCTGTTCGTCAAACTGAAAAATTNGCGCANTTAGCAAAATCAAAANTAGAAAAGGACTTGCACCAAATTTTAAAGANAATAAAACCTGATTTTAAAATTATTACATTTGATGATCAAAGAGATCAGGATTGTTGGATTATNGATNTGATAGATGGTTCAAGAAATTTTGCAAGAGGTATTGATAATTTTTCAATCAACATATCCTTACAAGAGAATAAAAAAATAAAAACAAATATCTTTTATAACCCAATCAAAGATGAAACTTTTTTCTTTCAAGCTGGANTTGGTGGATATAAGAATGACAGTAGANTAAGAGTATCAGAAAANAANCTTTTTAAAGAATCCATTTTTTCCTTTTTTAGTAAAATTCANCAANCGAGAGAAAATGAAATTTTATGTAATATAAAGAAAGTTGTAAAAAAAGAAAAAATTGCTACAAGAGAAAGTGGATCAATATGCTCCGACATTGGTTTCTTGGCAAGTGGTAAAATTGAATGTTTGATATTTATAACATCAAATATAAATCTTAAGAATCAAATTTCACTAGTTTTATCAGAAACTGGAGGTGTTTTGAATACACTAGANCTNTNTAGTGAAAAAATTTATATTGCAAGCAANAATTATATTGGAAAGATNACTAAAGAGATGATAGAAAATAATTATGAATCTAAATAATTTATCAATNAAATTCACTTTTTTATTATACCTTTTTCTTTTCATATTCATTTATGAAAAAAATTTACAGTCCCAAGAGACACAAACCATTAAAAAAATAATAATTGAAGATGGTTTAGACTCTGGGCGCTTACTTTCCCCCCCCCCAGAAAAGAAAAATGAAAGAATAAAGTTAATTCCCCCGAAAAGTATTTTGGAAAAAAAAGCCATAGAAATAAAAGAAAAAGAAGCAATTGAAATCAAAAGAGAAGCACAAGAAGAAAATAAAAGAAAAGAGTTAGAGGCTAAACGAAAAGCTAATGAAGAACAAAAACGAAAAGAATTAGAGGCTAAACGAAAAGCTAATGAAGAACAAAAACAAAAAGAGTTAGAAGCTAAAAAAAAGGCTGATCAAGAACAAAAACGAAAAGAGTTAGAAGTCAAACGAAAAGCTGAAGAAAAACAAAAAG
>NZHH01000032.1:0-12738 GCA_002691245.1 Rickettsiales bacterium | reverse complement strand
TTTACCGCTGATCCAATCTGGAGTAATTTATAGTTTTTTTGTAGGGAGTTAAGATTAGATATTTTTGATAGATTTACAAAAATTTTTTGATCTGATTTAAAAAAAGAATATGAACTGTATTCTTCAAATTTAATTTTTGTGTATTCTTTTGGAATTTGACGCTCCGAAAAAAAGATAGAAATAGGTGTTTTTTTTATTTGTTTTCTTTTACTTGTCATTATTTTTCAAGAATTATATATTTGTTTTGTTAAAAATATCAAAAATAGGGGCAATATGAATTTTTTATTTAAACTTAACATTTTTTTATTAACATTTCTTTCATTTAATTTTCTACCAAGTTTAGTTTGGGCAGCCGATGCTTCCGGAGGACCAACAACTTTAAATATGATTTTTAGCCCTGTAGGTATTTTTTGTATTCTGATCTTTGTTATTGCCTATGGATTTGTTATGGCTGAAGAATTTACTCATTTCAGAAAGTCAAAACCAGTAATCTTAGCTGCAACAATTATTTGGGTTGTAATTGCATATGTTGCTTCACAAGATCCTTCTATTGATCCAAAATGGGCTGAAACACAATTTAGACATGTTGTTCTAGAATTTGCAGAGTTATTCTTTTTCTTATTTGTGGCAATGGCGTATGTGAACTCCTTGACTGAAAGAAGAATGTTCGACGCACTGTGTTCATGGTTATCTAATAATAACTTTAGTTATAAAAAAATTTTTCTAATTTCGGGTGTTATTGCATTCTTTCTGTCTCCCATAGCTGATAATTTGACTACTGCACTTATTCTTGGAACAGTTGTTATGGTAGCAGGAAGAGGTAATAAAAAGTTTATAGTTCCTGGACTTATTAATATAGTTGTTGCCGCGAATGCAGGCGGAGCGTTCTCTCCATTTGGCGATATTACAACATTGATGGTTTGGCAAAGAGGATTTGTCTCATTCTTTGATTTCTTTAATATTTTTGTTCCCTCTGTTGTAAACTATGTAGTCCCTGCCACTATAATGTATTTCGCTATTCCAAACGAAATCCCAAAAGGAGATGGAAAAAAAGTACAAATACTTCCGGGCGGAAATGTTATAGCATTTTTGGGCATTCTGACCATTACTCTAACAGTTACTGGACATAATGTTCTTCACATGCCACCAGTCCTTGGAATGATGTTTGGTTTAGGGATGCTAGGAACATATGGATATTTCCTTAAAACAAAATTTCCTGATAAAAATAAATTTGATATTTTTGTTATTACGGGTAGAGCTGAATGGGACACCTTGTTATTTTTCTATGGAATACTAGTGGCTGTAGGGGGTCTTGCTTCGTTAGGTTATTTAAAGCTTATTTCCGATGACATGTATGTAACACTAGGTGCTACTTATGCAAATGTCTTAGTAGGGATTCTATCTGCAATAATAGACAATATACCAATAGTTTATGCAGTACTGACCGCTCATCCGTCAATGGATATGGGACAATGGTTACTGATAACTCTTACCGCAGGTACTGGTGGTTCCTTATTATCAATTGGTTCAGCAGCAGGTGTTGCATTAATGGGTCAAGCAAGAGGTGTATATACCTTTTTTGCTCATTTAAAATGGGCCTGGGCCATACTACTGGGTTATGCTGCCTGTATAATTGTCCATTTATGGATGAATCAACATCTATTTGACTTAGTCCCACTAGAGAAATAATTAGAAAATCAAATTATAGAGGAAAGAATAGTTTATTATATTTCTTTCCTCGCTTATTCTGAATATTAATTATGTGAGTTAACACCCTTTATACTATATTTTGTTACATTCTTCTAAAATCAAATTAAAAAAGAATTTTAACTCCGAATCCAATTTTTATAATTGTTTTAATAAATTTGTTAAGATTTTTTACTTTCATATTTAATACCTTTAATCTTTACGTAATTTTTTTCNTTTATNATTNTTAATAAAATCCAAGTTTTTTTAAAAATTAATANAATTCACTTTNNAATCCTTTTCATTAATGAATNGTCAATTGTTATATTGAANTATCANCAACTGATACTTGATACACCAATTTAATTTTCAATTGTTATNAGTGTCTTTNTNANTCTAAACAAGANTNCNAAGNAAATCTCATTTACGCAAAATGCAGTTTGAAAATCCTTTTTAACCNTTNCTNATAATGGCTAANNGNATTTCAAAGAGGATTTTCTAAATTTTTAATGAACTTGTATATNTTTNTTAACTCAAAAAATAATAATGAATTAGNNATTAGATTTTAACTACCAGNTGAGCCTCATACCCCCAAAGACAGTCAAAGGTTGGCCGGGTGTAACNAATGTTCCACTTCCACCAGTTCCATCAACTTCGTTCTCGGCGAGTATTCCTCCGGTTTCAAAATTTGTATCTAAAAGATTTCTTCCTTCAAAAAAGAAAGTTGTACTAAATCCNTTTCCATTTGGATNTCTNATAGGTACNGAGTATTCCGCTGAGGCGTTTANTAAAAAATAGCCGGCCACTTGTTTTCCCTCGTTATTATTNTCATCNCCTCTATAAAATTGACGGGAGTTATACTCCGTATCCACAAACAAATTAANACCGTCTGNAGGAGCATATCCAATGCCCACNCTCCCAATATGAGGAGAAANACCAGGNATTGTNTCTCCAGGTCCAATTTCAATTTGATANGCCTCTCTGGCTTCACAAGANTNCTGATCAGCTNNAGCAGNAGCATTCCCNCCACCTCCATATTCTTCAGGACCTTCACAAGCNTGNGGATTAGATCCATGACCTGCACTAGCAATTAATTGATGAGTTTCAAAAGATGCTCTTACGTAAGAATAGTTCCCATACCATGTCCATTTACTACCCAATGTGCCGTTTAGAGCNAGTTCTGTTCCCATTCTTTGAGTATTTCCTACATTTCTAAAATAACCTGTACCAACTCTNTTTCCACCTATGAANATGATATCATTGNAGTTTCTTCCAGCAAAAGCTGTGGCATTCCAANTTANAGAGTGGTTNAAACCAAATAAGCTTAAATCNTTTTTTGCTCCNCTTGCTCCAAATTCAAAACTCCTATTTTTNACTTGGTCCAAAGGAGGNTCTGCTTGAAATGAATTAGGTAATCGACANGGTTGATTNGGATCCGCACACCCAAGCTCAGCGATTGAAGGNGTACGACTAGACTCNTTGTATGTTGCGTATACNGNNGTATTACCAACAANNAATGTATCTCCAAGTTTTCTTGTAATACCAATTCCAGGGTTAAATTCATTAAAAAAATGATGCCCCTCTAGTGCAGTAGAGTATTGATCATCCATCTTCAGTGATGCCCAATTCCATCTTCCCGAAAGGTTTAANGAAGTTAATTCATCAAGATCAATTGTGTTGCTACCATACANAGCAACGTTATGAGTTGTNGCTTCTAAATTTGTNATAAAGATATTTTCAGNCTCTGAATCTNGACTNAGAAGAACTCCAGTACCCTGAACTCCTCTNTCANCTTGAATAATTCCNAGTTCAGTNGATGCCCCNAAGCTATTGTGAGAAAATTCGTAGTTCATTCCTGTAATTAATGTATTATTTTTGTTGTAAAAATCAAAATCNTAAGTTGATTGGAAATTTANTCCCATTTGGTTTTGTTTGGTATTGGATCTATTAATTGCACCAATGTTCTCTACCTCATTTTCGTCATCTTCTAGNGANAAACCTAATTTCGTNTAATNAATTNCCGCGCCCGCCAAATCTAAGTATTNTTCGTCGGACCCACCACCAACCTCTAACTCTGAACAAAGNATTCCGTCTGCTGTACCTTGAGTAAAATTATAACCCTTACCACAATCGCCTGCCTCAAATTCGTCNCCATTGTAGTTTCTTCTTTCCATATGNCGGTAATAGATATTTCCCTGAATAGATAATTTATCACTTAGGAAGTGGTTGCCACCAAAATTAGCATAATAATTCTTATTGTGTGTGGCATCAGGATAAGTATAGACAGCATCTCTTCCCTCTANATCCATTAAAGTAAGNGGAACTGCCCCATTACCTCTTAAATCTGTGNAGGCTTGACCNAAATTTACGAATAGTTCTGTATCTTCGTCTGGTCTATATCTTACATCGCCAAAAACNGTNTTAAGATATGACTCTGAATNTTTTCTGTAACCATTNTCATAATTGAAATTAGCGCCNAAATATACNCCAACATCTCCAAATTGTTTACCGTACTCAAGNACTTCNTTGGTTCTTCCATGATTTCCACCAGAAGTAGTTAAGTTNGCTCCTTGAAAATTAAAACCGTTCTTCATTTCCATTGTTATTGCGCCACCAAGNGCATTTTGTCCGAAGACAGGGTCNCCACCAGTAAAAATTTGCATACTGTGTGTAGCAAAATCAGGAACNAAATCCCATTGAACAACTTCACCGAAAGATTCATTCACTCTCATACCNTTTTGATAAACAGCTATCGACTGAGCAGTCCCAAGTAGTGGACCACCAACATAACCTCTAAAATTAATATCATTTTGCATTGGAGAACTATTAAGGTTAAATAAAGATATTCCGGTTGTTTCTCNGTTCAGAGTTTCTGTAATTGACAAGTTTTTCTTCTTTCCAAGTTGATCCCTACTTATTGTTTGAATTTTTCCAGGAACTCTATCGATACTTAATCCAGATCCTTGAACTGGTGTAACTGAAATGATGTTAACATCAGGAGCAACATATGTATTTTCCTGACTTAAAACCAAAACTGGAAGAAAAGTAAATAGGAATGGAATGGAGTTTCTTTTCATGGATTTAAGGATGAATAATTCTGTTAAACTCGANACATTTTATTATATAATTATTTCTTGTCAATGTGTTTGCCAGAGGCTATCTATACTATATGTTAGAAATATTTGAAAAAATTAAGAAGAACAATCTAAAAATAGATGACTTTAACAACCTAGACAAAGCCACTTTGATAACCACATTATTAGTTGAATGTGCTAAAAGCGATGACAATTTTTCTGAAACTGAAAATGATCTGATCAAGAGAATATTAAAGAATAAGCTTCATCTAGAAGATAGTGACATTCAAAATTGCCTATCCAAAGCAACTAAAAATTCCGAAGAAAGCATTGAAATCTATTCTTTGACCAAAGATATCAGAGATAATTTTAATAAAGAAGAGATTATCCTTATTTTTGAATATCTGTGGAAAATCATATTGTCTGATGGCGTGGTCGATGATTTCGAATCTTCAATGATGACAAAGTTAACAGGACTTTTTCATTTAAGTGGCAAAGAAAATGCTGAAGCAAAAAATAATGCTAAAGACTCATTGAACCAATAAGTCAGATTTTTTAACCCTCAATTTCTTTCTGTTATTTTCGAATTTCTTTCTGTTTTTTATTGACTTGGTATGAACTCTTTTACGCCATAATCTGAAGCTACTTGGCTTGAGTTCCTTCCTCATAATTTTAATTACGTCAGATTCTTTTTTTCCAGTTTTTTCAAATATTTCTTCAAACGTTATTCTATCTGCCCACGCCGCCCAAATTATCCAGTCAAAAGTGAAAATATCAGGTTCCTTATTTTTCACTCTGGTTTGTGGTCTATTAAATTTTTTCACAATAATTAAAAGAGTTCTGCCTCAATCAAGTCTAATTGAGCATTAAAGTTTTTCCCGAAAGCTACAAATCCAATACTTTTTATATCAGATGCGTTAAATTTTGATGGTTGATAAAAATTTGACTTTTTAAAATCATCAAAGGGTATCTTTATCTCACTCCAATTATTTGTGACTGTAAATTTTCCAGAATAATATTGCCAAGGCAATAGTAAAAAACCAGTTCTAATATGAACATAATAATCACTAGGTATTCCTCTTACTTTAATTTTTATACCTTCAAATTGTTTATCTAAATTAAAATTTGAACGAAACTGAATAAAACCACCATTGTTTTCTGTACTCACTTTACCTGAGAGCCTAATAAAATTGACATTTTCTTCGCCAATTAAATCCAACTTACCAGAAGAAACACCGCCCATCACCTCATCTGTTAAAAACTCCCACTCCTTATGAAAAGTATTTAAATTATTTTTATTATCTAGCAAATCCATTGCATTTATTTTATTTACAAATATAAAAATAAATATAATTACTAAACTAAAATTCATATTGAAACAATAACATGAGCTAAAATAAAAATCTAATTAATGGTTTAAACTTTTTAAATAACCAATTTATTTATTAAAAATTTGAAGTCATTTATGAAAATTGTGAGGGTAGATGGTCGACAAAAAAAATGAAAATATAGTGCACATTACGCAGCAAAGATGGGCCAATGTCGTTTTGAATATTGGAAAAGCATATAAAAAAAAAGCCAGCTTAGATAATTTAATTTCTGAATTATTGCACAACATATATGCTTTTAATTATTGTGATGTTTTATTTAAACCAACACTTGCTAAATATCATCAATTCCGCTCAACAAAAGAGGAGTTTACTTCATATTTTTTAGGCCAAAACAAAGTATGTGAAGAAGATAATGGCTTTGCAATTAAAAATTGGAAATCAATAGAGTTTGAAAACTATAAAATAGTTCAGTTAAATGATTATTTATTATCTATGGGAAATTATTATTTCATAGACAATAAGGATCAATCACTTAAAGTTGAATATACATTTGGTTTCATTAAAGTAGGTAATAATGAATTAAGAATAAATTTGCATCATTCTTCTTTGCCCTATAAAGGTTAAAAAAAATGTCAAAAAAATTAATAATTCATAACCGTAATTTTCAATTGAAAATTTTTACATTGATGAATATCATACTCCTTGTAGACTTCTTAAGAATTTGATTAAGTAATATTCTTAAATTTCGAAACACTTTGATGATAAACCCTAAATAACCTTTAATCTGAAAATACCTTTTGAAATGAATAAAAGTTTACTTACAAATTTAGCAACACTTTTTATAACATTATATGGAGCTTTTTCTCCTATATATTCAGCTGAAATATTTATGGCTGGTCTTTTTGGCCTATCTGGAGGACTAACAAATTGGCTAGCTATTCATATGCTTTTTGAAAAAATTCCTTTTTTATTTGGTTCAGGTGTAATTCCAATGAGATTTAAAGAGCTAAAAGAAGGGATAAAAAATTTGATTATGCATGAGTTTTTTTCAAAAGAGTCTGTTATTAAATTTGCGGAAAGCCAAAATATGACCTATGAAGATTTTTTTAATAAAATTGATTATGATATTTTCTTTAAAAAATTTATTGATTCAATAAAAGAATCTTCACTCGGATCAATGCTAGAAATGGTAGGTGGTGAGAAAGCTCTTGAACCTTTAAAAGAACCACTTAAAAAAAAGATAAAAGAGGCTGTCCATGAGTTACAAGATTCAAATCTAAATAAAAAAAACGAATCCTTAGTTAAAATCCAAGAAGAAATAGAAAATCTTATAGATTTAAGATTGAACGAATTAACACCAGAGCAAGTTAAAATTATCATTAAAGATATAATACATAAGCATCTTGGCTGGCTAGTTGTTTGGGGAGGTGTTTTTGGATTTTTAATTGGATTAATTTTAGGTTTCTTAGGGGGAGTGAGTTGAAAAAAGAATTTTTCAAATTATCAAATTCCTACGCAAAACTACCAAAAGTTTTTTATGAGAAAATAAAACCTAAACCAGTTAAAAACCCCAGGTTAATTCATTTCAATATAAATTTGTCAAAAGAATTTAATATTGATCCGAATATTATTAATGAAGAAAACGGTAAACTTATTTTTTCAGGGAATGTAATTCCAAAAGGTTCAAATCCAATTGCAATGGCCTATGCAGGACATCAGTTTGGAAATTTTGTTCCTCAACTTGGTGATGGAAGGGCTATTCTGTTAGGTGAACTTTTCGCAAAGAATGGTGAAAGGTATGACCTGCAACTCAAGGGTTCTGGAAGGACTGCATTTTCTAGAAACGGTGATGGCAGATCTCCACTCGGTCCAGTAGTAAGAGAGTATTTGATAAGTGAATCTCTTCACTATTTGGGGATAAATAGCACAAGATCACTTGCTATTGTGAGCACTGGAGAGGATGTTTTTAGAGAAAAGCGAATGCCAGGCGGTGTTTTAACTAGGATAGCTTCCAGTCATATAAGGATAGGAACTTTTGAATTTTTTTCATATAAAAATGATATAAAGTCACTTAAGGTTCTAGCAGATTATGCTCTTAAAAGGCATTTCAAAAACACGCCTAAAAAAAATCCCTATAAATTTTTACTAAAAAACGTCTTAAAATCTCAAGCAGAACTTATTTCTAAGTGGATGAGTGTTGGGTTCATTCATGGGGTAATGAACACTGACAACACAACAATAAGTGGTGAAACCATTGATTTTGGGCCATGTGCTTTTATGGATCAATATAACCCTAATCAAGTGTTTAGTTATATAGACGAGGGTGGGAGATATAGCTATATCAATCAGGGTAAGATTATATTCTGGAACCTTGCAAAGTTTGCAGAAAGTCTTCTTCCCATTTTAGGTGATAATACTAAAGAATCGAAAAAACATGCAATGGAGTGTCTTGAGGTATTTCCAAGTTATTTCGAAAAAATATGGTTAAATGAAATGAAAAAAAAGATTGGTCTTTCAAAAAATGAAAAAGAAGATCATGTCATTCTTAATGAATTTTTTGAAATACTAAGGACAAATAATTTGGATTTCACATTATCATTTAGAAAATTATCAAAATACTTAACAAAAGTAAGTGATGATTATTTTTGTAAAAATGTAAGAGATAAAAAGAAGTTGAATGATTGGGTTTCTAAATGGAAAAAAAGGTTGTCTAAAGAAAACTTAAGCTTTAAAAATTTGTCAGAAAAGATGGAAAATACCAATCCATTATATATTCCCAGAAATCATGTTGTTGAAAGAATAATTGAAAGTTCAGTTTCTAAAAATGATTTTACAGAAATGAAAAGATTCTTAAAAGTAATTCAAAAACCCTTTTCAGAAGATTCTTTAACCACAGAGTATACTGTTTCTCCTAAAAAAAATGAAATCGTTCCCTTCACATTTTGTGGAACTTAAATAACTGAAAAGCCAAGTTTTTTACTTTCATCCAATATTTGATGTTCGGCTTCTAGCCAAAGGGGTATCGCCTTATCTAATTTTTTTTGACCTTTTTCTGTTAATTTCATAATTTTTTTTCTAGAGTCACTAGATTTAGTTTGGGTTATTAAGCCCTCTTTTAACAAAATATTAAGTCCTCTTGTTAAAGTAGTTCTGTCCATCAGCATCTCCTTAGATAATGCATTCATTGTTTTGTTTTCACTTGTTGCGATAAAAGATAATATACTAAATTGTGTGATTTTTATTCCAACTGACTTTAATTTTTTATCATAAAATTGAGTCACGAATCTTGACGCTTTTCTCATCTTAAAACACTTACAACTCAATAGTTGTCTATATCTAAATGAACCTGTTTCTTTCATAAATGTGAGTCTAAGTATTTTTTAACATCTTTATGTTTCCAGTTATAATATGATAATCACTTTTTGTAACTCAATTTTATGATAAAAAATCAAAATGGGGATTCCTATAATAGTAAGCGTCCAACTTCAGTTGAGTTCAGTGAAAAAATAATTACAAAGTATGGCTAATTAATATTTTAATTTATTAATAGACAATCGACAAATCGATAATTTACAATCTGTGAATGTTCAATTTCTCTTTTTTTTTTTCAATCCTTTTTTTACTTTTTTTTTTTAATAATGCTACTGCAGGACCTGTTGGATTATCTTGCTACTTCGATACAGGAGTAAAAGAGACTAATTCGACTATAACGGATGATGAATTTGAAAACACAACATTTGGTATGATGTATGACTCTGAAATTGAATGGTTTTGGAGATTCCCGCCTGAGGCTCTTGCAGGTCAAAAAATTGATGAATGGAAAGAAGAAAAAGACTATTTATTTAGGAATACTGACAAAAACGTATTTGCTTCGACAAATATCACTATTAAAAACAATAAACTGAATCCAGAAAGTAAACAAAAAAATAGACCTAATGAGATGTATATAACTCAATATTATGAGCTTGATCCAAAACTTAATATTACCTACGTAATTTACCAAGTCTTTATATATTCTTATTACGAGAAAAAAACTAAAATAACAAGAACAGGGAAGTGTATGAGATGATTGTTTTCACAATGGTAATTACAATTGATATCCTTCTATTTAGATGTTTTTATGAGCAGAAGTTATCAAAGGATATAAACATATGGCGGAGAGAGAGGGATTCGAACCCTCGAAACAGTTTCCTGTTTACACGCTTTCCAAGCGTGCGCCTTAAGCCACTCGGCCACCTCTCCATCAATCTCCAGAGGTTTTTAAAACATTTATAAAAGCAGATTGTGGAATCTCAACTTTGCCAAATTGTCTCATTCTTTTTTTACCTTTTTTCTGTTTATCTAAAAGTTTGTTTTTACGTGTAACATCTCCACCATAAAGTTTAGCAGTAACGTCTTTTCTGTAACTATTTATAGTCTCTCTAGCTATAATTTTTCCACCTATTGCTGCTTGAAGTGGAATTTTAAATTGTTGCCTTGGTATTAGCTTACTCAATTTTTCACAGTATAATTTTCCTCTTGCAACTGACTTCGATCTATGACAAATAAATGACAAGGCATCCACTGGATCAGAGTTCACTAAGATTTGGACCCTTACAAGATCGCTTTCTAGATACTCTTTAAAATCGTAGTCAAAGCTAGCATAGCCACTTGAGACAGACTTTAACCTATCATAGAAATCAAAAACCACTTCAGCCAACGGAAGGTAATACTCCATCAATGCCCTTTTTCCAACGTAACTCAAATTTTTCTGAACTCCTCTTCTTTCTGTACATAATTGAATAACAGAACCTAAATATTTATCAGGTAACATTATCGTTGACCTTATAATTGGTTCTGAAATTGATTTAATTTTCATAATATCTGGGAGTTCAGAAGGATTGTGAATATCAATGACTTCACCGTTAGTTTGTTCAATTTTGTAAACAACCGAGGGTGAAGTAGTTATCAAGTTCAATCCAAATTCTCTACTAAGTCTTTCCTGAATTATTTCTAAATGTAGTAAACCCAAAAATCCACATCTAAATCCTAATCCTAATGCTGCTGAAGTTTCTGGTTCGGATGAAAAACTCGCATCGTTAAGTGATAACTTCTCTAAACTCTCTCTTAACAAATCATAATCATCAGCATCTACAGGGTATAATCCACAAAATACAACAGGACGACTAGGCTTAAAACCAGTAAGTGGCTTTTCAACAGGTTTTGCATAATCCGTAATTGTGTCTCCAACCTTACAATCACTAACATGTTTAATCCCTGCTGTAATAAATCCAATCTCTCCTGATTGAATAGACTCTGAATATTTGATCTTGGGTGTAAAAAAACCGCATTTTTCTATTACGTAAGAAGCATTTGTTCCAATCATTTTTAACTTCATACCCTTTTTAAGACTACCTGATTGAACCCTAACTAAAATTATTACTCCCAAATAAGCGTCATACCAACTATCTATCAACATTGCGATTAAGGTTGAATCTTTTTTTACAATCGGACATGGAAGCCTATCTACAATTGCCTCTAATAGTTCATCAATTCCTTCACCAGTTTTTGCAGACACCATAATCGCATTTGTTGTGTCTATTCCAATTACATCTTCAATTTGTCTTTTTACTCTATCTGGTTCAGATGCTGGTAAATCGATTTTATTTAAAACTGGAATTATTTCGTGGTTATTATCAATTGCTTGATAAACATTAGCTAACGTTTGGGCTTCAACACCTTGTGATGAATCAACAACTAATAAAGACCCTTCACAGGACGCTAAAGATCTGCTTACTTCATATGAAAAGTCAACATGACCTGGCGTATCCATTAAGTTAAAATTATAAATATTTTTATTTTTTGATTTATACTCTAAAAATACTGTTTGAGCTTTAATAGTAATACCCCGCTCTCTTTCTATGTCCATAGAGTCCAGTACTTGTTCTTTCATTTCTCTTTCAGGTAGACCACCGCATTTTTGGATAATACGGTCAGCTAAAGTGGACTTTCCATGATCAATATGTGCTATAATTGAAAAATTTCTTATTTTATCGATCAACATAAATTATCGAAGTTTTGCATTAAACTTTGTTTTCGCATGATTAATAATTTTTTTAGATAGGTCATTAATTTCATTTTCAGTGAGTGTTTTTTCATGAGATTGCATTAAAACTTCAATAGCCAATGACCTTGAATCATCGTTTTCGTAATTATCAAATACCTTTACATCATAAATTATATTTTTATCTATGTTTCTTATTTCCTTAACAAAATCAAGTGAAGAAAGTTTTTTATCAACATCAAATGAAAAGTCTCTAATTGAGGATTGAAATGATGATTGAATGTGTTGATTTTTAGTGACCATATTTGGTTCACAGCATTCCAAAACATTTTTAAAGTATAATTCAAAAAAACATGTATAGTTTTTCACCTTAAAACTTTTTGCTACTTGAGGATGAAGCTCACCGAAACTTGCAATCTTTTTGTCATCAAATAGTACCGATCCACTTCTACCAGGATGAAAATAATTCTTTACTTCTGGGATTATTCTTATTTGATTTTCATCAATATTGAATAACTTCAGTACATTTATGAGGTCTGATTTAATATCATATATGTCGAAATTTCTTGATTTTGTTGCCCAATTTTTGTCAATAGCTTTTCCA
>NZHH01000031.1:0-25400 GCA_002691245.1 Rickettsiales bacterium | reverse complement strand
TATTATCCTAATCCAGAAAAGATTGAAAGTATTTATGCAAATGCTCTAAATGACTATAGATTAGGAAAGTTTAAAAGTGCTTTAATTTTAATAACAAGGTGTATTAATTTTTATCCTAAAAACCCTTATTTTCACGAACTTAAAGGTCAGATGCTTTACGAAAGTGGAAGATTTCAAGAAGCTATAAAATCATTTCAAATTTCGAGCTCAATTTTACCTGATGAAAAAGGGTTTAAACTATTTTTAGCTAAATCCTTATACCATAGTAGTAATAAGACTAATCATTCAAAATCTATTGAATTACTTTGGGATTATGTAAAAAAAGATGAATTTCCAGTTGATGCGTGGCACTACTTAGGGTTAAATTATGGTAAATTAAAAAAATTAGATTTTTCTTCATATGCTTTTGCAGAAAAATTCGTGCTTGTAAATAAAATTGATAATGCAAGAATTCATATCAAAAAAGCAAAGGAAATTACTAAGAATAAAATCTTAATTAAAAAAATAAACGACCTTGAGTACCAAATAAGTAAGAAACAAAAATGAAAAGAATTATAATAATTAACGGCCCTAACTTAAATTTATTAGGAAGTAGAGAAAAAGAAATTTATGGAGATAAAACACTTAAAGAGATTGAAAGTGAATGTAAAAGTTACTTTTTAAAAAACAAAATTAAATTAGAGTTTATCCAAAGTAATTCTGAAAGTAAAATAATTGATACTATTCATAAAGCAAGAGAATATGATGGTCTGATAATAAATGCAGGTGCTTTTACTCATACTTCTATAGCAATTCATGATGCTTTAAAAATTTTAAAGATTCCTAAAATTGAGGTTCATATTTCCAATATTTACAGTAGGGAAGAGTTTAGAAAAAAGTCTTTTATTAGTCCAGTTGTTAATGGTATTATTGCGGGGTTTGGGACAAATGTATATCACATTGCAATAGATTCATTAAGATATTATTAGAATGTTAAAATTCGATAAAAAACAATTAGATGATTTGATTTGTGCGCTTTCAAGGCTCATGGATAAAAATAATTTAGAAGAACTTGAGATATCAGATAATAAGTTTAGTTACAAATTAAAGAAAAATTCAAACGAAATTAAGCAAATAAAACCAACTATAACAGACCACACTAAGGAAAAAGAAAAAAAAGAAATTAAACCTGAAAAGTCTCTAAAGTCTCCTTTAGTAGGAACAGCGTATTTAAGCCCTGAACCTGGATCAAAACAGTTCGTAGAGGTTGGACAAAATGTAAAAATTGGTCAGGTTATATTGATTATAGAAGCGATGAAAACAATGAACGAGATTGTAGCTGACAGAAATGGAACCGTAAAAAAAATTTATATTAAAAATGAAACTCCAGTAGAATTTGGAGAACCTCTTGTTCTTATAGAATAATGGTAAAGAAAATTCTTGTTGCAAATAGGGGGGAAATTGCCCTCAGAATATTGAGAGCGTGCAAAGAACTCAATATAAAAACAGTAGTTGTTCATTCAACTGCTGATGAAAAAGAAATGTTTGTAAGACTTGCAGACGAAAGTGTGTGTATTGGTCCACCACAAGTGAAAGACTCATATCTAAACATACCTTCAATAATTTCTGCAGCTACTATTGCCAATGTTGATGCCATACATCCTGGAATTGGAATGTTATCTGAAAACTCAGAATTTGCTAAAATAGTAAATGATCATGGTTTTAATTTTATTGGACCAAAGGCGGAGCATATCGAAACAATGGCTAATAAAGTAAAAGCTAAAAATTTTGCAAAAAGCCTTGGTTTACCTATTATCCCAGGAAGTAATAAAAATGTTAAAAACTTGACCTAAGCCAAAAATATTGCAAAGGATCTTGGTTATCCAATTTTGATTAAAGCTAGTAATGGTGGAGGTGGCAGGGGCATTAAAAAAGTTTTTGATGAGCATATGCTCAAAGATAACTTCATATTGGCCAAACAAGAAGCTGTTCAAAGCTTTGGGAATGATAACGTCTACATAGAAAAATTTATTGAAAATCCAAGGCATATCGAAGTCCAAATTATTGGAGATAAAAATGGAAGAATGATTCATATTGGAGAAAGAGAATGCTCAATCCAAAGAAGAAACCAGAAAATTATCGAGGAATGTCCTAGCCCTGGAATCAGTAATGCTGAAAGACAAAAAGTCTATGATCTCACTCTTACTGCATTTAGGGATATTGGATATCAAAGTCTTGGCACAATTGAATATCTTTACAGCAAAGGAGAATTTTATTTTATTGAGATGAACACAAGGCTTCAAGTTGAACACACCATATCAGAGGAAGTTTTCAATATTGATCTCGTTAAAGAACAAATCAATGTTGCCTCAGGAGGAAAACTCTCTTTTGATCAAAAAGACATTAAGGAAAATTGTCATTCCATAGAGTGTAGAATTAATGCGGAAAACCCATTAACTTTGTTTCCTTCAACCGGACTAGTTAAAACCTATCACCCACCAGGAGGTCCAGGAATCAGAATAGATTCACTGCTTTACTCTGGTTGTAGTGTGACTTCATTTTATGATGGCTTGGTTGCTAAAATTATTTCTAAAGGAAAAGATCGTAAAGAATGCATTATGAGATTGATAAGAGCCCTTGATGAATATGTAATAGAAGGCATCGACACTAATATTCAGGCGCTAAAACTTATTTTAAATCACAAGAATTTTCGTGAAGCAAAGTTTGATATTAGTTGGTATGATAAAATTAATTCGTAAGACATGTTCCTTTCAACAGATTTAGTTTTAAAGGCTTATGAAAAGGGACTCTTTCCAATGTCAGACTCTAATTATGATCCATACATTTACTGGGTAGAACCAAAAGAAAGAGGTATTATAGATTTAAAAGAATTTAAGGTAACTAAAAGTTTGAAAAAAGTAATTAAGCAAAATAAATATAACATAAAAATAAATACATGTTTTCAAGAGGTCATTAAACTTTGTTCAAAAAATAAATTTAGAAAAAGTTCATGGATAAATAAACAAATTATAGAAAATTATATCGAGCTTCATAAATTAGGATTTGCAAAATCTATTGAGTGTTTTAAAGAAGAAAAATTAGTTGGAGGACTGTATGGCATTATTATTGGAAAAATATTTTGTGGTGAGAGTATGTTTAGTTTAGAAAAAAATGCAAGTAAGGTTGCACTGGTTTATCTGGCGGCTTTGCTTAAACAAAATGATTGTAAATTTATAGATACACAATTTTACTCTGAACACTTAAAACAGTTTGGAACAAAAAAAATTACAAAGTTGGAATACCAAAAGATTCTTCAACAAAACAAAGATTCAAAAATGGTAAGTTTTCAAAAGAAATTGAATAAATTATCATTTGATTATTTTGAATAAGCTAATTATTTTTAAGAAATATTGGGTCTTCTTCCAAACATTCCTGAAGTTTTATATCATACAATGGGTTTTTTGGTGAATTTAGATATTGAGAAGATTTGAATATCCATCCAAAAAAATTATTTTCTGAACCTACTAACTCATTATAATTATGCGTGATTAAAGCAATTTCTTCATTTTTACTTTTATTTTCTATTTTAACGCACTTATGCACAATTATATTTGAATTTTCAAGTTCAATGGTTTGAGAGACTGGTACTGTAAAAAAAACTTTCTCATTAGTTGTTTTATTTAAAATTCTCAGGATGGCTCCCTGACAACTGATTTCTTGTGAAGCTGAATAATTAAAAAATAAGATACAAAAAAAATGTAAAACTAAAAATAGTTTCATTCTTTACCAATTGAAAATTCTAAGCTTGACAATAAATCAGTTAATTTATTTTTAAAATCATCCTCGTCACAGCCTAGCAGAACTGCATCATCGTATGTATTTTGGATCAACATAGAAACTTCTAGAAAGTTTTCATTTAAAACTTTGTTTGTCTCCTCACACGAAATAACCTTTTTTGATTTATCAATCCACAAAAATTCTTTATTTGAACCTTTATTCATTCTATTGCGTTGCTAAAAAAATTATTTTACTTACTTGATCCTCAATTGATTCAAAATCCTTAACATTCTTTATTTCGCTTCTAGCATTAAGGTAATCTTCTGAATCCCTGTTTAATGGTGTTATTGATAAATACTTATTGCCTAATATACCATCATTAGAAACCGTAATAATCACTTTGGTAGGAATTTTTATATCTGAGTAAATTTTAAATTCTACCTCCGCCATGTAATCTTCATCTAATTTTACATCAGACACAACACCTACTTTTACACCGCTTAACTTAACATCGTTTCCTATCATTACACCACCGACTTTTAGGAATTTGGCGTATAATATGTATGAGCTGTCTAAAGACTTATCCGTATTAACAAAAATAAATTTTAGTAGAAATAACGATGCTATTATCAAAGTAATTCCGCCTAATATAGATTCAATGTAGTTATTCTTCATAATAGTTTATTTTTTTCTCCAATTTCTATGATTTTTTCTAATAAATCCTCAATTACAATAGAGTCTTCTGTGAAAGAAAATTTATCCCCATTTTTCAAGTTATTTTCGCTACCTCCAACTTCAATTAAGAGAAATTTCTTACCAAACAAACCATCAGTTTGGATTGAAATTGACGAATCATCTGAAATAAATAAATCTTTTTGTACATTGAAAGAAATCTGAGGATAGTTTTTATCTATTGTAATATTATTAACTTGTCCAACTTTTATTCCTGAAATCATAACTTCAGTTCCAATCCCCACTCCATCTATTTTATTAAATGATGCAACATAGCTAGAGTAGTCCTTATTATTTACTTCTTTCTTTGAAAAAATAAGATTTAGTAAGATTATGAAAGTGACTAGCCCAAAGATAAATTTTTTAATTCTCAAATTCATTTGGGTTTCCAAATGGAATAAGTATTTTTAATTTTTGTCGAATCTTTCTTGTCTTTATATTCATAAGCAAATGGTGTTCCAGTAAGGTTTGGAACGTGTTCTTTTACCCAAGCAGGCATATCCTTATTGTTCTTTTCCGGTACTTTATCAGTCATATGATGCAACCATGCATTCCACTCTTGGGGAATCTTACTGGCTTCTACAACACCATTATAAATCACTAGGCGTCTTTGTCTAAAATTATTTTTATTAGACACGTTCTTTTTCTCGTAATAAAGATTTCCATATGAATCTTCTCCTATTCTTTTTGCAAAAATATTGCAATATATTTTAAAAAACCAAGAATTATATGATAGACTCATAAGATATATTTAAATTAATAATTTATATGGATAAATATAACGATTTAAAAAACTTTATCGACAATTTTATTGATAAATTTCAAAAACACGCTTTGTCGATAAACGATTCAAATAAAACTAGCATCTTAAAAAGAATTGAAAAAGACAAAAAGCTATTAGCTGATCAAATAAATAGTTTGAAGGATAGTGATAATGAACAACTATCTAATGTGATAAGAAGGAAACTACCACATCGGAGAAAAGGTTATACACAAAAAGCATCAATTAACAAACATAAAGTTTATCTGAGGACAGGCGAATATATGGACGGCTCTATTGGAGAAATATTTATAGATATGCACAAAGAGGGAGCTGCATTTAGAAGCCTTATGAATAATTTTGCAATAGCAGTTTCAATTGGCTTGCAATATGGAGTGCCTTTAGAGGAGTTTGTAGAAGCATTTACGTTTACCCGTTTTGAACCAAGTGGAGAAGTACATGGAAACACAGAAATCAAATTCTCAACTTCAGTGTTAGATTATATTTTTAAAGAATTAGCAATTTCATATCTAGGAAGAGACGATTTTAGCAATCATGATCGGAGCGAAACTACTGAATTAATTCCAAATGAATATGTAAAAAATAAAAACAAAGATGCAGAGATTGTTCTTAAAGAATTTGCAAGCAAGGGATACATCAGAAAAAAAGTCTTTGACAATAATCTTACATTGATAACCAATGAAAATGAAAAGACACAAACTCAAAGGATTCAAAATGATTACAAATTCGAAGGCGATCCATGCGATAAATGTGGTAACTTTACTTTATACAAATACGCAAAAAAAATTAAATGTCTTACTTGCAATCATACAATAGATGAATGATTTTTTAGAAACCAAACTAATTTCTTTAAAAATAGATAGAAATCTATCAAAAAATAAAACCTTAGCTAACTACAAGCCATTTATCCTAAGTAATAATTTTGTTTTTATTTCAGGACAGTTACCATTAACAAATCAAGGAATAAGATATACAGGAAAGATTAAAAAAGATACTAATCTAACTCTCCTTCAATCAGCAGTTGAGCTTACTACTTCCAATTTACTTTGGAATCTGTGTGACTGTGTTAAAGAAAATGATACTATTATAAAAAAGATTAAATGTTGTAGCCTTAAAGGATATTTTAATTGCGAGGATGGATTTCCTGATCATCCAAAAATATTAAACTTTTCCTCAGACTTGATAGTTAAAGTGCTCGGAGAGGAAGGGTATCACAGCAGAGTTGCTATTGGAGTTTCAAGTTTGCCTTTGAATTCACTTGTTGAAATAGAAGCAATATTTTCCATATCTTAATTATAATATATGAAGTTGGAAACCATCGATAGTATTGAACAAGCTAAAGACTTTTGTTTGAAAAATTTTAAAGATTCATCTCCGTTTCTAACGTATAGTTTTTTTAAGCTTCTCGAAGACACAAACTGTACAAGTAAAGATACAGGATGGATCCCTAAACATTTAATAATTGAAAAAGACAATGAGATTATTGGTTTTATTCCAAATTTTAAAAAATTAAATTCACAGGGTGAATATATTTTTGATCAAGCTTTTGAACAAGCTTATTATCAAGTTGGTTCTGACTACTTTCCAAAATATTTATCTGCGATACCCTTTACACCAGTAAATAGATCTAAATTTATTTACTCAAAAGAATCAATTGATATTGAAAATATTATTCAACCACTTCAAGAATTCCTAAGAAAATCCGAGACATCTTCGTTTCACATAAATTTTGTAAATCAAAATATTTCAAATATATTGAAAAATTATAATTTTTTTCAAAGAATAGGAATTCAATATCATTGGACAAATCATTCTTTTTCTAGTTTTCAAGATTATTTGGATACTATGAAAAGCAGGAAAAAAAAAAGTATATTGAAAGAGCGAAACTCCTTAAAAGAAAAAAATATCTCATTTGTTCACAAAGAAGGAGAAATGATAAAGGAAGGTGACATAATTTTACTTTATAAGTGTTATTTAAATACCATTGATAAAAAATGGTCTAGACCTTATTTAAATTACGATTTTTTTAGAGGATTAATCAAATTTTCAACGGCAAAAAGAATGCTTTTAGTAACTGCATATCAAGGACAAAAAGTTCTAGGCTGCTCAATACATTTTATAGGAAAAGATACACTGTATGGAAGATACTGGGGATGCCTAGAGGAAATTCCTTATTTACATTTTGAGCTTTGTTATTACCAAGCAATTGATTATGCAATAAAAAATAAATTATCAAAAATTGAGGCTGGGGCACAAGGAGAGCACAAAATATCCAGAGGATATCTTCCATGCCTTACTTATAGTAACCACTGGTTTAGAAACGAAATTCTACGAGATCCAATAAAAAAGTTTTTAGTACAGGAAAGTTATAAGATGGTAGAGACTTCAACTCTTTTAAAAAAATATTCTCCTTTTAGTCTTCCGCAAACACAGTAACGAGTTTTCTTTGACTATTGGTAAAAGAGAATTTAAATTTATTCTTATCATTACAAAAATCAACTTTTATATTATCTAACTTATTAGATTTTTTTAACATTATTTCTGCAAGTGGAACTTTAATTTTTTCTTGAATGATTCTTGCCATGGGTCTTGCTCCGTTAATAACGTCAAAGCCCAATTCTAAAATCTTTGATTTGGCGTTTTCACTTACATTCAAAGAAATGTTTTTTTCAAGCAAGATCGACTCTAATTCCATTAAAAATTTATCTACAACCTTTATAGAGTTTTGTTTGCTTAACATCGCAAAATTTACTACGGCATCCAACCTATTTCTAAATTCAGGACTGAAAAACTTTTTAACGGCTTTTTCGTTATCGTTCTCAACACTATCCCCCAAGAAGCCGACATTTTCCTTAATCAAATCCTCAGCACCAATGTTACTCGTCATAATTAAAATAACATTCGTAAAATCAACTTTCTTTCCTAAGTGGTCTGTGAGTTTTCCGTAATCCATCACCTGAAGTAAAATATTAAAAAGATCTGGATGAGCTTTTTCTATTTCATCTAAAAGCACTACTGAATAAGGACTTTTATCAATTGCATCCGTAAGAAGACCTCCCTGATCGAAGCCAACATATCCTGGTGGGGCTCCAATAAGTTTTGATACACTATGCCTTTCCATATACTCAGACATATCAAACCTAACAAAATTCATTTTCATAATACTAGCCAATTGCTTGGTTAGTTCTGTTTTTCCAACACCAGTTGGTCCTGAAAACAAAAACGATCCTATTGGCTTGTCTTTGTTTCTTAATCCAACCTTTGATAATTTTATTGATGAAGAAACAATTTTTATGGCTTTGTCTTGTCCAAATATTAAGGTTTTAAGATCTCGTTCCAAGTTTTTAAGTTTTACTTTTTCATCAGATTTAATACTATTTTCAGGAATATTGGCAATCTTTGAAACTGTATTTTGTATATCTAGTTTGTTAATTTTTTTTGAATGTCTTTTATCATTTATTTTTACTGCAGCAGCTGTTTCGTCAAGAACATCTAGAGCGTTATCTGGTAATTTGAGATTTATCAAATACTTTTTCGAGAGGTTTACAGCTTCTTTAGGACATTCTTCCTCAAATGTAACATTATGGAAGTTTTCATAATAAGTCTTAAGTCCTTTAAGAATTTTGATTGAATCCTCAATAGAAGGTTCTTCAACATCAATCTTTTGAAATCGTCTACACAAAGCTCTATCTTTTTCAAAATAATTTCTATATTCACTGTAAGTGGTTGACCCTATACATTTAAAAGTCCCCTTCGTTAGTGCCGGTTTTAAAATATTAGAAGCATCCATTGAACCTGAATTTGTTCCACCTGCACCAATAAGCGTATGAATTTCATCTATGAACAAAATGTAATTTTCAAACTTATTAAAAAAATCCATTACTTTTTTTAAGCGCTCCTCAAAATCTCCTCGAAACTTTGTTCCAGCTAATAATGCTCCTAGGTCTAATGAAAATATTTTTGCTTCAGATAGGACATTTGGTACTTCTTTTTTAGTTATTTTCAATGCTAACCCCTCAGCAAGCGCAGTTTTTCCAACACCAGGGTCACCTACAAAAATAGGGTTGTTTTTATTTCTTCTCGCAAGAACATGAATAGTTCTAGAAATCTCTTTATCCCTTCCAATAATTGGATCAATTTTTCCCTCAATCGCTTTTTTGTTAAGATCAACGCAAAATTTTTCAATAACTTCATTAGATTTTTTAGGTTCGTTTTCACTATTTGATTCTTCAATTAAATCTGTATCAGTTTCAAATTTAGATTCCTTTTCAATACCATGTGATAGATAATTAACCACATCTAATCTATTTAGGTTCTGTTTTTGCAAAAAATATACTGCGTGCGATTCCCTTTCACTAAAGATAGCTACTAAAACATTGGTTGCATTAGCCTCATCTTTGCCAGAGGATTGCACGTGGATAACCGCTCTTTGAATGACTCGCTGAAAACCAAGAGTTGGCTTAATTTCCTTATCAGATCCGTCAACAACAAGATCTTTCAAATTAAATTCTACAAACTTTTTCACGCTATCTTTTAGTTTCTTGATATCCACCACACAAGCTTCCATCACTTTTAAGACGTCGTTATCATCTAACATAGACAACAAAAGGTGCTCTAAAGTCATATATTGATGATTGAAGGATTGAGCGTATTGTTGAGTTCTCTGAAGTGTTTTTTCGAGTTCTTCTGAAATCATGATTCTTGCTCCATAATACATTTTAAAGGGTGCTGATCAGTTTTTGCCATTGTCAATACAGCTTTTACTTTTGTTTCAGCAATTTCTTTAGTAAATATCCCACATATCCCCGATCCTTTTTTGTGTACCATTAGCATAATATTTACAGCCTCACTCTCACTCTTCTTAAAAACAACCTTCAACAACCTTACCACATATTCCATAGGAGTATAATCGTCATTTAATAAAATTACTTTATATAATTTAGGTTTTTTTGCATCTACTTTTTCTTTAGTTGCAAGATCTGTAGAAAAACTTTTATTTGCATTAGTCATATTTATATCCAGTTATTAAAATAAAAATATCTTGATTGATTTTCAATCAAAATTTTTTAGAAAGAGATGGGTCAAACTCTTCAATTGCTTTTTTTACTGCAAAAATTTGTTTGTTTAGTTCTTCAGGAGTTTTTGCTTCACATCTTAAAACAATTCCTGGTTGTGTGTTTGAAGCTCTAAGTAACCACCAACCATTTTTTGAAGAAACTCTCAAACCATCAATATCAATAATGTTTTTTTTTAATTTTTTTTGTTCTTTTGAAATCATATCTATGAGTTTAAATTTTTTATCATCATCACATTCTATTCTTATTTCAGGTGTATTGAATACTTTAGGAGCTTCATCTACCATTTCAGAAAGTTTTTTTTTTGATGACGACAATATCTTTATTAATTCAAGGCTAGCAAAAAGTGCGTCATCAAATCCATAATTTTTTTTGTAAAAGATATGTCCACTCATTTCACCAGCCAACTCTGCGTTTTGTATCTTCATATTAACTTTTACATGACTATGACCTGTTTGAGAAATAATTGGTTTGGCTCCATACCTTTTAACTTCATCAAATAAAACCTGACTACATTTTACATCACCTATTATTGAAATATTTTTATTTTTCTCAATTAAATCCTTTGCTAAAATTAATAACAAAATATCTCCAGGTATAATTCTAGACTTATCATCAACAACCCCAATTCTGTCTCCATCACCATCAAATGCAATACCCAAATCAAACTTATTTTTTTTTATTTCATTTTGACAAAATAATAAATTTTTTGGATCTGATGGATCTGGATGATGGTTTGGAAAATCTCCGTCAATTTTATTGAAAAGCAATTTTTGTGAACCTGAAATTCTTTGAGATAAAGCTGTCATGACATTTCCTGCTGATCCATTGCCTGCATCCCAAACAACATTAATTTTTTTTTCTTGATTAAAATCTTTAAGAATATTACTGATATAGTTTTCTTGAAGATCAATTTTTTGTTTTTTCCCTTTTTTTTGATCAAACTCATAATCTACGGCTTCTTTTGCTATTTTTTTTAGATCCTCACCATAAAATGGCATTTTTTTGTAAATAATTTTGAATCCATTGTAATCCTTGGGGTTGTGAGACCCTGTTATCATTATGCCTGCATCAGCATTGTTATGAACACAAGAATAGTAAAGTAAAGGGGTGGGAACTAAGCCAATCTCACAAACATTTGCCCCAGTTTCTAAAATTCCATTTATTAAGCTTTTTTTTAAAGGAACTGAAGAATTTCTACCGTCGTATCCGACGTTAATTGTTTTTTTTTCTCCGATTTTTATTCCTAATAAATTTCCAATAACTCTCGCGTCCTTACAATCAAGGGTATTGTCATAAACCCCTCTTATATCGTATGATCTAATAATTGATTCATGGAATCTATACTTTACTTTTTTTAACACTTATCAGGTCTTCCTATTGAAAAATATTTAAAACCTTTTTCAATTATTTCTTTAGGATTATAGATATTTCGAAGATCGATTATTATTTTATTTTTTAGTATTTTTTTTAACTTAGTTAAGTCTAATGCTCTAAACTGATTCCATTCTGTAAGTATAACAAGAGCTTCTGAATTATTTGATGCTTCATAAGAATCTTTACACCAAATAATTCTCTCTTTGTATTTGGAAAAATACTTTTTTGCTTCATCCATACCCTCAGGGTCAAAAACTTTTAGTGTAAATTTTTCTTTTATCAAGGAGGGAATAATATCTAGGCTAGGACTATCTCTCATATCGTCAGTATTAGGTTTAAATGTCAAGCCTAAAATTGTTATTATTTTGTTAGAATTTTTTTTTGGAAGTGCATTTATAATTTTTTTATACATTAATCTTTTTCTTTGTTTATTACTTTTGACGACATGTTCAACTAATTTTAATGGAGATTTGTAGTCCTGAGCGGTTTTTACTAGAGCTAATGTATCTTTTGGAAAGCATGAACCTCCATATCCAGGACCGGGATGAAGAAATTTTTTTCCAATTCTTCCATCCAACCCAATACCAATTGAAACATCTCCGACATTAGCGCCAACTTTTTCACAGAGATCAGATATTTCATTTATAAAAGTTATTTTTGTAGCAAGAAAAGAATTAGCAGCATACTTTATTAATTCAGCTGTTTCCATTTTTGTGAACAATATTGGTGTTTCTAACAAAAATAATGGTCTATACAATTCCTTTAATATATTTTTTGCTTTTTCACTCTCACAACCAATAACAACTCTATCAGGTCTCATGAAATCATTTATTGCAGAACCTTCTCGCAGAAACTCAGGGTTGGATGCAACATCAAAATTTGCTTTAGGATTTATTTTTTTTATAATTTGGAATACTTTTTTACCTGTTCCTATTGGAACAGTTGATTTATTTATTACAACTGAATATTGACTTAAGTTTTTACCAATTTCTTCTGCTGCTGAATAAACATAACTTAAGTCGGCATGACCATCCCCTCTTCTTGAAGGAGTGCCAACTGCGATAAAAATCGCTGAAGAATCCTTCATGGATTTAGAAAGATCTGTCTCAAAAAAAAGTCTTTTCTCTTCTATATTTTTTTTAACCAACTCTTCTAGACCTGGCTCATAGATAGGAATAATACCTCTCTTTAATTTATTGATTTTATCAATGTCTTTATCAACACATACAACGTTCACTCCAAATTCAGCAAAACATGTTCCTGATACTAAACCTACGTATCCTGTTCCTACTACTGTGATCTTCATAAACTCCTCAATATTTTTTTTAAATTATTATTAATTGTTTTGTCTTTAAGTCCAAAATTAATATTTGCCTCTACAAAACCGAGTTTACTGCCACAATCGAATCTACTACCTTCAAATTCAAGTCCAAATAAACCAGGTTTTTTAATCAGGGTTTTAAGACTATCTGTAAGTTGGATTTCGTTTCCGTATCCTTTTTTTTTCTTGTTAAGTTCATTGAATATCTTATAGTTTAAAACATATCTTCCAACTACAGTAAGACTAGAAGGAGCTTTTTCTGGTTTTGGTTTCTCCACTAAATTTTTAACAGAATAGAAGTTTTTAATTTTCTCTTTTGGGTCAATTACTCCATATTTGAAAACCTCTTTTTTAGGAACTTTTTCTAATGCTAAGACTGATCCTCCATTTGTTTTTTCAGAGATATTTATAAGTTGCTTTAAAACTGGCGTTTTTGAAAGGATTATATCATCGGGAAGAATTACAGCAAAGTTTTCATTATGATCAATAAATCTTCTAGCACACCAAACAGCATGACCTAATCCTTTTGGTTCATCTTGAATAACATAAGTAAAATTTCCCAATAGATTTTGACTTTGTATGGAAATTAACTGGTCTTTTTTCTTTTTTTTCTTAAGCAGAACCTCAAGAGGTTTTGTTCGATCAAAATGTTCAATAATTGAACTTTTCTTGGATGATGTCACAAAAATCATTTCTTCGATTCCAGATTTTGCTGCTTCAATTACAGCCCACTCTAGGATTGGTTTATCGAGGATTATAAGCATTTCTTTAGGAATAACTTTTGTTGCCGGCAAGAACCTTGAACCCAATCCTGCAATAGGAAAAATTGCTTTTCTAATTTTTTTTAACATTGTTGCAAAGGTTAAAGGAAAAAAAAAAAATCTCAACTTAAAAGAGTTTCTCTTGCTTGATTTAATTTCTTTGTTATCCACTCTGACCCACCTTTGTCAGGGTGATTTTTTTTCATTAAATCTTGATATTTTTTTAATATTTCAGTCTTACTAGCTTTTTCTGACAGTCCTAAAATTTCTAAGGCTTGTATTTTATCTAATTTACTTGAATATTTTTTTTTTCTTTGTCTAATAAATATAATCTTTGATAATATTTCAATTACAAAACGCCACCTGTAGATAATTAAAAAGATTGCAGGTATAAGGGATATAATTTTTGGGAACTTTGACATTATTATTATAATTATACCTACAATAAATATAAAACTTAAAAACTTGAGATTCTTCTTAAATTTTTCTCTGGAAGAATGAACTAGCTCTAAAAAAAGTGTTAGCAAAATAGTTGCTAAAATTATTCCAAAAATAATATAATATAACATTTTTAAATTAAACCATGAAAAAGTATAAACTTTTATATTTTGTAAGTGAAGATCAATATTTCTTATCACATAAGATAGATCAAGCCCAGTCTGCTCTAAAAAAAGGTTTTGATATTCTAATAATTTGTAAGTTTTTAAATCATGAAAAGAAAATAAGGAAGCTTGGTTTTAAAACAAAAAATATTGATTTCATAAGAGGATCATTAAATCCTTTAATAGAAATTAAAAACATTCTAGACTTTTTTTTTACTGTAATGAAATTTAAACCAGATGTAATACAAAGTATAGCATTAAAACCGATACTTTATTCGTCTTTAATTTCAATCTTAACTAAAAAAACCAAGTTAATAATGTGTATTGTAGGTTTAGGATTTCTCTTTATTGATAAAAGAATATCAACTAGGATTTTAAAATTTACCTACATTTTTTTAATAAAAACATTCCTTGTTAAGAAAAATACTAGTTTTGTTTTTCAAAACAATGATGATAAGGATCAAATTAAAAGTCTTGGATTGATAAAAAATTCACGAACTTTTATTATCCGCGGTTCGGGTATTAATACAAATAAATTTAAAACTAAAAATATAAAAAAAAAATATGATCTAATTTTTCATTCAAGAATTTTATATGATAAAGGCTTTTTAGAACTGATTGAAGCTTTAAGATACTTGAAACATACAACAAAATTAAACGTTCTTGTCATAGGTGACACTGATAAGGAAAACAAATCTTCAATTAATGTTGAAAAATTAAAAGACTGGAACAAAGAAAAACTCATTATTTGGAAGGGTAAACAGAAAAATGTTTTACCATTTTTACAGATTTCCAAGATTGCTATTTTACCATCTTACAGAGAAGGTCTTCCAAAATCGCTTTTAGAAGCTGCTAGTTGTGAATTACCTATAATTACCTCAGATGTCGCAGGATGCAAAGATATTTGCATAAATAATTACAATGGCTTACTAGTGCCTCCAAAAAACAGTGAACTTTTAGCAATGGCAATAAAAAAGCTTTTATTTAATCCAAAACTTGCAAGAAAATTTGGGAAAAATGGAAGGAAGTTGGTTGAAGAAAAGTTTTCAACGAAAATTGTGAATGAAGGTTTTTTTAAGCTTTATAAAAAAATTATCTAAAACAAACCTTGAATGTCTCCATTAGAATCTATGTGAACTTCATATGCGGCTGGTTTTTTTGGTAATCCAGGCATTGTCATTATTTCGCCAGCAATGGCAACTATAAATTCTGCACCTGCTGAAAGTCTTATTTCCCTGATTTCAATGTTATGATTAGATGGAGCGCATTTTTTTGTTGGATCTGTTGAAAAACTATATTGGGTTTTAGCCATACAGACTGGAAAATGATCATATCCTAGCTTAGATATTTCGCTAAGTTTTTTTCTGGCAGGTGAGGAAAAACTTACACTATCTGCTCTATATATTTCTTTAGCAATTGTTTTTATCTTTTCCTCAGGGCTATCTTTATCATCATACAAGAATTTAAGTTTAGAATTGTTTTTCTCTATTGTATCTATGACTGTTTCAGCTAACTTTGAAGCCCCCTTTCCTCCATCTTTCCAGTGTTCTGCTAATACAGCATTTACACCATTTTTTTTGCAAACATCAATTACTTTAGAGATCTCATCTTCTGTATCAGTAGGAAATCTATTTAGTGCAACAACTGTTGGTATACCAAACTTTGCGAGATTTTCTAAATGTCTAAGGAGATTAGGTAGTCCATCTTCAACAGCTTTTAAATTTTCTTCTCCTAAATTTTTGGAATCTGCATTTCCATGCAATTTCAAAGCTCTGACTGTTGCTACAACTACCGCACATGATGGTGACAGACCTGCTTTCCTACATTTGATATTAATAAATTTTTCTGCTCCCAAGTCAGCTCCAAACCCTGCTTCAGTTACTACATAATCTGATAGTTTTAAAGCTGTTTGAGTTGCAATCACAGTGTTGCAACCGTGAGCAATATTAGCAAAAGGTCCCCCATGAATAAATGCCGGGTTATTCTCCAATGTTTGTACCAAATTGGGTTGCATTGCGTCTTTAAGTAGAACTGACATTGCTCCATCTGCTTTAATATCCTTACAAAAAATTGGAGTTAAATCTCTTGTATAACCAACAATTATCTTTCCTAATCTTGATTTTAGGTCATCAAAACTTTTAGATAGACAGATAATAGCCATTACTTCTGATGCAACTGTAATATCAAATCCGTCTTCACGCGAGAATCCATTTGAAACTCCCCCTAGAGAATTAGTTATAGAGCGAAGAGCTCTATCATTCATATCCACAACTCTTCTCCAACTGACTCTTCTAGAATCAAGCTTTGGATCTAAATTCCAGTATATATGATTGTCTACCATTGCAGACAATAGCATATGGGAAGATGTTATTGCATGAAAGTCACCTGTAAAATGTAAATTAATATCTTCCATTGGTACAACTTGAGCATATCCTCCACCAGCAGCTCCACCTTTCATGCCAAAACATGGTCCAAGACTAGGTTCTCTTAAAGCTACCATTGCTTTTTTTCCAATATAATTTAAACCATCGGTTAAACCAACAGATGTTGTTGTTTTACCCTCACCAGCTGTTGTTGGTGTCATAGCAGTAACTAAGATGAGCTTTCCGTCATTATTTTTATTAATTTTATCTATAAACTCAGAATTTATTTTAGCTTTATAATGCCCATAAGGAACCAAGTCTTTTTGATCAATTGACAACCTATCTGAAGCAATTTTTGCAATTGGCAGTTTGTTTGCATCTCTTGCTATTTCTAAATCTGTTTTATATCCACTCATTTCTAACTCCACTAAAATAAATCTTTAATTTGATTTGATCTACATTTTTTTACATTTAAGATTTCGATCATATCATTTTTTAATGAAAATTCCTCTAAAAATTTATTTTGCAAATAATAGGCTTCTTTTTCTTTAAAAACATTTTCAAGACTGCTTTCCTGAAAAAAGTGGATCATTTCGTGAAGTAGAATAGATTGATTACAAATATTTTCAAAGTTCATTTCTACTAATAGAATCCCAGATTCTTTAGAAAAAAATCCAAGTACTGGACATTTTCCANCACAAACAATTTGTTGCAACTCNTTNNTTTCAATAATTTTCAATCGAAAATCAAATTTACTCGNATCATANTCTGTGTTNAGAGANATCCATTGTAATAAAAAAGTTATCAATTTTTTTGAAATCATGTAAATATTATACCAGATGAAAAAAANAATATGTAATTTTGCTGCAGAAATACTTCTTGATATTCAATGTGTAAATTTTAGTCCAAAAAAACAATTTAAACTCACGTCTGGAAAAAATAGTCCAGTCTATTGTGATTGCAGAAGAATAATTTCTTTTCCAAAAGAGAGAAAAAAGCTTATTAATTTTGGAATCAAAAAAATTAAAGAAAAAGTTGATATTAAGAAAATAAGCAATGTCGCTGGAGGTGAAACTGCGGGAATACCATTTGCTTCTTTGGTGTCCGAAAGTTTAAACCTTCCTATGATTTATGTAAGAAAAGAAAAGAAGAAATTCGGAAGAAATTCACAAATTGAGGGGGTNATTAAAAACAAAGAAAATATAATACTTGTTGAAGATTTAATGACGGATGGTGGAAGTAAGTTAAATTTTTTAGAGGCAATAGAGCGAGCAGGAGCAAAAACAAAAGCAATTTTTGTAATTTTTAATTACGGTATTATTGGAGATTATTTTAAATTCAANAAACAAAATATTGAAGTTATATACCTNACTAATTGGAAGTTCATTTTAGANGAAGCATACAGAAAAAAAATTTTAAGTAGTANTGAAATCAAATTAATTGAAAAATTCTTATCGAATATGAATGTTAAAAATTAGAAATCTTACCTTTGAATGTAGTACTACCCATCGCATTTTTTTTTTTTTCAATTAAACCGGATAAGTAACCTTTTCTTCCAGATATAACAGCCAACTTCATTGCATTAGCCATTGTTTCAGGGTCGAGNGATCTTGCGACTGATGAATTTAATAAAACTCCATCAAANCCTAACTCCATNACCTTAGCAGCATCACTTGGTTTTCCAATTCCGGCATCAACAAATATTTTCCCAGAACACATTTTTCTAATTATTTCTAGATTGTGCTCATTTCTAATNCCTAAACCAGAACCAATTGGAGATATTAATGGCATTATCACTTCACAGCCTAAATCTTCTAATCNTTTGCATAAAACTGGATCATCAGAGCAATAAACAAAAATTTTGAATTTTTTNCTNATAAGATCTNTACAACATTCATATAATTCAATTGGNTCAGGTAATAACATTTCTTCATCATTTATTANTTCCAATTTTATCCAATTNGTTTNTAATGTTTCTCTGGCCAACTCTGCAGTTAAAATTGCTTCTTTTTTGGTATAACAGCCTGCAGTATTTGGTAAAAGTTTGTATTTTTTTTCTATTTGATTTAAAAACCCNTCTTTACTTGCAAGATTAATNCGNCTGATAGCTAGAGTAATTATTTCTGTTTCTGAAGCAATCAATGCCTTGTTTANCACACTNGTNTTGGGNTACATGGCAGTTCCCATAATTAATCTTGATTTTAGTCTCACACCATCAATGACAAGATCATCTTTGGACATCTTTAGCCNCCAAAAAAAGGAGAAACAATTTCAATTTTATCTCCNTTAAATATTTTTTTTCTTTTCCATTTGTACTTTTCAACCAAAACATCATTAACAGCTACAGCTATATTATATCTAGAACTGTTATTTTTTTTTAAAAAACTTTCAATTAAGTATGACAAAAAAGGTTTTTCTAAATTACATTCAAAAATTTTTCCATTAATAGAATATTTATTTCCNATTTCTTTCATTNATTAATGATAAACNAAAATATTTATAAATTAAATCTACTTGGAGAAAAAAATTTATATTTTTCAGGAATCTTTTTATCTAAAACATATTCAGTNACAATATTAGCAGTTATCGGAGCTAACAAAACTCCGTGACGATAATGACCAAATGCACAAATAATTTTCGACGAGACTTTTGGCAAAATACCTAAAACTGGATTGCCGTCAATTACAGCTGGCCTTAAACCTACCCTTATCTCTCTTAAATTAAGATCCTCTAATTTGGGGAATGATTCCCAAATAGATTTAGTTAAATAATGTAATTCATCTAATTTGATTGAACTATCAAAACCTTTTTCATCTTCAGTGGCACCAATTGCAATAATTCCGTCATCTCTTGGTGCAGCATAAATATTTCTAAACCATAAGTTGTGATTGAGTTTATCATATATAGAATTGACTAAAATTGAGACTCCTTTTAGTGGAACAAGAGGAAGTTTTAATCCAAATGAGTTTGAAATTATTTCATTGCTCCAAGACCCACAGGAAATAACTATTTTCTCGAAATTTATATCTATGCCGTTTACACTTAGCAATTGGTTGTCTTGTAGAGAAATTTTCTTGATCTTTTCTCCATAGACAATTTCCCCTCCCATTTTTTTAATCTCTGATATTAAGAATTTTTTTAATTTTTCTGGATTAACTTGATCCTGATTCGCACATAAAAGTGAGGACTTAACATTTGAATTTAAAAAAGGTTCTAATTTTAATGTATCTTCTGAATTTAAAAATTGGCAATCATAACCTATTTTTTCAAAGTATACTTTTTTAAATTTAAGTCTTTCTTCATCATCATGATTTAATGCTATCATTAATGAATTATTACTTTTTAATCCAATAGCCCTACTCAACTTTTTGTCATCATTTAATTTATTCCATATATCTTTTGATTCTTTCATTAAATTATATAATTTGAGTTCTTGAGGTTTTGACTCTATTGCTGGCGCCAACATACCCACTGAAGCATTAGTTGAGTTAGCTTTAATACTTTTTGAATCAAAGATTTTAATCTTCTTTCCTACTTTTAATAAATTATAGGCTGAAAAAAGCCCAATTATTCCTGCACCCAAAATTATAATCATAAAAAACTTAAAACTATTAATATTTCTATTTTAATTTATAATAACTATATTATATGTGAATTAGAATGAGGAAATCAGATTTAAAATCTAAGCTATCTAAATTAGCATATCAAGTAACTCAAAATGCAGCTACTGAGCCTGCATTTTCCGGGGAATTCTTTGACTTTTTTGACCAAGGAACTTATAAATGTGTTTGTTGTGGTCTAGATTTATTCAGTTCTAATGACAAGTTTTTGTCAAAGAGCGGTTGGCCAAGCTTTCATTCTTCAATTAACAAAGAATCAACTGAACAATTAGTTGATAATTCTTTTGGCATGAAAAGAGTAGAAGTTATTTGCAAAAATTGTAAGGCACACTTGGGTCATGTTTTTGACGACGGGCCTGAACCCAGTTATAAAAGATTTTGCATTAACTCTGCAGCTTTAAGGTTTGTAAAAAAATGAAAGATTACGAAAATTTTTTCAAAAAAAGTCTAAACAACCTTAAGTTAGAAGGTAATTATAGAGTCTTTGCCGATTTAGAAAAACTAGCAGGAAGTTTCCCGCAAGCATTAAACTATAAAGACAACTCGGTATCGGAAGTTACCGTTTGGTGTAGCAATGATTACTTAGGAATGAGTCAAAATCAATCGGTGTTAGCTAATATGGTTGATGCGTTGACAAAAGTAGGAGCTGGGTCTGGAGGCACTAGAAACATTTCTGGTACTAATCATTATCATGTACTTTTAGAGAGAGAGTTATGTTATCTCCATCAAAAAGAATCTGCACTTCTTTTTAATTCTGGCTACTTAGCTAATCAAGCATCTTTGTCAACTTTAGGTAAAAAACTTCCAGATTGTATTTTTTTTTCTGACGAAAAAAATCATGCTTCTATGATTCAAGGTATGAAAAATTCAAATGCAAAGAAGGTCATCTTCAAGCATAATGATCTTCAAGATTTAGAAAATAATTTAATAAAACATTCAAAAGCAAAGTCAAAAGTAATAGTTTTTGAATCAGTTTATTCAATGGATGGCGACTTTGCACCTATAAGTAAAATTTGCGATCTCGCGAAAAAATACAATGCACTTACTTTCCTTGATGAGGTACATGCTGTTGGAATTTATGGACAAAGGGGTGCTGGCGTTGCAGAAAAAGATGGTGTGATGGAAAAAATAGATATCATTCAAGGTACATTAGCTAAAGCATTTGGAGTAATAGGTGGTTATATCACAGGAAAGAAAGAAACTATTGATTTTATAAGAAGTTTCTCGTCAGGTTTTATATTTACAACTTCACTTCCACCGTGTATAGCCGCTGGAGCCTACACTTCAATTAGACATCTGAAATTTTCATCTTCGGAGAGAGAAAGGTTATTCAAAGTAGTTAATGAATTAAAAGCACAACTTAAGAAGAATAATATTCCATTCATCCAAAGTGATAGCCATATCATTCCTGTTATTATTGGTGATCCTGTGTTATGTAAGAAAGCTAGTCAAATTCTTTTAGATGATTTCCAAATTTATGTTCAACCAATCAATTTTCCAACTGTACCTAGAGGAAAGGAAAGGTTAAGAATAACTGCATCACCTCAACATTCGTTCAAGATGATAAAAAAACTTGTATCTGCTTTATCAACAGTTTTTGAAAGTTTAGAGATAAACAAGGCAGCCTAATCAAGGTGATAAAAGTTGTCTAACCCAAACATTTTTATTTAGCTTGAATAATTCTCTATCATGGAGTCTAAACTCACCTTGTTGCCAAAACTCAAATTCATTAGGTTTTATTTTGATACCACACCAATGTTTGGGTCTGGGAACAGAAAAACCATCAAACTTATTTTTAAATTCGGCCTCTTTTTTCTTTAAAATTTTTTTTGAACTAATTTTACTTGATTGATTTGAAACCCACGCACCGATTTGACTTCCTCTAGGCCTTGAAGCAAAATATTCGTCTGATTTGAAATCATCTAAAACAACTCCTTTACCTAAAATTCTGATCTGTTTATTCAAGGATTCCCAATAAAAACACATCGAAAGATTTTTATTAAAGTCAAAATGTTTTCCCTTATTACTGTTAAGATTTGTAAAAAAAACAAATCCATCATCGAGTATCAACTTGAGAAGAACCATTCTTACATGCGGTTGATTTTTTTTGTCTGATGTTCCAAGAGCAAAGGCAGTGTGATCAAATGGATGCTTTTTTTTTGCTAAGCTAAACCATAAATTGAATTTTTTAAAAGGATTCATTATATCTTTTTGTTAAGAAATATATTATAAGAATATAGGTTAATGGTTCACAATTTCAATTGAGGATTTTTAAAATGGATTCAATAGTAAATTTAAAAGGTAAAAAAGGAATTATTCTAGGGATTGCAAATGATCGATCAATAGCATGGGGTATTGCACAAAAATTAAGTGAATATGGTGCAGAACTAGCTTTTTCATATGTAAATGATTCAATAAAAAAAAGAGTGGTTCCACTGGCAGAGAAATGTAAATCTCAAATTGTAATAGAATGTGATGTTTCCTCAGACTCAAGTGTGGATAATTTTTTTGAAAAAATTAAAGTTAACTGGGGATCATTCGATTTTCTTGTTCACTCTATAGCGTTCTCAGATAAAGATCAATTGAAGGGAGATTATGTTAATACATCAAGGGAAAATTTTATAAAGACACTTGATGTTTCATGTTATTCATTTACCTCTCTTTGTCAAAGAGCTCAAAATGTTATGAAAAATGGGGGTCAAATTCTTACTCTTTCATATTTGGGTGCTGAGAGAGTAATGCCTCATTATAACGTAATGGGAATTGCTAAAGCAGCTCTCGAAACCAGTGTGAAATATTTAGCAGTTGACCTGGGTAAAAAAAACATTCGAGTTAACGCTATCTCTGCAGGTCCAATAAAAACTCTAGCTGCTTCAGGAATATCTGATTTCCGTTACATTCTGAAATGGAATGAATATAATTCTCCACTTAGAAGAATTACATCAATAGAAGAAGTTGGAAAAAATTCTGTTTATCTTTTATCTGATCTTTCTTCAGGAGTGACTGGCGAGGTAATTCATGTTGATTGTGGTTACCATGTAGTCGGAATGAAATCTGTTGATGCTCCGGATATTACTGTAGAACGATAAAATGGTAGGAAGTTCTTTCGGTCAAATATTAAAAGTTACAACATGGGGTGAAAGCCACGGTGAAGCAATTGGATGCGTTATTGAAGGCGTTCCTTCAAATATAGAGATCAATGAAAAATATATTCAGAAATTTTTAGACAAAAGAAAACCCGGACAATCGAAATTTACAACTCAAAGAAAAGAAGATGATAGAGTACAAATTCTATCAGGTGTATTTAATAACAAAACCACTGGAACACCAATTTCCCTAATAATTTATAACAAAGATCAAAAATCAAAAGATTATAGTGAAATCAAAGATAAATTTAGACCGGGTCATGCAGACTATACCTATCAAATGAAATATGGAATTAGAGATTATAGAGGTGGAGGTAGAGCATCAGCTAGAGAGACTGCGATGAGAGTTGCAGCTGGGGCAGTAGCAAAAAAGATTTTAGGTGAAAAAATAAAAATAAGAGGTGCACTAATACAACTTGGTAAAAAAAAAATTAATGAAAAAAATTGGAATTGGAATGAAATTAATAGAAATGATTTCTTTTGTCCAGATCAAAAAGTTGTAAAAAGTTGGGAAAAATATCTTTTAAATATTCGTAAAAAAGGTTCTTCTATCGGTGCAGTAATCCAAATTACTGCCTCAGGAGTTCCACCAGGTCTTGGGGAACCAGTTTTTTCAAAAATTGATGCCTTAATTGCTCAAGGTATAATGAGTATTCCAGCAGTTAAAGGCATTGAAATTGGTAATGGTTTTAGAAGCGCCGAGTTGCAAGGTGAGGAAAATGCTGATGAAATGAAATATAAAAATAAAAAAATAATTTTTAACTCAAATAATTCTGGTGGCACACTTGGCGGAATATCGTCAGGTCAGGATATTATTGTAAAGTTTGCTGTAAAACCAACTAGTTCTATTTTAACAAAAAGAAAAACCGTTGATTTAAAAAATCAGAATACATCTGTAATTACAAAGGGTCGTCACGATCCATGTGTTGGAATTAGAGCAGTTCCAGTCGGCGAGGCAATGGTTGCAATTATATTAGCTGATTTATTTCTTATAAATAAAAAAGTTAAAGCCTAATTTCTTATATATATAAAAAACTCTTTATTCCCTTTCTGGCCTAATATTGGGCTATCAATAATCTTTATTGACTTATAATTGATATTTTCTTTTGCCCAATTTTTTATATCTTCACAAACATATTCATGAATTTTAGGGTCTTTTATTATACCACCTTTCCCAACTTTTTTCTTTTCAACTTCAAACTGCGGTTTTATCAAGGCAAGAATAATAAAACGATCTTTAAGTAATTCTAAAGATGGTAATAAAACCATCTTAAGAGAAATAAAACTTACGTCGCATACAATTAAATCAATTTGTTCTTTGATGATTTTTTTGTTTATATTTCTTGCATTAGTCCTTTCAAATAAAATTACTTTTTCAGAATTTCTTAATCTCCAATCAAATTGACCATAACCCACATCAACTGCATAAACTTTTTTTACACCTCCACTTATCAAAACATCTGTAAAACCTCCTGTAGAGCTTCCAATATCTAAACAAATCTTATTTTTAAGATCTATATTTAAAACTTTGATGGAATGTTCAAGTTTTACTCCCCCTCTTGATACCCATTGATGATCATTTTGTCGTAATTTAATAATAGTATCACATTTTATCAACTTCCCAGGTTTATCAACTTTAGCATCATTTACAAAAACATTACCAGAAATAATCATTGCCAACGCTTTATTTCTTGAATCAACTAATTCCAACTCTTTAAGTAGGCTATCTAATCTCTTATTATTTAATTTTTCAGGAACTTTTTTTGATTTAAATTTCATTTATTTCGTGAAATTACAAAATTTGTTAGTTGGATTAATTTGTCAGCTTTGCTTCCAAATGGTTTTAGTATTTTTTTTGAATCATTT
>NZHH01000030.1:0-18641 GCA_002691245.1 Rickettsiales bacterium | reverse complement strand
TGAAACAATTAAATATCGGGGAAACTTCTGAAATTGAAAACCTTGAATTAAAAAAAAAATTAATATCTTTAAAGTTTAATGATGAAAATAATATCGGGTAAATTCAAAGGAAGTAAACTTTTAACACCAGACGGCTTATCTATTAGACCAACCTCGAATAGGGCAAAAGAAATGATTTTCAATACTTTAAGTTCATTAATAATTAAGGAAAATAAGACATTTTATGATTGTACAGTCATCGATCTTTTTTGTGGAACAGGTGCTTTAGGGATAGAAGCCCTATCAAGAGGTGCAAAAAAATCTTTTTTTATTGACAAATCTCTAAATGCCTTAAGAATTTGCAAGATGAACTGTAAAAAATTTGGGCTTTCTGAGGAATCCGAAATAATAGAATTGAATATATTTAAAGATGATATATTAAGTAATTTTTTTAATGCAGATCTTTTCTTTTGTGACCCACCTTATGATAGTTTTTGCTTGGAATTATTAATTGAAAGATTGAAGAACTTTACGATTAAAGGTTCAATTGGGGTAATAGAATTATCAAGAAAGTCAGAGATATATAATTTAAAGGGATTTGACTTAATTACCGAAAAAATAGTTTCAAATTCAAAATTTTATTTCCTTAAAGCACATTAAGACTACTTTCTATTAAAAAGCTTTTCTATATCAGCAATATCCAATTTTACATAAGTAGGTCTTCCATGATTACATTGACCTGAGAACCTAGTTTCCTCCATCTTTCTTAATAAGTCGTTCATTTCTTCAACTTGAAGTTTTCTTCCTGATCGTATCGATCCGTAACAAGCTAATGTCGAACATCTTTTATTAATTTCATCTTCAAAAGAATCTAATCTATCCTCATTGGTAAGCTCGTCAAATAACTTTTCTGTCAATTCTTGTAAATTACTATCTGCTATCAAAGCAGGTACCTCTCGTAAAATAATTGAATCCATACCAAATAATTCAATCTTAATTCCAAATTTTTCAAGAGATAAGAATTTTTCCTTTAAATTGGAAAGCATTAAGTTATCTACATTAATTATAATTGGAATTAATAAAATCTGGGTTTTAATTCTTTTATTATAGAAATCCTCTTTAAGTTTTTCATATACAATTCTCTCATGTGCTGCGTGCTGATCAACTATTATAATTCCGTCTTTAGTCTGCGAAATGATATAATTTTCATGAAACTGACTTTTTGCATAACCAAGTGGAAAATGAATCTGATGCTCATTTTTTTTTTCAACGTTTTTTAATTCAATAAGATTGTTTTCTTTTTTTTTAACATTATTTTCAAAAATTATATTTTTTTGTAAATCATTGGTTGACTCAATCTTATATAAAATTTCTGACGTTTTAGAGTTGGCAACTCTGTGGCCCATTTTCTCCAATGTTGATTTTATAGATTTTATTATAAAAGAATTCAAAAAGTTTTTATCCCTAAACCTAACTTCATTTTTCATAGGATGAACATTCACATCTACCCAGTCGAATGGACACTTAATATTAATAATTACTTGAGGAAACCTATCATGGAAAAGTACGTCTCTGTAGGCAACTTTTACAATAGCGCTAAGTGATTTGTCATTTATTATTCTTCCATTCACATACAGGAACTGATTATTTGTGTTAGAATAACTATACGTAGGTAAACCTAATAATCCTGTAATTGATAAATTGTCTTTTTTTTCATCTAATTCAATTGTATTTTCAGCAAACTCACTACCAAGCACTTCTTCAACCCTTTTCTCCAGTGCTTTTTTACTACTTAGTTCACTGTAAACTTTTGTATTTATTATTTTCTTTTTTTGTATAAAAAGATTGAACTCTTTATCAACATGAATCAATGCAAACTTTTGTATTAATCGTTTAATTAATAAAGATTCATAGTTATCTGATTTCAAGAATTTTAATCTTACTGGTGTAGAGCAAAAAAGATTTCTTGCTGAAACAAAGCAACCCCTTTTTTGGCTAGCTGGTTTTGAATGAACTAAGTTTCCAGACATTAAACTAATTTCATAACCTTCTAAATCATCTTTACAATTTGATCTAATAATGAAATCTGAGACTGAAACAATAGAGGATAATGCTTCACCTCTAAAACCCAGTGTTTTAATTTTATTTAAAAGTGAAGCATTCATCTTTGAGGTAGAATGTCTAATTATAGCTTGGGCTAGTTCATTTTTTTCTATACCACAACCGTCGTCAGAAACAGTAATTTCAGTTCTACCTCCCCCTTTGATATATATATCTATCTTCTTTGCTTTTGCATCAATACTGTTTTCAACAAGTTCTTTTACCGCTGAAACCGGACGCTCTATAACCTCACCTGCAGCTATTTTATTAATTAATTCATCTGGTAAAATACTAATTTTACTCATTACTTTTTTAAGTAAATTTTTGCTAGTTTTTTGCCCTCTTCAACAGCTGGCTGATTAAATGGATTTAGATTAAATAAATCACAACATAAAATTGTTTCTATGAAAAAAAACATCATCAAACTTCCAATTGATTTCTCATTAATACTGTCTATTAATATTGTTCTCACTGGTAATTTTTGGTTTTTCAATGATTTAATTGTTGCCTTCATTTCTGCATATAAAAGTTGATCTAAAGACTTTGCATGCATAACCGAATATTTTTTTTTTTTGGATATACTACAATCCAGATATGACAAATTTTTATTTAATTTTCTTCCAATTATTGTAAAAATTTTATCTTTTGGACCATCTAAATATAATTGTAGCTGGCTATGCTGATCAACTGTTCCTAGAGCATTAATTGGAGTGATACCTTTTCTTTTTTTTCCAATACTTTCTGCCCACAATTGACGATACCAAAATGACAAGTAATTTAATGAATCAGAATACGGCATAATGACAGACATATTAATTCGTTTCTTATTTAGATTAAAAATTGTTAATGCCGAAAAAAAAAAATAATCAAAATTTTTTTCATTCTGAACTTTTTTTAAAAAGGATTTTGCACCATTACAAAATTCTTTTATATCAAAACCCACTAATGCAGCTGGTAAAAGTCCTACGACAGAAAATACTGAGTATCTTCCACCAACGAGAGAAGGATGTTCTAAAAAAAAATAACCTCGGTTTTCTTGAATTTCCTTTAAGATACTATTCTTATTTTCGGTTATTATAAAAACTCTTTTTTTTAGAGAAATTTTTTTTTTTTGATAAAAGTTTTCTACAAAAAAGTATTGTGAAATTGTTTCTATTGTTTCTCCAGACTTTGAAGTTACTACAATTCCAGTAGATGCGAGATTAATTTTCTTTAAAAGTTGCAATATCGAATTTTCGTCTATATTTTCAATAAAATAAATTCTTGGCTTTGTTGAATTATAAAAAATATTTCCAACCAGTGATACGAGTGTTTTTCCACCTAAACTTGATCCACCAGTACCTAGGAATAAGATATTATCAAACTTTTTTAAAGTTTTGGATGCGGAAAAAATTATATCAAAATTTTTTTTGTAAAGATCTTCAATAAATCCAAATGAAACATTGGTAATTTTTTTTAATAATTTTTTTTTTGATGCACAATATTTTAATTCTTTGAGCTTTTTTTCTTTATCTCCAAAATTAAAATATCTTTGTGAAAAGGTCATTTTCTATCTGGCTCTCCAACTATCATAAAAAAAAGATCCTCACTTTTAAAATATTGGGTAGCAACTTCATTTACTTTTTTTAGATCAACACTATTAATTATTTCCTCTCTTCTTTTAAAGTAATTATCTCCTAGTTTATAATATTGAACTATTTGTAATAACCCAGCAATAGAGTTTGTACTTGTGAAATTTCTTGTGAAAGAACCATTGAAATAATTTTTAGCATTTTCTAGTTCATCTTTATTAATTCCTTTTTTTTGTATATCTCTCCAATTCTTTTTTACACTTTTGATTGTTTTATAAACAGATTTATTTCTAGTTTGAAATCCCCCAACTAGTACACCATCATTTTCATATGGAAGAAGGTAAGAATAAACCGAATAAACCAATCCTTTTTTTTCTCTGATATTTTTGTATAATCTGGACTGAAATCCTCCTCCACCTAATATGTAATTTGCAATTCTTAACGCAAAGAAATCTTTATCGTTTCTTGCCAACCCAGGATGACCGAATAAAACACTGGTTTGAGGAGTTTTTATTTCATAAAGTTTTTCACCAACTGACAAATCAGAGAAACTATCTATGACAGGTATTTGATAGGTATCTTCCAGATCACCAAAAACAAAATCAATAAAATTAATAATCTTTTTTTTATCAATATCGCCAGCGACTCCAATAACCAAATTCTTTTTTTGAAAAGCTTTCTTATGAAACTCAATTAGATCTTTCCTTTTAAAATTTTGTATAGAATCAATCGAACCCTTAATATTTCTTGAAAAAATATGATCACCAAAAAAATTTTCATTAAATTTATCAGAGGCTATACTTGAAATATTTGACTGATCAATTCTTATACTTGCTACAATTTGTTTTTTTACTTTTTCAATCTCATCTTCAGAAAATTTTGGAAAGTTTAATGCCTCTTTGAAAAGATTAAAACCTTCTTTACTTTGTGATGAGATAATCTGAAAAACACCATCTATCCTATTTTTTTGAGAAGAGAAACTCAATTTCATTCCATTTAACTTCATAGTGTTTTTGAATTCTTTTGAGTTATAATTTTCAGTACCCTCATCCATCATTGAGACCATAAGGTTAGAAAGACCATGATTTTCTTTTTTTTCTAAAGAACTGCCACCACCAAAACTAAAGTTTACACTAATGATTGGAATTGAGTTGTCTTTAACAAACCAAAACTGTATTCCTGAATTAGTTTGCAACTTCTCAAAATCAAAACCTTTTGAACTTTGAAAGCAAAAAATTAAAATCAAAAACAATATTTTCAATTCTTTAAACTTCCTGTTACATAATTTTTATTTTGAATGAATTTTTTAAGTTCTTTCTTCACCATATCTAAATTTACCTTTTTAAGGTTAATATTCCATTTTTCCAAATCATCAAGTTTTATCCCAACTGAAAGGGCTTCTCCAATGATTTCTGCAGGCTTCAATATTCCATCCATTCCATAAATACTATCAAAGTAATATTTCTTTTTTTCCAACTCTAGCTTTTCTTTTGTAATTTTAGTTTTTAGTATTTGTTCAATCTCATTATCTATCATACTGGATATTTTCTTTTCATCCATTTCTTGATTTGGTATTGCGTAAAAATATATATATCCTTCACCTTTTGAGAATCCTTGGTAAAAACCTCCAATCATAGAAAAAATTTTTTTTTTATTTACAAACTCATCATAAAGAATACCAGAGCTTCCACCTGCAAGTATTTTCATTCCAAGATCAAGCGCCATCGATTCCAAAATAGAATTGTTAAATGATTTTGTTCTATAAATTCTTTTCCAAATTTGTTGTTTCACATTTTGGTGCTTAAGTTCAATGAATACAGATGTCTTTAAATCAGGATCAGATATATTCAATTTATTACTTTCATGGGAAACTTTAATATCACTGTAATATTTTTTAACTAATTTTTTCGCATCAGAAAACTTTACGTCTCCAGATAAAACTAAAATTGCATTTTGGGGATTATAATTTTTTTCATAAAAATTGAAAACATCATCATAATTTAAATTCTCTATTTCATGTTTCCAACCTATAATTGGTCTCCCATAATAATTGTTTGGATATAATACACTTCTCATAGACTCATCTAGTTGAGATGAAGGATCACTTTCAATTCTCTGAAAACGCTCTTCAAGAATTACTTCCCTTTCAATTTCTACATTTTCCTTTGTCAATGTTAAATTCTTCATTCTATCTGCTTCGAGTTCAATTATTTTTTCTAAGTGTTTACTAGGAAATATTTGGTAATAAGCTGTATAGTCATAGCTAGTAAAAGCATTTTCACTTCCTCCTATTTTTGATAAGAAATTTGAAAAATAGTTATTTGGAAAATTTTTTGTGCCCTTGAACATCAAGTGCTCCATAAAGTGTGCCAAACCACTTTTTCCTTTTTCTTCAATATCTGAACCAAACTTATACCAAATCATCTGAGCAACCACAGGTGCTCTTGAATTTTCAACAACGATAAGTGTGAGTCCATTGTCTAGTTTGTAGGATTTTGTATCGAAGATTTTATTTGAATTCGCATCAAATACAAATAAGACGATAGCAATGAAAACATAAACTATTTTCATTTAATCAATTACTGGCAAATTATCTAAACTACGAAAATCAAATTCTTCTCTGGGACTAAAACCATTTCTTATTTCACTCATATTTTCTTGAGGAGAAGTAAGAAAGGAAGAAACATTTTGGTCTGGAATATATCTCCGTGAAAAGTTATAACCTTTATCATAGATTGGTCTGTAATAAAGATTACCTTGTTTAAACCCCTGAACATAACGACCATAAACCCACTGCCCGATTGAAAATTTTTTATTCTCTTTAAATTTTTCCAATGAGTCTGAAGGCGTTGGGGATGATTGTAAATTTATCTTGGGTGCAATATAGTTGGTGACCTGAGGTCTTATACTTTGTTGTTGAGTTTGAAATTGATTATCAAAAATAGGGGTGTTACGAACTTGTGAGCTTATTCTTGTGCCTTTCCTAGCAACTTTATTAAAATCAGGAGGTAATACTAGTTCTGGGATCTCGTTAGAAATATCAGTTTCTAAATTGGGTTTTGTTAATCCCGCTATATCTTGAATCGTTTCGCAGGAAATAAGACAAAAAACAGATATAAGAATAAAAATTTTATGAAGTTTGTTAGTCATAGTCGTCACACATGAAACCGCCATTTACATAATCTTTTGCAACTCTGACACAATTATTTTGAATCCCGAACAATTCCATCTCTTCATCAAGCGTTACAACAGGCGAATTATTATTTTGAGGGTTTCTATTTTGATTTAAAAAAGTTTCAGGATAACTTTGAGGAGCACCTAAATTATTTGAATATGAATAAGGTAATGGTGCAGCTTGGTCAATTGAATATTGAGGGAATGGCGGCGGGGGTGGCGCTAACATTGGGGTTCCATTTGGACCAACATAATAATATTGTCTTTGACTTCTGTAAATTGGATCATAAAAAGTCTGTTGTTGTATTGGAGGTTGGAATTGACTTGAGTTCATTTCTTGTTGTTGTGTGCCTTCAAAGTATTGGNTATCTGGCAATGCATAATCAGGAACNTCTANNGCNTCCTCTATCACAACAGCTTCACTTTGTTCTGGTTCNTCNTCTTCCCAGAAATTTACAGAATCATAGAGGAAGTCNCCTGCTTCGGATATCGAATCGATTGTTGAATCAACNGTAGATTCNATAGTTTCNCAAGACTGGATCATNGAAAAAGCNATNNCAGTNAAAANAAGTTTNTGAATACTTGNTATCTTCATTTATAATACTATATNTTGTGTTTAACAAAGCATTTGTACGAACATTTTGTTGTATANANTATATAAATAACATTACTTTCTCATTTTGAAAAGCACATTTCATATTATTTTAATTATTTTTTTATTAAAANATNATAAAAGAAAATTACTGCACCAACTGTTATAAAACTATCTGCGAAATTAAATGCTGGCCAATGNAAATTATTATAGTAAATATCAATAAAATCAATAACATAAAGATTNCTAATTCTATCAACACCATTTCCNANAGCTCCCCCTAAAATCATTGATAAACCAGCAAGTTCTATAATTTTTTGTGATTTGAATATTAGAAAGACGATGTATCCTGAAACTATTAGTGATATAATACCAAGTATNAATGTAATATTTAGCCCAGAAAGTAATCCAAAACTTACTCCTTTATTTTGTACATAAACCAAATTTAAACCATCAAAAACATTGAATCCTGATAAAAAAAAATTGATATTTTTTTCTACAAAGCTTTTTGAAACTTGATCAATTGCAAAAGCAAAAAAAGTTATAAAAATAGAAAAAAATAATTTGCTATATTTTTGCATTTACGACTGAGTTACACCTCTCACATAGATAATTTCGATCATCCACTTTTTCAAATAACTTCCAGCATCTGGGGCACTTTTCACTCTCGTGTTTAGTAATCTTTATTCCAATGTTTTTTTCATTAGAATTAAAGATAAAATTCTCGTCAAAACTTTCAGAAATTTCTATCTTTGATGATATTAATATCTCACTTAGATCAAATGCCTCTGCAATTTTTTTATATTCAGAATCTTTAAAAAAAATATCTGCCCTTGCCTCTAAACTGGATTTTATTTCCTTAGAGTTCCTTTTTTTTTCTACCGTATATGAGAATGCATCCTTAATATCTAAAATTTTATACCATTTTTTTTCGAGTTCAAAATCCTGCCATTCTTCAGAGAGTTCTAGATTTTTAAGTAAGTGACAACTTATTTCTTTATTTTTGTTACTAATATCTAACCAATTTTGCCAAGCCTCCTCAGTAGTGAAAGGAATAATCGGAGCAAGCCATCTAATCAAACATTCAAACACATCTACCATCACGGTTTTTATCGACCTTGACAAGATNGAATCAAGAGNGTTGCAATACAAAGCNTCTTTTCGGATATCAAAGAAAAGGGCGGATAGCTCCTTAGAACAAAAATTTAGAACAGTCTGGTANGCTTTATAAAAATTGAAATCTTCATAGTTTTTATTTACTTCCTCATTCAAACAATAAAGTTTATGTCTTATAAACTTTTCTAAAGATGGCATCTTATTATGTTCAACAGAATCAGCAAAAGAATAATTATTTAAATTCCCTAAAATAAATCTTAATGTGTTTCTTATCTTCCTGTAACTTTCGGCTTGCCTATTTAAATTTTCATAACTTATTTTTACGTCATCGTTATAATTAGAATTAGCTACCCATAATCTTAGAATATCAGCTCCATATTTTTTTATAACATCGGATGGTNAAATCACATTTCCCAAGGATTTAGACATTTTTTTACCCTTTTCATCAATCACAAACCCATGAGTTAAAACTGACTTAAATGGACTCTTTCCATAATTAGCACAACTTTCAATCAATGAAGTTTGAAACCACCCACGATGTTGATCTGATCCTTCTAAATATAAATCAGCTTTATCTTTCATACCCCTATTTTTTAAAACATAAACGTGACTAGAACCCGAATCAAACCAAACATCNAGAATTGATTNAACTTTTTCATATTCGTCATGATTTTCTANACCCTCAAGAAAATATTCATTTGNTTTAGTGAACCAGGAATCTATTCCTTCGCTTTGTATTATTTTCAGAATTTTACTATTCACACTCTTGCTAATAAGTGGTTTGCCCGATTTTTTCGATATAAAAATAGTTATTGGAACTCCCCATGACCTTTGTCTTGAAACGCACCAATCTGGCCTGTCGGTTACCATTGCCAGTATACGGTTTTTACTATTAGTGGGAATCCATTTGACTTTATTTATTTCGTCAATGGCTATTTTTCTTAAATTTTTTCTTTCCAATGATATGAACCATTGTGAGGTAGCTCTAAATATAAGTGGTGCTTTAGATCTCCATGAATGGGGATAGCTATGTAAGTAGTCGTATTCACTTATTAGAGTAAAAGATTTCTTTAATTCTTCAATAACTTGATTGTCAGCTTTATAGACATGAATGCCTTCAAAATAAGAAATATTAGAGGTATATAGTCCACCATCATCGATAGTTGATGTGATTTCCAAATTATTTTTTTTCCCAACTTCAAAATCCTCTATACCATGATTAGGAGCAATGTGAACAAAACCTGTACCAGCTTCGTCTGTCACATGCTCAGCAACAAATAGATTTACAGTAAAATCAAAACCAATTTTTTTAAGAGGATGTTCACACTTTATTTTTTTTAAATCAGAAGTGTTCATGACTTTTAAAATTTTATAATTCTTTAAGGAGTGTTTTTGACAAAAATCGGGTAATAAATTTTCTGCAATAATAATTCTCTCTGATTTTGTTAAATTATATTGATTAATATTTTCTTCGATTTGTATCAATTGGTAATTTAAATTTTCGGAAAATGCAATCGCCTTATTGCATGGTATTGTCCATGGAGTTGTGGTCCAAATAATTATACTAGAACTGTCTACTCCCTCAATTACAGGAAATTTAACGTAAATTGCCTTTGATTTTTTTTCAAGATATTCTATCTCAGCCTCAGCTAAGGCTGTTTTTTCAACTACTGACCACATCACAGGTTTGAAACCAAGATATAGTTGATCTGACTCTAAAAATTTTAGTAATTCAGAGACGATTGAAAATTCTGCATTTTTATTCATTGTAAGATATATTTCTTTCCAATCTGTTTGGATTCCAAATCTATCAAATTGCTCCATCTGGATCTCTACCCATTTTTGAGCGAACTCTCTGCATTCATCTCTAAAAAGTTTTAAATCAACTTCTTCCTTTTTCCTTCCAGATTTCCTGAATTTTTCCTCTATTTTCCACTCAATTGGTAGTCCATGACAATCCCACCCTGGTATATAATTGACATCGAACGAATTTTGAAATTTGTGCCTACATACAATGTCTTTTAAAATTTTATTCAGAGCATGCCCTAAGTGTAAATCACCGTTTGCATATGGAGGGCCGTCATGAAGAACAAACTTATTCAGGTTCTCACTTCTTTCTTTCAGTTTTTCGTATATCTTATTTTTTTTCCAAAACTTTAACCAATGCAATTCAGTCTCTGAAAGATTGGCTTTCATTGAAAAATTAGTTTTCGGCAAATTAATTGTTTTTGAATAATCTTTCATTTTTTACTTGATTAATATCTTTTATAATCTGATCTTGTAATTTAACAATAGATTCAAATTTTTTTTCAGGTCTAATGAATTTTAAAAACTTCACCACTATTCTTTCTTTGTAAATATCAGCATCAAAGTTAAAAATATGAACCTCTAAAAGTGGAACAGATTTATTAAACGTAGGCTTTATTCCATAATTAGCTATTCCATAATAAACTTTTTCACCAAACCTTTTTGGAATATTTACTTTCACCATATAGACACCTTTGAGTAAATCACAATATTTGCTCACTTCGAGATTAGCAGTCCTGAAACCTAATTCCCGAGCTTTCTTATCTCCTTCAATAACTCTTTCAGATACAACCCATTCTCTTGTCAGGATAGAATTAGCGGTATTTAAATCACCTGATCTCAATAAATTTCTGATTGTTGATGATGAAATTTCATATTTCATATTCTTTTTTACCTCTTCAACAACAAAGAATTCAAATTTATTAGTTTTTTTTACGTAATCACTTAAATATTTTGTATTCCCGACTCTATTATTTCCAAATACAAAGTCAAAGCCTGTTACAACGGAATCTACTTTGAGTTCTTCAACCAATTTTCTTTTAATAAAATCAATAGCAGTACATTTTAAAAAATTTTCATCAAATTTGATATTTATCAAAAAATCCACACCCATATTTATAAAAATTTTTAATTTTTCTCTAAATGGTGTTAATCTAAAAAATTGAGTTTCATTTCTAAAATAACACTTTGGATGTGGTTCAAATGTTAAAATCCCTAATTTACTTTTTTTTTGTGTTGAAATTTGTTTTGCTTTTTCAATAACTGCTTGATGACCTATATGGACTCCATCAAAATTTCCAATTGCAATTGTTGAATTCATGTATTTCTTAGAAATCTTAAATGACCTAAATATTTGCATCTAACCAATTTTTGTCCTCGATGAAACCATGATTTCTGCAATTCCAGTAAGGATTTTTTTTTTTTTAATAAAACATTCTGTGAGTAATTTAATTTTATTTTTTTCCAGGTTTATTTCTTCAATTTTTACTTTTGCAATAACTGTTTCATTAACAAAAACTGGCGCCAAAAATTTTAATGATTGATTAAGATAAATACTTCCTGGTCCGGGTAGTTTCGTTGCAATTACAGTGGAAATCAGACTTCCAGACAGAAAACCATGTGCAATTTTTTTTTTGAATATTGTGAACTTTGCAAATTCTTCATCAACATGAACAGGATTGTTATCACCAGTAATTTTAGAAAAATCGTGAATATCTTTTTCTAATATTTTTTTTTCATATTTTGCCTCTTGTCCTACAATTAAGTCTTCTATAAAAAATCCGTGTTTTTCTAGATATTTTTGCATATTCATTAGTTTATAAAATAAAACATTAAAAAGTTTGTATTAGATAATATATAAAGATTTATGATACATTTTTTTTTTCAATTAATTTACATATTTTTTTTTACTGATGTGAATGCAGAGCTTAAAAGTAATTTTAAGACTTACAGTAAAACAAAACAAAACTTAAAGATAGTGGAATTGGCTGAGGGACAGTTTGACTTTCCTTGGGGTATAACGTTTGTAAACTCAAATACATTATTGATAACTGAAAAAAATGGNGGNTTAGTTAAATTTNATGTCAAGTCNCAAAAAAAAANAGAAATTCAACATAACATTCCCGTTTTAAAAAAAAACAATGGGCAAGGTGGACTTCTGGATGTTTTTGCNCACTCTGATGGATACGTTTATTTCACCTACAGNCANGATTCGAGTNGAACAAATTCATTAGAATTTTCCAAAAAATACAGTACTGCAGTGGGGAGAGGAAAATTAATTGACAATGAAATTAAAGATTTTCAGGTNTTACTAAAGGGAAGCCCTGANTTAAATACCACAAAACATTGGGGAGCAAGAATTGTAATTAAAGATGATTTTTTATTTGTAGGATTTGGTGAGAGAGATAAAGGAAGTATTGCTCAAGATCCTGGAAAACATCCAGGCAGTATCATAAGAATTAAGACCGATGGATCAATTCCTAAAGACAATCCTAAAACCCTTGGTTACGAGGACTGGCTTCCGGAAATTTATCAAATTGGTTTGAGAAATCCNCAGGGTATGGCTATATCACCAAAAGATGGAAANATATATTTCTCTCAACATGGTCCAATGGGTGGAGATAATATCGGAATAGTAAAATTCGCAGGTAATCTTGGATGGAAAGATATCGCTTGGGGAGGAAGAGAATACTCNGGCAGAAAAATAGGTGAATCCCACTTCAAAGACACCTACGACAAGCCTATTATATCTTGGGTGCCCTCNATAGGTGTTGGGAGTATTAANTTTTATAAAGGTAANAAGTTCTCTGACTGGAATGGAGACNTATTAATTTCAGCNACAAAAACAAAAATGCTTGCTCGTTTAGAAATAGAAAAAAATCAAGTTATTAATAAAGAGATTTTAATAAAAGATCATCCAAGAATTGGCCGGATNAGAGATTTNGAAATAAACTACCTGGGAGATGTATATTTAATTTCGGATAAAANAAATTCATCNTTATGGAAAATTACTAATGATTAATCTATGTCAAGCAGTGCTGANCAGAATTGGTCAGCATTAAATCTAGTTAAATCTTCTTTAGCCTCNCCAGTGCCTATNAAAGAAATTGGAATTTTTAGTTTTTCTGCAATAGGAACTATTGCTCCTCCTTTGGCAGAGCCATCCAGTTTGGTNACTACTAAACTATCAATGTTACAAATTTCTTTAAATACTTCAGCTTGTTTTATAGAATTTTGTCCAATATTTCCATCCAAAACAAGAACTATTTCAGTAGGTATNGATTCATCGATTTTNTTTAAAACTCTAATAATTTTTGATAGCTCATCCATAAGATCTTTTTTATTGTGAAGTCTCCCAGCAGTGTCAATTAGTAAAATGTCCAATAGTTTCTCTTTAGCAGTCTTTACAGATCTATAAGCAAGTGCTGCTGGGTCAGAAGCTTGCTCAGCAAAAAAAAACTCGGATTTTGATCTTTCCGACCAAATCTTGAGTTGCTCAACAGCTGCAGCGCGAAATGTATCCCCGGCAACCATNCCTACTTTCTTTCCTTCAGAGATATATTTNGTTCCTAACTTTCCAATTGTAGCTGTTTTTCCGACNCCATTCACACCTACTATAAGAATTACATTTAAAGTTTCATTTAGCTCGATATCTTTTTCAAGCGAAGTTAAGATTTCTTTTAATTTNTTTTTTATNATTATTTTAACTTTATTTGGTGTTGGTTCTACAATTTTTGATTTTTTCAATTCATCAATTATTTTTGAAGAAATATCAACTCCTATATCTGAGGATATGAGAAGTTCCTCAAGTTCAAGTAAAGTTGATTCATCAATTTTTTTACTTTTGAGAATCTTTTTAATTCCACCTGAAATTTTATCAGAGGATTTTGATAAACCATTTTTTAATTTTTTTAGCCAACCTATGACCATTATTTTAATATTTCGGCTATTAACATATCATCTTTCCTTGAGATNATNGTGACATTGACAAATGATCCNGATTTGAGAGTNGNGTTAATTTCTTTTGGAATTTTAACTTTAAAAAATTCATCAGTATAGCTTTTTTTATTAGATTCAAACAATATACATGTTGACTTTCCAATTACATTATTGAGTTGATTATACAACACCTTACTTGATTCTTCTCTAAGGATTTTTACTCTTTCTTTTTTTATTCTTTCGGACACTTGTGGCATTCTAGACGCAGGTGTTCCTTCTTTTGATGAGTATGGGAATATATGTACATTTGAGAAATTACATTTCTTAATTAAATTTAAAGTTTCTAAAAAATTTTGATCTTTTTCCGTAGGGAAGCCTACAATTACATCTGCACCAAATGTAAATTCTGACCTTGCAGATTTTAGTTTATCACACAAAGAAATAACCTGCTCTCTATTATGTCTCCTTTTCATTCTTTTTAAAATAAGATTATCACCAGATTGAAGTGATAAATGCAAGTGAGGTAGAAGTCTATTCTCATTACAGAGCAAATTTAAAAGATCAGGGTCAATTTCAGCAGGATCTATTGAAGACAACCTTAATCTTTTTAACTTTGGTTGTAAAAAAAGCAGTCTTTTTATTATATTTCCTAATTTAGGTTTGCCAGGCAAATCAGAACCATATGAAGTAAGATCGACGCCAGTGAAAGTAATTTCAGAATAACCTTGATTTAAAATATTTTCAGTTCTTTTAAAAATTTGTTCAAAAGGGAGACTTTTAGAGTCACCTCTTCCAAATGGAATAATACAAAATGTACATCTGTGGTCACAACCTTGCTGAATCTGAAGTGTTGCCCTTGATCTACTTGAAATAAAGTTTGCAAAATATGGAAAGTTATAGGTTTTATTTGTTTTGGATGATCTTCCAATATAACTCTCAAACTCGGTTTTTTTACTATTATCAATTATTCTTGAAACATTTGTTAATTCTGAAAATTTTTTTTTTTCGATCTGGCTAGCGCAACCTGTTACAAGAATTTTATGTTTCGGGAAATTTTTTGATGCTTTCTTCACCTCATTAATTGATTTCCTGACTGCTTGATTTGTGACTGCGCATGTATTGATTACTATTTTTTGATCAATATTTTTTTCATCAAGAATATTTTTGATTACTTCAGATTCAAAGAAATTGAGTCTACAACCTAAATTAATTATTTTAGAATTATTTTTTGTCATTAATGTCAAACCTAAAAAACTATTTCCCCTTTGAAAATTTCTTTCGAATCTCCAGTTGTTAAAATATGATCATCTTTGGTAATTTCAATGTTTAGGTTGCCTCCAGTCATTTGAACATTCACTCGATTGCCACAATATTTTAATTTATGAGAAGCATATGCAGAGGCTCCAGCTCCAGACCCACAGGCACTTGTTATTCCAACACCTCTCTCTAGAGTTATTACATTTAATTGATTCTCTGATATTTTTTTAACAGCACTTATATTTACGCCTTCAGGAAACAAACCACTTTCTAGAATTTTTTTGGAATCAACACAAAGTTCGTGTTGATCAATTTTTTCAACAAAAAAAATTACATGTGGATTCCCCACGTTAATTGAGAAACCTTCTTTAAGATAATTTAAATTAAATCCAAGATTTTTTGTGTCCATCTCTATTCTTATTGGTATTTTATTCCAATTTAAGTTAGGTTTACCGAGATCAACAGCAATCATTCCATCTCTCAACATTTCTATGTCAATTAGTCCAGCTTTAGTTTCGATTGTAGTGTTTGATTTTTTTAACTTTTCCAAATAATATTTACCCACGCATCTAAGGGCATTCCCACAAACTTCAGCCTCTGAACCATCCTTATTGAAAAATGTTGTTTCTAAATCTGAATAAGTTGCATCAGATTGCTTCAGACAAACAACAAGATCACAACCAATACCTTTTTTTCTATCAGAAATATATCTTACCAACTCATCTGTTAAATTTATATAACTATCTTCGAGGAAGATAACAAAATCATTGCCCAGCCCATGTGCTTTTATGAAGTTATACTTTTTCATATTTCTATTAATTTAAATAATTTACTTTAAGAGTTAAATGTTTTTTGCTATAAACACAACAAATAATCAGTCAGTCCACGAGTTTCGTGCACTGACTTTTTTTGTTTGGAATTAAATTATGTTTGAAAATTTNACTGATAAAATAACAGGAATTTTTGATAAGCTTANAGGTAAAGGCATTATTGATGATTCCAGTCTCAATGATGTAATGAGAGAAATTAGAATNGCTNTACTAGAATCGGACGTATCAATCAGTGTAGCAAAAGATTTTATNGAAAAAGTTAAACAGAATGCATTNGGTAAAGAAGTTATAAAAAGTGTTTCTCCCTCTCAAATGATTATAAAAATTGTAAATGACGAGCTTACAAGTCTTTTNGGTTCTCAAAACGATGCCATANATTTGAAAGGAAAAACNCCTTCTTTAATATTGATGGTGGGATTACAAGGTTCTGGAAAAACAACAACCTCAGCNAAACTTGCAAAATGGATTATNAAGCAAAANAATAAGAAAGTAATGATGGCTTCACTNGACATTTANAGACCTGCNGCNCAAGAACAACTNATAACACTTGGAAGTGACAATAATATTTCCACTTTGGACCTTCAAAAAAACAAATCTCCACTAGAAATCTCAAAAATTGCTATTCAAGAGGCAAAAAAATCNAATTCAGANGTTTTAATTTTGGATAGCGCCGGCAGAAATCATATTGATAAGAAAATGATGAAAGAAATTAGAGATATATCTGAAAACTTCACTTTCTCNGAGATACTTTTAGTATCAGACTCAATGACTGGTCAAGATGCCGTNAATACTGCAAAAAGTTTTTCTNAACAACTTGATTTAACTGGAATCATATTGACAAGAATAGATGGTGATTCAAGGGGAGGAGCAGCCCTATCAATGAAATATACCACAGAAAAACCAATCAAATTTATGGGNGTAGGAGAAAAAATTGATGATTTTGAAACTTTCCATCCTGACAGAATAGCAAATAGAATTTTAGGAATGGGAGATGTTGTTTCATTAGTTGAAAAAGCCTCTGAGGAAATTGATGAGGAAGANGCNAAAAAGATGCAAAAGAAATTTCTCAAAGGAAAATTTACTCTTTTGGATTACTCAAAACAATTAGATCAGCTCACAAAAATGGGCGGCATTNAAAGCGTAATGAANTATCTTCCAGGCATGTCAGGTTTAAAAGAAAAAGTTGAAGAATCAATGCAGAAAAATGACATTTTTAAAAAACAAAAGTCTATTATTAATTCAATGACACCAAAAGAACGAAATTTCCCTGATATCATTAAAGCGTCAAGAAAAATAAGAATATCAAAAGGATCTGGGACACACGTTCAAGATATTAATAAGCTACTNAAGCAATTTAAAAAAATGAGTCAAATGATGAAAAAAATGGGTAAAAGTAAAGATATTCAAAACATGATGAATTCNGGACAATATAACGATCTTCAGGGATTAATAAATAAAAATAANTCATTTTAATAGAAAGGAAAATANAATGTCAGTATCATTAAGATTATCAAGAGGTGGGTCAAAAAAAAGACCATTCTTCAGAATTGTTGCAGCAGATGTTAGAGCCCCGCGAGATGGAAAATATCTTGAAAGATTAGGAACATATAACCCAATGCGATCGAAGGATGACCCTGAGAGAATAAATTTAAATTTAGATAGAATAAAGTACTGGTTGTCTGTNGGAGCNAGGCCAACCGAGAGAGTCAATAAGTTTTTAGCAACTGAAGGTTTAACAAAAAATTCAGAAATTCCGCAACAAACAAAACAAGACAAACCAAGAAAAAAGACTCTNGAAAAATTAAAAGCAAAAGAAGAAAAGTTAAAATCAAAAGANGAATTGAAAAACGCTGGTCAAGCTGAAGNAAGTTCATCAGACAANGCAGAANCAGAACAAAATAAAAATGTANCTCAAGCATCTGAAACACCATCTGCAGAACCTGAANCCAAAGCAGAACAANCNCAGGATGCACCTCAAACATCNACNACACCANCTGNAGAACCTGAAGCCAAAGCAGAACAACCTCAGGATGCACCTCAAACATCTACGACACCATCTGTAGAACAACCTGAAGCCAAAGCAGAACAATCTAAGGATGCTCCTCAAACATCTACGACACCATCTGTAGAACAACCTGAAGCCAAAGCAGAACAACCACAAGATACGCCTCAAACATCTACAACACCACCTGCAGAACAACCTCAGGATGCTCCTCAAACATCCACAACACCATCTGTAGAGCCTGAAGCCAAAGCAGAACAACCTCAGGATGCACC
>NZHH01000029.1:0-23860 GCA_002691245.1 Rickettsiales bacterium | reverse complement strand
TAAATTTAATTTAAATCTATATTATTGGTTTAGACAAACTATTATAGAGTGTTGATTCTATTGATGAATATAATTAGATTTAGGATGTTTACTACTATTTTAGTAATTATAGATTTTCTAAACCTTAGAATTAAGATTTTATAATTTAACAGCCAGGATCATCGGAATATTAATTTATTTTGTGTTCACCCACAAACCCCTCCTGATAAATATATTAAACCTTGGGTTGTCTAGGAGAAAATAACTAATTACCATGACAAAAATTAAATTTGAAAGATTTATGATGAATGAAACAGTAAACATATGAAAGATACTTTTCTTAGAAGTTGTGAGCATTGGAGTGAGGATAGTCGTAAGGAAATGGAGAATTTTTATTCTCTTGCTTCTATTGATTATAAGTACCTAGCGCAAGCAATGAATTGGAAGAATTGGTTTGAAAATCATCAAGCCAATGTTGGTCAACGAAGACTAAAGCTTTTGGATGTTGCTTGTGGATCAGGTAAATTTCCATTAGCCCTTTTTCGATATGCTAATATAGCTGATGCAAAAATATTTCCGGTTAAATATGCACTTCTTGATCCGTCTGCATTTTCAATTAAGGAAACACGAAATGTTCTTAAGCTACCGTTTGAAGCAAGTTCTGAATTTGAAAGCACTTTACAAGAATTTTCTTGCGACCAAGGAGAGTATGATATTGTTTGGGCAACACATGCTCTTTATGCAGTTCCCAAAGACGAACTTAAAACCGCCTTAAAGCGTTTTATTTTTGGGATGGCTAGATCAGGTTTTATTGCACACGCAAGTTATAAATCTCACTATCTTAATTTTTATAGACATTATTTAAATGGATTTAAGAGAGGTTCTGGGGAACCATATTCAAGTGCTGAACAAATCATACAAACACTAAAAGAGATTAATATTCCCCACAGAGTTAAGAAAATTACTTATGAAAATAGTATATCTGAGAATTCATCTTTGCAAGTTGAAGGATATCTTCAACGATGTATCTTCGACGATAAAATTAATCTCGAGGCAATGCTTAGAAATACTTCTACTGGCCCATATCTAGATAGTTGTATCAAAGACGGACGATGGCATTTCAAGCAGGAAGTAATGTTGATTTTTCTATCGAAAACATAAAATTTATGTTTGAAGTAATTTTTCCTTATAATGAATTTAAGTATTTAATAAGAACTTTTTATTCATGTTCATAAAACGTATTTTACTCGCTACAACCCCTGAGCTTACTCTAGGTATATTCTTAATTTTCAGCTCAAGTATTGGGCAGACTTTCTTTATTTCTCTTTTTTCTGGGGAAATTAGAAAAGAATTTAATCTCTCTCATGGAATTTTTGGAATATTTTATTCCGGTGCAACACTTGGAAGTGCGATAGTTTTTTTTTTTCTAGGAAAACTTACTGATCAATTTAATTTTACTTTTCTTGGGCTAATTGCCTTGGTGGCACTAAGTGGATTTGCATTATTGATGTCAAGTGCTGAAACACTGATCATACTTTTTTTATCTTTGCTAGGGCTTCGATTGTTCGGCCAAAGTATGCTCAGTCATATAGCAATAACCTCAATGGCTCGTTGGTTCTCTAAGAAAAAAGGACGTGCTCTTAGTATTGCGTTAATGGGACACCCCATTGGTGAGGCCCTACTACCTTTTCTTATTTCTTTTTTTTTACTAAATTTTACTTGGCGTGAAATTTGGATGGGAATAGCTTTTTGTATAATAATTATTTTTTTACCAATACTAGGCTGGCATGCGAAACTTTTAAAATCACGATTGCTTGATTTATCCAATAATAGTTTGTCGGAAACAAAAAAGGTTTTAAATGTTTCTTGGAATCGTTCACAAGTACTCAAAGATGTAAGATTTTATCAAATAATGCCTACATTACTTGCCTCTCCCTTCATCGTAACAGGAGTTTTTTTTCATCAGATACATTTAGTTGAAACTAAATCATGGTCAATCACATTATTAGCATATTGTTACCCGTTTTTTGCTTTAAGTGTAACTGGAATTACTTTTTTGACTGGTTGGATAGTGGATAGATTTAGTACAGTACATTTATTGCGATTTTTCCTTTTACCTCTTGCTTTTGGATTAATACTATTAGCTAATACAGATAAAACTTATGCCGCACCTATATTTATGATTTTAATGGGCGCATCCACTGGAGCTGCAACTATTGTTGTAAGTACTTTATGGGTTGAGCTTTATGGAATTGATTATCTTGGTTCAATAAGATCTATGTGTTTCGCAATGGTTGTGCTGTCTACTTCTATCTCTCCAGCAATGATGGGATTATTATTAGACATGGGTATTAAATTGGAAGTTCAATTTATCATATTTGCAATTTACATATTTATATGCTCAATTAGTTTAGCAATTCTAACACCCAATCTTTTAATTGCCAGATCTCCACCACCATAAAACTTATTATAATTTTCTAACTAAACAGTGATGTTTTTCTTAAATAGTTTAAAAATTAAAAAAGTAAGAATTCCAGATATTATCCCAGGAGCCACCTCATAAATGAAATCATTTAGACCGTAATATCGCCACAATAATAAAGTTATTAAAGGTATCACCATCATCATTATTGATAAAAATTCTGATACTTTATGATTCAATGAGTTAACTATTAATAAAGGAGAAAAACAACATGCTAATGTTGACCATGACATCAATACAAGATTAAAAACGTTTTTATCGTCATTTATGGCAATTGTAACAACAAAAACGGTAACAATTAAAGTAACTAATTTATTAAATAAGTAATTATTTTTTTTATTTGATAAAAGATCATTTGTAATTGAGGAAGTACAAGCAAGTATTTGAGAATCTGCTGTTGACATTGTGGCAGCAAAAATTCCTGCTAAGACCAATCCTACAAAAAATTCAGGAAGTAAATTTAGAGCTAAGGTTGGTAAAGCTAACTCTGGATCTATATTTTCAGTTTCAGGAATTAACAGTTTTGCTACAAAAGCTGCTAAAATAGTCAATGAATAGAATAATATATACCAAGTGTAATAATATATTCTTGTTTTTGGAATATTTTTAGAATTATCTAATGTCATAAATCTTACCATAACGTGAGGTTGACCTATAACCCCTACACCTGAAAAAAACCAACCTAGAATGAACATGTATGGTGCAAAGAAAAATTCTGAAAAATTTGTTGATGGAAACCATTTCATATAATCTGGAGAAATACTGTATAATTGATTTATAAAAATTGTAAAACCACCTAATTCTTTAATTCCGAAAATAACCATTAAAAACATCGCAATAATCATTACTAAAGACTGAGCTGCATCTGTCCAAATAGATGCTCTAATTCCTCCTGAAAAACAATAAAGTAATACAATGATTCCACCAATAATTGCCCCCAACCTATAGTCTAAACCAAATAAGATATGCATTGACTTACTACCAGCATTAAGTTGAGCAGCTGCATAAGTAGATAAAAAAATAAGGATAATTATTCCACCAAATAATTGTACATATTTATAATTCTTTCCATGCCATTTACTTACTAAATTTGAATAACTAAAAACTTTTAATTCCTCTGATTTTTTCCTTAATCTTTTGTGTACAAAAAGAGATGAAATAAAATCACCAAAGATTAATCCAAACATTAACCATACAGATTGCAGACCATAAACGTATGTAAATCCAATCTGACCAATAAACATATATCCACTATTGGATGTTGCAATGGCTGATATAGATGCTAACCATGGTTTTATTTCTTGATTTGCAAGAAGATAGTCATGAGATGTATTTTTTTTTTTGAGAACTGATAATGATCCTATCAAGGTAAATAAGAAAAGAAATAAACAAAAGCTCAAGAATATCATAAAGATATTATTTATTTAGAAAATATAATTTTGAAGTCTTCTTAACTACTAAACGATTAACTGGAAGAATAAAATCACTTAAACCATCAAATGAGGTTTTATAAAAGTAATCTGTAAGTTCTGATACTAAGATTGCATAATCCCTAGACGATAGAACTAATGAAGCATAGAAAAAGCCTGAAACTTCTTTAGCTAAAATACTGGGTGTCTCTTGAAAAGTGAGTAAATGATTAGTAATTTCTATTTCACAGTTCATAAAATTATTTTTAATAAGCTTACTAAGAGTTTTTAAGGATCTTACCCTTGGATCACCAAGTTCTAACAAACCATAATTAGGGAATATTTTTTGGACATATTTATATATTATATTGTGAACTTCTTGATACCCAGGTGCAGAATGGGAATCCCCATCAACAATTGCAGAGAAAACACCCTCATTCTTAAGTATCCTTTCAATAGTTTTTAATACTGGAACGATTGGATCCATTAATGTTAAAGCCCAATGACAAAATATTACATCTTTTGAAGAGTCTTTAATAAAGTTTAATTCTTGAGCTTTTGCTTTATATAAATTTATATCCTTATCTAAAAGTCTGGTTCTTGCGAGTTTAAGTTCTTCATCGCTCATGTCAACACCGGAGAGTTTGAAGTTAAAGGGAAACCTTTTATTACAATACTCTAAAAGAACTCCACTTCCGCATGCTAAATCAAGAAGATCGTTATGTGAATTTGGGTCAATAGTATCTAGTAGTAATTCGTAGCTGTTCTTTCCATTCAAATCACAACAGCTAGTTGCAATCTTTTCAGTAAAACCTGCATGACGATTGTGAATGGTATTAAGGTGGTTAATTAAATCTTGGCTATTTGGATCTTCCCCTGAATCTATTTTATTCATCCATGATGAATTTAAACGCTTATTATTGTTATTTTTCAAAAGCATTATTTTTTTTACAAAATTAATTTTTTACAGGCCAACATATTGGATTTAAATTACTGGAAACAATTTCACCTGGATTAGTTTCGGGAATAAATTTTTTCCAGTCTCCTGAAATCATAGTAGGATTATTTACAACGCGAGCACCATCTGCAAAATATGTATTGGCTAGAACAATCCTACTTTGAGTGGTTTTATTTTCAGAGGCCGTGTGAAAACTCAGGTTATGATGAAAACTCACCTCACCTAATTCAAAAGGTTCTTCGACAATTGAAACTTGTTTAGTCTTAAAAATATCATTTATTTTTTTATCGTAGCTTGTATCAAATTCGTTAAATTTAATATCTTTTACAAGTTTGTAAACCTCTAATGGCTTAGCAAAAGTTAAAGGACCCATCTCAACTGGGATAGCTTGTGCTGGAATCCATGCAGTTATCACATCATTGGTTGCTAGAGGAAAATGATGATCATCATAATGCCAAGGTGTACGACCACAACCTGATTCTTTAACCAAAGCATTATCATGGTAAAGACGAATCTTTGTTACAGAGAGCAAATCAGCACAAATTTTTGCTATTCGAGAACTTAAAACAAATTCTCTAATTAAATTATTTTTTAACCACATCATGTCAAGACTCAAGAAACGATTTTTTTTAATTTCATAATAATTTGTAAATGTCTTTCTCAAAAGTGATAGGATTTCATAGCGTAGGGCTTGAATAACACTCGGTGTGAAAACATTTTTTAATTTAATAAAACCATTTTTTTGAAATGTTGTGATATCCTTATTTGTAATGTTATATGGTCTCGCGAGTTCTTGTTTTAACTCAATTTTTGATGGTAATTTTTTTTTTGGTGGTTCAGGTAATTCTAATAAAGTGTCCTCTGAGTTTGAGTTTGAATTGTCGGCCAGAGTTACATACCAATCCCACCAAGCTTGATTGTCCTTATCCCATTCCTTACTCTCATTCTTAAGAAATCCATCAGCTTTAGAAAGAGTGTCATTTTTTATGTTTTTTTTATTATTCATATTTAAACAGGTAATAAACAAAAATTGTATTTGTATCGATTTTTCTAAATAGTTGTTGTTACTAGAAACTATTTTTTAATTATATTAAAAGAATATTGTAATTTAATTATTGTTTCTTGTTAGTTATTAATACCTTTTATATTCTTTAAATCCATTATTTTTTAATTTTATCTCTTATAAATATTTTAGACTTTAGTAAATAGCCCAGTTTTGATTATTATAGTATCTTTAAATTTTGTTTACACACGCCATACTGTAACTCCACCTTGTCTATCTAATCCTGCCAAAGCTCTATCATCAGGACGCCAGTATAGATTTGAAACAGAATCACTAACACTGGTCTCACTGAGTCCACTTTCTTGGTCATCTGATTTTAAATTCCAAAGTACAACAGTACCATCTCGAGACCCCGAAGCTAATTTCATACCACGGTTGGCAAAAGCAAGTGACGTAATAGGTCTTGTATGAAGTTTAAGAGATAAAGGTGTTGTTCCCTCGGGTCCATTTCCTTTAAAACTCCATACTGTTATCTCAGCACCTCCTCCTGTAGCTAAAAAATATCCACTCTCATCAAAAGCTAAGGTTGACGGTTTAAGTGGATAACCGGACATCATTGAGTCTTGTTCAGTTGATCTACGCCAAAAATGAACTGTATTATCTTGGCTTCCACAAGCCACTATATCTCCATTTGGGCTCAAGACCATTGAAACTAAGGATCCCTTCCACTCTAATTTTTGTTTCATTTTCCCAGTAATACCATCAAAAAAAGATACACGACCATAACAGGTTGTAGCTAGTTCTTTATTCTTAGACCAAGCTAAATTGCTAACAGTACTATTATGAATGTCAGATTTCCATATTTCATCACCAACATTGTTGTATACATATATATGTCTAGAACAAGATACAGCAAAAAGCTCTCCATCTTGTGACCAAGCCAAATTTTCTACCCAACCATCACCTAATTTAATAACTTTTTCATTTTTTTTTTGATAAGTATTCCAGATAATAACTCGTCCATCCTGACCACCTGTTAAAAACTTATTATTTAAAGGGTGGATAGCAGTTGATAAAATACCACCCTCATGAACATTACTTTGAGACCATATAATTTCTCCAGATTTACCATTAAAAACATATACACCACCAGTTGCGTCACAAATAATAAGTGCTTCACCATTAAAACTCCAACCACCTGAAATTGCATAATCATCAACTATATATTTCCAGCCACTTCTCAGAACAAATTCAGGTTTTGCAATCATACAAGACAATTCTCAAAACCTTTTCGCATTTCTTGTTCATCAAGGTTTCGACCTATAAAAACCAGCTGATTTTTTCTTGGTAAACTTCCCCAAGGACGTTCAGGTTTACCATTAAAAAGCATATGTACTCCTTGAAAGACGAATCTATCTGATTCACCTGCAATACTCAAGAAACCTTTCATACGGAAGATATCAACTCCTTTCTCGCCAAGAAGTTTTGAAAGCCAAGCTTGAAGTTTTTCTTCATCTAAATCGCCTTCTTTTTCAATAGAAATAGAACCAACTTCATCATCATGTTCATGTTGTGCTACCCATATTCTCTGATCTGAAACAGAAATCTCTTCATCATCATTTACTTTAATTAATTTCATATCAAACTCTTCAGCAGTATGCTGAGCAAAAAGTCCAATATTCATATCATTTTCAATTTCTATATAGAATGCTTTTTGACCAGATTTTTCGAGATTTAGATTTACATGTTTTCCTTTTGGAATAGTTTGTTCGGGTTGAATGATTTCTGCATCTTCAGCATATAGACGTACGCATCGTTCTGCACTGTTTCTTAAATCTTCATCATTTTTGTTTTGTTTAACTTCAACAACTAAAGACATTGAAGGATCAGGACCTTCAGAAAGAATAATTTTATATCGGCCAGATTTAGTTGGATATATTCCAGTCCATTCAAATGGATATTCTGGTTCCAGAAAAGTGGGACGACGTTCAAGAACTTGATCTAAATTAAATGCACTTTTGTTAAGAACTGAGTTAACGGGAATGCTAGCCATTTCACTTCTGATAAATTTCGCCATTTTATTCATATCTCGAAGACGAACTTCAAGCTTATCAAGTTCTTCATTATTAACAAGATCTGTTTTATTAAGAACAATAACATCTGCAAATGCAATTTGTTCTGTACTTTCGTTGCTACGACCAAGTTGTTGATGTATGTGGAAAGTATCAACTAAAGTTATAATCCCATCAAGAGAAAATTCTGAGCTTATCTCATCATCCATGAAAAAAGTTTGTGCTACAGGACCTGGATCCGCCAGGCCAGTGGTCTCTACAATCACATAATCAAACTTATCCCGCCTTTTCATGAGATTTCCTAATACTCTTATTAAATCACCTCTAACTGTACAACAAATACAACCATTAGCCATCTCAAAGATCTCCTCTTCTGCATTTATGACAAGCGCTTGATCAATTCCAACCTCGCCATATTCATTTTCAATCACAGCTATACGCTTACCGTGTTCCTCACTGAGGATACGATTAAGTAAAGTTGTTTTTCCTGAACCAAGAAAACCTGTTAGAATAGTTACAGGAACTTTTTTAGATGAATCTACCATCTTTGCCTCCATATTGATAAAAATTAAATCTCAATCTCATTACTGTATTCTATTGACTAAAAATTCTTTAATAAATCATTACTCAAAAAAATCATTCGTCTATCTAAATCTTTATTAAGTCGTATTCTAGCATAAGGCTTCATATTTTTCCATTTTCTGCATTCCTGCAGTGTTCGACCACAACCTATACACCATCCGTTTTTACCCGTAAATTTACATATATCAATACAAGGGCTTTTAGTAGATTTCATATCGTCAATGACCGTAAAAAAAAAAACTATACAATAATAATAAAATGTTATAATATAACAGTCTTAAAATTACAATAATATATTTGTTGAAATTTATAACATAAATAGTCTAAGACCATTATGGATTTAATTCTTGAAAACTTTTTTAGTCAAGCCTCGGGCAATTACAAAGGTCTAATATTTGGATTTGTTCATGTTGCAATAATGATAATAGGATATTATACAGGATTTAGTATTAACAGGTTCCTAAAAATCTTATCTAATGGTTATGTTGCTGGAATTTTTGGTGCAGCTTTATCTCATATATTTGCTGATATTATTGCGTGTTATCTTGACCCACACTTAAGAACTATGATTGTGGGAGTTGTTGTAGGAGGAATCATTCCTCTATTTTTCATCCCAATTTTTGAAAAATTTGTAGCCAAAAGTGACCGTAAATTTTTAGAAAAAAAAGAAGAGATTTCTTGATTTTAGCAATTTAATAATAACTCTTTCCATTTGAAGTATCTAAATCACTGTTTCTATTTCTAATATTGAACCCCTGCAAATCCAAATCTTTAAAAGTATTTAATTTTACTTTAAAAGATTTTGTTAATAAAATTATTTATTGAAATGTTATAATATAACATTTAATATAATCTTTTTATTATAAATCTATTTAAATTTGTGGAGAATTTAATATGAAAGTTTCAGAAAAAAAACTTCCAGTAACTGTATTATCTGGTTTTCTTGGTGCAGGTAAAACAACTCTTTTAAATCACATTCTTAATAACCGAGAAAATCTTAAAGTTGCAGTTATTGTGAATGATATGAGCGAAGTAAATATAGATGTTAACCTAGTAAAGAGTGGAGGTGGAAACTTATCTCAAACTGAAGAAAAACTAGTAGAAATGAGTAATGGATGCATTTGTTGTACTTTACGTGAAGATCTTTTAGTACAAGTAAGAGAATTAGCAAATGAAGGTAGATTTGATTACCTACTTATTGAAAGTACTGGTATCTCTGAACCTTTACCGGTAGCAACTACTTTTGAGTTTCGTGATGAAGATGGAGCTAGTTTATCCGATGTAGCAAAACTTGACACGATGGTGACTGTTGTAGATGCTGCAAATCTTATCAAAAATTACAGCTCCACTGATTTTTTAAAAGATAAAGAAGAAAGTTTAGAAGATGATGAAAGAACACTTGTTGATCTTCTTGTCGAACAGATTGAGTTTGCTAATGTTATTCTATTAAACAAGGTTGACCTAATATCCTCTGAAGAATTAAAAACTGTTAAAGCAATTATAAATGGTCTTAATACTGAGGCAAAAGTTTTTGAATGTTCACACTCCAATGTAAATCTAAATGAAGTTGTTGGTACTGGTTTGTTTGATCTTAAACAGGCTCATACACATCCTTTGTGGGCAAAAGAGCTCTACAATTTCAAAGATCATGTTCCTGAAACAGATGAGTATGGTATTACAAGTTTCGTATATTTAGCTCGTGAACCGTTTGATCCGTCGAAAATTTATAATTTTTTCAATCAAGAATGGCCAGGTGTACTAAGATCAAAAGGCTTTTTTTGGATTTCGAGTCGACCTGATTTTATTGGTGAAGTGTCACAATCAGGTGCATTTGTTCGTCATCAAGGAATTGGGCGATGGTGGGCTAGTGTGCCAAAAGATCGTTGGCCAGAAGGACCTGATTTTGATGCATTAATTGATAAATTTTGGACTAAAGATTTTGGTGATCGTAGGCAACAAATTGTTTTCATTGGTTTAAAGTCTGAGATGAATGAAAAGAACATTCGCGAAAGACTTGATGCTTGTTTAATAAAAAACTACTGTAAAAATCCTATTACACATCATAAAGCTCTAGATCCTTTTCCAGCATGGTTTCAAAAGGTTGCCTAATAATACAAATAAAAATATATCTTTTCTTAGTTCTAAGCTTCTATTTAAAACCTTAGATTTAACAACGTTTAGAGGTTAAATTTATTAACATTACCGTCTCCATATATATTAAGTCTATAGATTCTATCTTCATTAAAATTAATTAAAATTTATATGTTTTTGCTTGTTAAATTTTGTTAAATGATTTTGGAGACTTTCCTTTAAAATTACTAGAATTAATATTCTTTTTTTTTCGGTTCGTTGAAACTTCTCTACTTGGTTTTAAATACTTACCTTTAAAATTCTGAGAACTTTTATTCTTTTTTTTTATATTTGTTGAATCTTCTCTATTTTGTTTAAAATATTTACCTTTAAAATTCTGAGAATTATTATTCTTTTTTTTTCGGTTCGTTGAGTCTTCATTATTTGGTTTAAAATACTTNCCTTTAAAATTNTGAGAATTATTATTCTTTTTTTTTCGGTTCGTTGAGTCNTCATTATTTGGTTTAAAATANTTACCTTTAAAATTCTTAGAATTATTATTCTTTTTTTTTCGGTTTGCTGAGTCCTCGTTATTTGATTTAAAATAATTGTCTTTAGAAGTTTTAAAACTATTTTTTTTTTTTCGACTTATTGAGTATTTTCTCATTTGTTTAAGAGATTTCCCTGTTAAGTCATTTGAACTATTGGTGTTTTTTTGATCAGGGGTTATAAGTTTAAATATATCTTTCCAAATCTTTGTGTCATTTTCTGAAATAAAACTCAAAGCGGATCCTTTTTTTCCTGCTCTTGCTGTCCTTCCTATTCTGTGAATATAATCCTCACTCCTTTGAGGAAGATCATAATTTATTACATGCTCTATGTGAGGAATGTCTAATCCCCTTGCTGCAATATCAGTTGCAATTAAAACTGTAAATTTTTCATTTCTAAATTTATTTAAAATATTTAAACGTTTATTTTGTCTTACATTCCCATGTATTGCATTGACCGACATACCGTCTTTCTGTAGCTTCAAATAAATTTTTTTAGAACTATGTTTAGTTTTCATAAAAACTAATATACTCCCCTGTCTAGAATGTAATTCCTCTAATAGCTTTTCGTATTTATCAACTTGTTTAATGTTAATAATATTATGCTCAATATTTTTCAGAATATTTTCTTTTGTCTCAACTGTAATTTTAACTGGATTATTTAAATATTTTTCTGAAATATTTTTGATATTATTTGGCAAGGTAGCTGTAAAAAGCAAAGTTTGTCTATTTTGGGGTAAAATATTTATAATTTTTTGTATTTGTTCAATAAAACCTAAGTCGAGCATTCTGTCAGTTTCATCAAGAACTAAAATATTAATATTCTCAATATTTAGAGTTTTTCTTCTTATGTGATCATTTATTCTTCCTGGTGTCCCTATAAATATTCTTGGTGTTTGTTTGATTAATTGAATTTGTTTTTTGATGGAATCTCCTCCAATTAAAACTGCAGTTTTGATTCTTACGTTTTTACCCATCAAGTCGTTTAAATGCTTGCTAACCTGAACAGCTAATTCCCTTGTNGGTGTAAGAATTATTGCGCACAATGATTTATTTTTGTTTAGTCTTTCTATAATTGGTATTCCAAATGCCGCAGTTTTACCTGTTCCGGTGTTTGCAATCGCCAAAATATCACTACCTTCAAGACCTGGTTGAATGGCCCTCTGTTGAACTGGAGTTGGCTTCAAAAGATTTAAAGATTTTAGGTTTGAAAGAATTTCATTTGAAATTCCAAGCTTATTAAAGTTTTCCATCATAAATTATATTAGAGATGAACTTAGTTCATGTGATATCAAAATAAGCAAGTGAAAAATAATAATTTATTAAATAATTATTTTTTAAGTGAAATATTATCGTTTCCCTCTAAAGTAAATTATCAAAATAATAATTATTTAAAAAGCTCACTCTCATTTTTGAAAATTAATAAGTAATGTCAGTAAATATTAGAAATATAGCAATTATTGCGCACGTAGATCATGGTAAAACTACCTTAATTGATTCAATACTTAAGCAAGTTGGNACTTTTCGAACAAACGAAGAAATTGGAGAAAGGATAATGGATACTGGAGATTTAGAAAAAGAAAGAGGTATTACTATTCTTGCTAAACCTACATCAATTAAATGGAATGGAATAAAAATAAATATAATAGATACACCAGGACACGCGGATTTTGGCGGAGAGGTTGAAAGAGTTTTATGTATGGCCGATGGAGTGATTTTACTAACCGATGCCTCAGAGGGACCTATGCCTCAAACAAAGTTTGTTTTAGGTAAAGCATTATCACAAGGTTTAAAACCAATGGTTATTATTAATAAAATTGATAAAAAAGACAGTCGTGCAGATGAAGTTTTAGATGAAGTTTTTGATCTTTTTCTTGCTCTTAATGCCAATAATGAGCAACTAGATTTTCCAATCTTGTACGCTTCAGGAAAGGACGGTTGGTGTGTGAAAGACCTAAAAGATAAAAAAGAGAATCTATACCCTCTTCTAGAACTAATAATTAGCCATGTATCAGCACCAAAAGATAATTTTGAAAACTCTTTTTCTTTTCTAGCTACTCTTCTTGATTATGACCCTTATGTTGGAAGATGCCTAATAGGAAAAGTTGAGAGTGGAAATGCTAGGGTTAATAGCATTGTTAAAGTAATAAATCTTAATCAAAAACTTATAGAAAAAGGGAGATTAACAAAATTATTTTCTTTTGAGGGTAATAAAAGGATTCCTGTTAGAACCATAGTTGCAGGTGATATAGCTTGTATAGCTGGTTTAACAAAAGCCTCAGTTTCAGATACGATTTGTGATGATTTAGTTTCAAAGCCAATAAAATCATCTCCAATTGATCCACCAACNATGTCCATAAAAATTACAGTTAATAACTCACCGTTTGCAGGACAAGAAGGTAACAAAGTAACGTCAAATAATATTAGAGAAAGACTATTGGCAGAAGCTGAAACAAATGTGGCAATTACTTTTAGTGAAAATGAAAAAAAAGATGCTTTTGAAATTGGAGGGAGAGGTGAATTACAATTAGGAGTTTTAATTGAGACTATGCGAAGAGAAGGGTTTGAGTTATCAGTTTCTAGGCCAAAAGTATTATTCAGAATAGAAAAAAATATTAAACTAGAACCAATTGAAGAAGTCGTTATTGATGTAGATGAAATTTTTTCTAGCACAGTCATTAACTCTATGAATAATAGGAAATCNGANTTGGTTAATATGAAAACGTCTTCGGAAAAAACTCGTATAATTTTCAGGTCACCATCNAGAGGATTGATAGGTTACCAAAGTCAATTTTTAACAGAAACNAAAGGAACNGGNGTTCTTAATAGAATTTTTCATTCTTTTGAACCGTTTAAAGGAGATTTTAAAGGGAGAAAAAATGGATCTTTGNTATCAACTGAAACAGGCCAAGCAGTTGCGTATGCAATTTTTAATCTTCAAGACAGAGGTTTAATGTATATAGAACCTCAAACAAAAGTATACAGTGGTATGGTAGTTGGTGAACATAATAAAGAAAATGATCTTGAAATTAATGTTTTGAAAGGAAAACAACTTACTAATGTAAGAGCTTCAGGTTCAGATAAAGCTGTTATACTNGTTCCACCNGTTAAGATGACATTGGAGCATATGATTTCTTTTATGAAAGATGATGAATTACTTGAGGTAACTCCTAAAAATTTAAGGCTTAGAAAAAAATATCTTGATTCAAATGAAAGAAAACGCGCAAAAAAATCAATAAATAATTAAATTATCAATTTNAAATTTTCATAATNTNNGAATTTGANTATCTTCTCAAAATTTTTGTAAAAAGTTATGANGCTAACATCACANGCCTTTAAANTATTGATNTTCTATTTTTTTCTCAGATAANTTCTANAAATATTNTGANNCAAGAAAGAAAANACACTCAGATTGATGTAGTTGTTATAGTGTCACAANTATATNAAAGTTTGATAATAATAACATGGAAGTTTTAAATCATTTGGGCTATGGTAGAGGTCTTTTATTAGCAATAGTTATTATTGCTTTAATAGTTTGTTGGTTAATTAACAAAAGAAATAATTAATACCAATAAAAAAATTATTTGTTTAATACACTTAAGTTTAAAAACTCAAGGATGATATACGAATTACATCCTAAAATCGTCGTGTTTCGTTTTTACAAAATCAAGATTTTTCTTAATGCTGAATTATCATCAGGCCCTTTATTTGGAAAACGATTTAAAATCTTCAGCATAAATTAGGATTTTATTGATTGTTTTATCTCGTTGTTTTTGTGAAGAGATCTCCAGCATATTTACTAATAGTCTTTGAAATCTCACAAGTGAAGCTTTCATGAAATCCTTGTGAGTAGAATTAGTGATTTCATACCCACGTAAAATAAGCTTGTTAAGATAAATAGTAAGTGCTTCCTCGGTTGGCTTAGTCTTGAGAAACTTAATAAAAACCCTCTGAAGCTGTGTCCTATTATTAAAACGAACCTTCTTATCATACAAAGTTTCACGAGTATATGCTTCAAGAAGTATTACTTGTTCATTTGAAAGAGTACCAAAAAATCTCTCAAAACCTGACGTTAACCGATCAAGACGGTCTTCGAAAAGGTCGTCCTCTGGTATAGACAGTTCATTTATTCTCTCTTGTTGTCTTTTCATCATTTTTAGTTCCATAAATTCAATGGATTTAACTTCCTGATGTTGAATAAGGAATTTTGAAGCAAACGGCGTTAAACCATTCACTGTTTTCTCGATCAAAAACCCTCCGTTTGTTGTGATTTTATTGATCTCGGTGTAACTAAATTGCCCTGCTTTGATTTTATCGGCTATATTTGTAAGGTAGGCCGCATAGGTAGGCAACATTGATTTACGATGCCAAGCAATCATCTCTGAAACTTTTTGATTCATTAAAACCCTATCTTCTTCATTTAGATTAAAGAAATAGGTAATTTCATCCTGAATAAATTCTTTAGCTAATGTATAGATTAACCTTGTACTTGAACAAGCAGAAATACAGGTAATAATAATTACAAAAATCCATGATCTAAAAAATTTTCTAATAATTTTTTCTTCTCCAATAACTAGGCTTGGTAAAAGACCCTTTCCAGATACCCAATCTATTTTTTTTTGCAAAAATTTCATCTTCTATGTAATCCTTTGAATAATATCTATAGGCAACAGCCCACCCAGATTTAACCATTATTTGATTTATATTTTCTCCATTAGCAAAACATACTGCTACAATACGTTTGTATTTATCAATGTCTTTTTTTTTGCAAATAATTTCTTTATTTGTTAGGAAAGATTTTAAAAATACCTTAGATTTTATTCCACATTTATATTCTTTTTTATTAATTTTACACTTTTGATTTATTTCAGGAGCATCGATTCCATAAAGCCTATATTTTTTTTTGTTAATATGGATAGTATCTCCGTCAATAATTTTCACGTTTTCTTTTTCTAAGAATTTTCTTTTCTTATTTTTAATATCAGATACATAACATAATAGATCGTGGCCGAAAGATTTTGAATATGCACTTTTTTTCCCACATATATTATTACTATTACTCATTATAGAATATAGTCAAGGACACCTTCCTGGATATTGAGTAATGGACTCTTTATTTATTTGCTCAGGATCTTTTGAGTTGGCAATATTACTCAAGAAAATGATTAATATGAAAAATTGATATAAGATAGTTCTATTGAGTAAATTATTTGCTTTTTCATAAACTTTTGTATTAGAGACAACATTTAATAATTTCATAAGCTTAATAAATTAACTAAATTAATTTTTTATATATTAATTGAAATCAAAATAATTATTTACGTTTACTAAAATACTACGTAATCAAATATTTTTTAAAGGATAATAAAAAATAGTTTATTGTAATGTTATATTATAACACTTAATATAACATATAAATATTAATTATTAACAGTTTTTATAGAATTTATTATGTTATGATAAAGAAATTGATCGATTTCAAAAAAAATGAAAATCAATTGGAAATTATAAAAAGACACTCACTTCCTATTCAAAAATCATTTTTTCAAGCAATATACAAATCAATATTTGAAGTAACTGGGTTTGTACGTAAGAGTAAATCTAAACAAGACATTAAAAACCTTTTAGTTAATTCTTTACCTAAAAATATTCAGTGTAATCCTTTTTATGATATATGGTTAGATGATATGAGCAAGGTATGTAAATTATTTTGTGAATTTCTTAATGAAAATAAATTAAGCTTTTGGTTGGGAAACTCTAGGGGTTGTTCTCGTTTCCATGTTGATATGGTTCCATATAGATTATTAGTAACCTATGAAGGACAAGGCACTGAATTACTACCCGACCATGCCGCTGACCGAGTTGCTTTTACCGAAGGCAAATCTAATGATGAAATTATAAAGGATAAATCATCGCTTAAATCACTTGATAAATGGGATATTGCTATTTTTAAAGGCGGAAAAAATGGAATATTACACAGAACTCCTGATTCTGCTTTAAAAGATTATTCATCTATACTGATGAGACTAGATAATTTTTCCTTTCTAGAAGAAATAAGAAAAATATATGGTGTAGCTTAATTAGAATTATTTTTTTTTGGATTTTTTTATTAAAATAAATTTACCTTCTATACATACTCATTTATTTGTTCAAAGCTATCAAACGAAATCTACCTCCTTTGTATTTATTATCATCACTGCTGATCATTTCCAAAATATTGAGCCTCTCATGAAGTATCTCGATGCCTATTGCATAATCAAGCTTGATTTTTAATGCATAAGATATTACGGACCTTATAGCGCCTGCATGAGAAACAATCACAATATTCTCACCTTTTGAAAAATTTAAATTTTCAAGCCAAATTACCACTCTTTTATATTGTTCTTCAAAACTCTCTCCATTTGGAGGAGAAATTTCAGGTGAGATAAATGAAAAGTTGTGTTTTTTTTTATTATTCTTTAAAATTTCCCATACTTTAGAGATTTTCTTTCCAGACCAATCTCCAAAATTTTGTTCAACTAATTTATTTTCAAGAATCATCTTAGAACAATTAGTATATTTCGATAAAGCTTTTGCCGTTTGTACTGTTCTTTTTAGAGGACTCACATACCAAACACAATCACTAGGAATAGAAGTTGCTAATTTTTTAATCTGACTTTTTCTAATAATTGCATTTGGATTATGTCTTGGAAAATGACCATTAATTTGTTTAACAGGTGCATGACGTATTAAAAATAATTTGGTTGGCTTAATCAACTTATAATCACCATAACAATAATATTTCCTAGAAAAAAAACTAGTTCTGTTAAAAAAGCAATTGCTCCTAATATATCTCCTGTTAGTCCACCTAAAGATTTTTTTGATTTTACACCCATAATATAAGTAACCAAAATCATTAATATTGTTCCTAGTAATATTCCATAAAAAGGAAAAATTATTAATGAAGGTACCAACCAAATTATTGTTGCTGAAAAAAGGTTTCTATTTGAAACAACTTCAATGATACTTCCAGTTTTAGCAAATTTTGAATGAATAAAAAAAATTCTTGAAAATAGGATAGACAATTTACCTGATGCAAACCCAACTGATAGTATACTAATCAATGAGAAACCTTGTTCAACTAAAGCTACTATTAATCCAATTCTAGTTAGTAATCCTAAAACCAATGATACAACTCCATACGTTCCTAAACGGCTATCGTGAATAATTTTATTAATTTTTTCTGGTGATCCCCCTGCTCCTAAACCGTCTGCAGTATCAGCTAACCCATCTTCATGAAAAGCACCAGTCAGCAGAACGCTAGAAGCAATTGAAATGGTACAGGATAAAAAAATAGGTAATCCTAAGTAAATTAAGAAATCTCCAGTTATTCCTGATAAAACACCAATTAGCAGTCCTATTAGAGGAAAAGACCAAGCTGCACCGGTTAAATTTGGAGGTGTGTTTGAAAAATATGACCAATTTATATGTATTCTTGTAAAGAACATTAGTGTTGTAAGAAAATCTAGTACTAATTTATTTTTTAACAAGGCACGCATAATTAAATTTTTTTACTAACTTCAGCTTCAGAAAATGTTGCCATTTGATTATGAGTTACCAAAGCAGCTTTTATTATTAGAGCAGCTACGGCTCCACCACTTCCTTCTCCAAGCCTCATGTTTAAATCAACTATTGGTTCTTTTTTTAAACGAGAAATCACATGTCGATGAGCTGGTTCAGATGATAAATGAGAAATCAAACAATGTTCTAAAATATTTTTTTTAAAAAGACATAATGTAGCTGCAGAGACAGTTGATATAAAACCATCTAATAAAACTGGAATTCCTATTATTCTAGCTGCAATGATTGCTCCGACAATTGCTGCCATTTCTCTTCCACCAAATGACCTTAAAATTTTACAAACACTGTTAAAGTTCGTTCCATGTAATTTTAACCCAGTTTTAATAACTGAAATCTTGTTTTTAACTTTATGTTCTGATATTCCAGTTCCTCTACCTGTCCACTTATTAACAGAACCATTGTAAAGAGCACAAGAAATTGCTGTGGCTACTGTTGTGTTTGATATTCCCATCTCACCTAATATTAACAAATCACAACTTGTTGGGACTGAATCAAATCCTAACTGCATTGCAGATATGGTCTCATCGTAACTCATGGCTTTTTCTTCAGAAAAATCATTTGTAGGTTTCTCAAGACTAATTGGAATAACTGACAATTTTATATCTGCTAAATCACATAATTGGTTGATTGCTGCTCCTCCATTTTCAAAATTTTTAACCATTTGTTCTGTTACCTCTGCAGGATAAGCTGAAACATTTTTTTTTGCTACACCATGATTAGCTGCAAAAATAAGGCACTGGAAGTTATCCATTGTGGGTTTTTTTTTTTTTTGCCAGCCTGCCATCCATATTGCATATTCTTCTAATTTACCCAAACTGCCCTTTGGTTTAGTCAAATTATTTTGATGATTTTGAGCTAAGTTTGCGAAACGTTTATCAAATTGTTTTAATGGGAATTCACCATTAAGAAATTTTTCTATAATATTTTTATAGTCCATATTTATAGTTAAATTATTATTCTGTAAGTTTCACTTTATAAGCTTTATTAATCGGGTAGAAAATTTTTTGTTTATACACTGCACAAAAATTTTATCTTTTCATATTCTTTACTATCATTAGAGGGGCGAATCCAATTTGGTTCACTTTTCTTACTAGTTATATTTCTTATATATTCAAAATTTCGTCCTCTTCCCATACTTAATTTATACTCAATAATACTTATTATTTTATATTTTTTTTCACTGCAATTATATTTAGAGTAAAATTTAGTACTTAAATTTCCATTCTTTTGGGGGTTTTTAAAATCATACATACTCCAAACGAAAATATTATTATTAATTTTTTTAACCGATTCTAATTCAAAATATTCAGTATAAATTTTATTTTCACTATATTTTTCCCATCTAGAATAACTTGGAAAAGATATAAATACACATATTATTGAAATAAAGAAATTGGTATTTAATAACGTTTTCATAATTTAATAATAAAAAAGAAATATCTTGTTTGTCCAATTAAAACTAATAGTCCACCAATTATATTAAGAAAAAAATAATGTTATAATAATAATAATCTTACATAGTATTTAAATTCCAAAATTGCATCTAAATCAATTTTAAATTATAAATAATATAGCTATGTGTTTAAGGGATTGTCCATAACTATCTGATAATATTGATTAATTAGTATTTCAAGTTTAACTATTTTAGAATTTTCCAGTAGATAAAATCTTTTCTGCAAAAAAAGCAGGATGAATATGATTTAACATTTCATACTATAAGCTATGAAAACTATATCTTTAAACCGTTCTAAATCCAAATATCCGAAGAACAATCTCCACCAGGATACCTAGTTTCGTGTGCTCGAGATGGACCGTTTGGTTCTTTACCAAAATCTATTAGGAAATCCTCTCTTATTTTCATTCCACCGTTTTCATTGTCACAATCGACTATCAACATCATGCCTCCCGATTCATTCATTTTTGGGTAGAATTGATTGTCCCAGCTTGAGAATAAAGATGTTGTAACAAAAAGCCTTTTACCATCAAGAGAAAGTTGAATCATTTGGGGTGCACCATTTACAATTCTACCGTTTATTTTTTTATTCTTCCCTAACAAGCCACCTATCCATATCTGTCCAGTGAGTTTTGGATTAGAAGGATCAGAAATATCATATTGTCTAAGATCTCCATGAAGCCAATTAGAAAAATAGAGATATTTATCATCCATTGACACTAAAATGTCAGTAATAAGTCCTGGCATTGGTACTGGTAATATATTATTGTCAATTGATTCTACATCTATAACTTTTTCAACTTTAAATTCACCACTTTCGTTTTTATACCAGTGAAAAATATTTGAACTTAGAGCTGCACCTACAAATCCATGGCTGGAATCTGGGTTGTGAAGAAACCTAACCTCTAAAGGAATCAACCCTTCATCTCCAAGATCAACGGAGTTAACGATTTTTTTTTCTTTAAAATTCCAGAAGTGAATGTGTCTACCATAATTATTTTTTTCGACATCATCCAACTCAAAACCAGATATAAAAGTTTTCGGTGCCCCCCACTCACTGGAAACCATAATATTATGTCTCGGCTGGTACCAGAAATCATATCCAAAATTCATACCCTTAATATCTTTTTCCCAACGACCCATAATTTCAAAATCCTTGTTTAAGTGCAAAAAACCCCCGGGAGCATTGCCTTCAGCATCCCCCAGCATTGATACGATTATCTCAGAACCCAGACAGTGGACTGTATGTGGTGAAGATAAATTTGTTTTGGCTTTAATTTCATCTCCATTTATAGTCTTATAAAGTGTCGGCTTTCTGGGGTCACTTGCTGTATCCACAATGTAAAAATTAGAACTTTGCAAACCTGGAACTATAAGATATTTTCTTCTCATATTTTCGTCGTCATGACATGATGAACAAGCATTCCATCCCATATGGTGTAACTCATCTCCATGTGAACCTAGTTCAGTCCTGTGGATTATCTTACCATAATTTGGACTATCAAGATCGACATCTATAGTGGCTAGGTAATCAGGTTTTTTTATTCCAGATCCAGTATATATACAGATAGTATAAACTATTTTTTCTTTAGGGGCTTTTATAGCCTGTTGAGGAGAGGAGTAACCCGGACCAGAACAATTATTTGAATCATTTGTCATAGATATTAAACTATATATTTTCGATTATAAAATTAGCAACTCTTTTTTAATCAAAATTTTAATAGAAACATTGTCCAAAACTTCTTTAGAGCATATATTATTCATAAAAAAAATATGGTTAGTTCACAAAATAAATTTGATAAATACTGTAAAATTTATAAATTAATCATTATGAACTTTAATCTTAAAAAATTAAACAAAGAATTTCCTGAATTTAAAGGATCAAATTGGTTAATTCGTATACCATTAGCAATTGTTTTTATTCAACAAGGACTAAGTAAAATACCCTTCGACGAGTCTTCTGCAGAAATTTATAACCTTCATTTATATTTGTGGGTATTAGTGATTATTAGTGAACTTTTTGCAGGATTTGGTTTACTATTTGGCGGAGTATTAAACTCGTTAAATATTCTTACGTGGATTGGAGATCTTTTAACAAGATTTGCAGGTACGATCATAGTTGGGGTAATTCTTGGGGTGATTGTTGTCACTAACCCTGATAGCTTTTATGATTTTGTTTTCTACGATCATATTCATGTAATGCTTTTATGTGGTGGAATGTTTTTCGCTCTTCGAGGGAACAGAGTAAAATAAAATACAAACTATTCTTTTTCTAATCCAATTTCATATAGTTCAAAATTAGCCTCTTCTATATTTCCATTAACAGCGTCAACGTCAACTTTTATTTCATAACCAGCTTTAGTCTGAATATCAAATTCGTAGGTAAATGTCCCATCCATTCCGATTTCTCTCTCTTCACTTACAACCCTACCAGGATGAATTAAAAGAACTTTTTTTCTTGCTTCATCAATTGATACTTTAGCTGCTTTTCTAAATACAACGTCATTTTCATCAACTTCCTTCTCTATTTCTATAATATAACCCTCCTCCGCATTACATTCTACATTGTATATGAAGCCATCATTTGTTGACTCTATATCAAATTCGTATACTGGATCATCTCCTTCAATTTTAAATTCAAGCTTTCTGGCGTGACCAGGTACCGAATCATAAGCCTGGTCGAGACAATGCTCAACCTTTACTATATCGTAAAGCTTTATGTCATCTAAATCGGCGGTATCATTTCCATGGTTATTAGCAGAACTAGGAAAATGTGAAAATGTAAAAAGTATCATAAATAAATAATACATTTTACAAATTTAAGTTTTTAAATAAATAAATCAAGTTATTAGTATTTACAGAAAAAGTAAAATATTCAATATTCTATCTAGTAAGTTTATGTGGAGGTATAAAATGATCTATTCAGAAAAATTATTTATTTTTACATAATTGAATAAGGAATTAGTAAAATTTTTTTAAAATACTAATGATGTTATAATGGAGTTCAGGAAAGACCTTTATTTTTCTTTATCTAAAAATTGATTATTTTCAAACTCACCTTTTTGTTCATTTCCTCCTACAGTTGTTAATATTCCATAACCATTAAACATGTTATTTTTAAAAGCTCCTTTATAAACATCTCCATTCGGATAAGTATATACACCTTGACCAGATCTCAAACCATACTCAAAGTCACCCTCATATTTATTACCCTGAGTATAGGTATATACACCTTTTCCATGAGGCAGGTCATCTTCAAAATCACCTGTGTATATTTCACCATCAGAATAAGTTGCCTTGCCTTGCCCATGATATAAACCGTTTTTAAAAAAACCCTCATACATATCTCCATTCACATATTTGAATATGCCAAAACCATGTTGAATTCCATTTTTAAACTGACCCTCATAGATATTTCCATTAATATATAAATAGGTCCCTTTACCCTCATATTTAAAGTTTTTAACCTCTCCTACGTACTTTTCTCCATTCCTGTGATTGACAGTTCCCTTACAGTGTCCACTAAAATCACCATCACATGGCGGAAGACTGTAGGCTGTAGAGAAATTAAAGATCACTAAAAATAATAAAATTGAATGAATTATAAAGGTCATGATAAGATATTGTTATAAATATTTAAATGATCAACTTATAATTAAAGAGGGTGATAAGTGTCTTCTTAAT
>NZHH01000028.1:0-78119 GCA_002691245.1 Rickettsiales bacterium | reverse complement strand
TTGGAACATTGGCGTTAGGTGATGGAACCAACGGTGGACTTGCTGCTAACTATACATTAACTGGAGGAACGCATCAGTTAACAGTGAATCAAGCCCGAATTTCTCTAACAGGTTCACGTCAGTATGATGGAACCGTAAACGTTAGGAACTCTGAGGTCTNACTNACTGGGCAACANGGNGGAGAGGATCTAACAATTTCNGGNACNGGAAGTGTTGCTAGTAAAAANGTTGGGAATGGAAAATCAGTNACCACANCAGGTCTNNNTTTAGGTAATGGTCAAAGTGGAACACCAGGNTTAGCATCTAANTACACATTTAGTGGAGGAACACAAACNTTTAATATTACNNAAAGANNATTAAANATGTCTGCNAGTAGGGATTATAATAGTTTAAAAACAGTTTCATCCGGANTAATAANCNTNTCNAATTTNGTTGGAAGTGAGACTTTAGCACTTNCNGGNANTGGATCAGTATCAGATGAGAATGTTGGCACCAATAAAACAATAGGTGTAGATACACTAAGCNCGGNTGATGGGGCNAATGGAGGNGCGGCCTCAAATTACAAATTGGCCGGAGGAACACATTTATTAACCATCAATANGGCAANNNTNACGATTACTGGTACCANACAATATGATGGNTCTTTAAACTCTTTGTCNAGTGATTTGTCAATTGGCGGTTTGCAGGGAGGTGAAAATTTATCNCTAACAGGAGTGGGAACTNTAGCAGATAAAAATGTAGNNAATGGGAAAACACTGAATGTGTCTGGTTTAACTATTGNAAATGGNTCTGGAGGCACTCCTGGTTCTGCTTCAAATTATAAATTAGANGGAGGAACACATACATTCAACATCACCAAAAANAATATTACTTTTTCTGGTTCTCGTTTTTATGACGGGACAACNTCAGTTAGTTCTAATGACTTAGTCACCACTGGTACTGCTNCAGGTGAGACGCTTGGTTTCANNGGTAGTGGAACAGTTTCATCAAAAAATGTACAAAATGGACAAGCAATNACAGTAGGNACAATNNCAATNACAGATGGAAGTGGCGGAGGGTTAGCAAGNAACTACAACTTAACAACTGGTACTTTTGACATNAGTCAGANGTGGGTAACTGTAAGCGGACAAAGAACTTATGATGCAACAAACTCNGTAAATAGTTCAGATTTATCGGTGACAGGTGAAATTTCTGGAGAAAATATATCAATAACTGGAACAGGTTCTATAACGGATAAAAACGTTGGATCTGGNAAATCAATCAATACATCAGGCTTAACGTTAGCAGATGGAACACATTCAGCTTCAAATTATACTATAGGCACCACAAACTTTGCTGTAACTCNAAGAAATATAANAATTAGCGGTGAAAAGGTATACNACGGGAATGGAACCGTTTCATCTAGTCAAATTGATACAATTAATAGCGTTGGCGGGGAAACNCTNACAATAAGCGGACAAGGAAGTATTNCNTTACCNTCNGTTGGAACTAATAAATCTATTACNTTAAACACATTAGGGATAACCNATGGAACANCTGGAACAANTGGNCTTNCCTCTAATTATACTTTAGATTCTGGAACATTTGATNTAACTGCTAAGTCAATTACGCTGTCAGGNNCAAGACAATACGACGGCACAACNAATGTAGNNAGTTCTGACTTATCCNTNATTGGAGAGGTTTNAGGAGAGTCTATATCAATCACTGGAACAGGCTCTGTAACTGATAAAAATGTNGGAACNGGAAAGTCAATTAATACAACAGGCCTNAGTTTAGCTGACAACACNTCNAATGCATCTAATTACTCATTGAGTACAGGAANATTTACTATCNANAAAAAAGTAANCAGTATTTCGGGGANNAGGNCATATGANGGNTCAACAGCAGTNTCTTCTNNTNATATTAGTTTGAANGGNCTTATAGGCTCAGAGACTNTAAATAAATCTGGTTCAACTTCGATTTCTTCAGCCNATGTGTCGACNTATGGAACTGGATCAATTAATACNGCATCATTNACNCTTTCAGATGGAAGTAACGGNGGNTTAGTTTCCAATTATACCCTTTCAGGGGGATCTCATAGTGTAACAATAAGTAAAAAATCTATAGGAGCAACCGGATCAAAGATATATGACGGAAATACTACAGCATCATCTTCAAATTTATCATTAACTGGACTTATAGGTTCTGAAACACTAACTTTTTCTGGATCTGGAACTGTTGCAAGTAGCGCCGTTGGAGATAATAAAACTGTAACGAATGTAAGTTTTACTATTTCAAATAATAGTGGTTTAGCCTCTAATTATAATCTTAGTGGAGCACTTCAAATGGACATAACAAAAAGACCAGTTAGTGCATCTGGAAGCAAGGTTTATGATGGAAATACCACAGTAAGTGGCTCAAATCTGACAACTTTTTCAAATTTAGTCGGATCTGAAACCTTGTCTGCTACAGGAAGTGGGTCTGTAGTTTCTGAGAATGTTGGCACTGGAAAAACGGTAACTCTTGGCACTTTAGCTTTGGCTAATGGAACTGGAAGTGCAAGTAACTACGATATTTCTGGTGTAAGTTTTGATATTAACCGGAGACCACTGACACTTGCTGGTTCAAAGATATACGATGGTGACACAACGATTCAAGGTAGTCAAATCACTACATTTACAGACATAGTAGGATCTGAGACATTATCAGTGACAGGGTCTGGAACTGTCTCATCAGAAGACGTAGGTAATGCAAAAACTTTAACTACAGCAGGGCTTTCATTAGTTAATAACTCTGGTCAAGCAAATAATTATTCAATAAGTTCAGCAACTGCAAGTATAACTCAACGTCCAGTAAATTTATCTGGTTCAAGAGCTTATGATGCAACAAGGACAGCTGCGGGATCAGATTTGAGTTATACAAATCTCGTTTCAGGTGAAACTCTTGGTTTGACGGGAAGCGGGGTTCTTGATTCCCCTGCTGCTGGAAGTCGAACCGTTGTAAATGTAAACACTTTATCAATATCAGATGGTTCTGGCGCAGCATCTAATTACACTCTGACAAATGGAACACTAACCATGACAATTCTCCCACGAACAACAGTTGTTTCAGGAACAAAAGTATATGACGGCACAACAACTGTGAGATCAGAAAATTTAACAAGTTTCACTAATCTTGCAGGGTCAGATACTTTGTCACTTACTGGAACTGGGACAATATCTTCTGTTGATGTTGGTAATGGAAAATCAGTAAACACCTCTGGATTGTCACTAGACAATAGCTCTGGTGTTGGATCTAACTATACATTATCCTCAGCTTCCGTAAATGTTACTGAACGTGTAATTAGTTTAAATGGTGTGAGAGCTTTCGATGGAACTAACAATGCTTTAAATACAGATCTTAGTATTAATAACTTAGTAAGTGGTGAAAATTTAGTATTGTCTGGTTCAGGAACGGTGCCGAATGCTACAGCTGAAATGAATAAAGCAATTACGCTTGGAAGTCTATCTATTTCAAATGGTTCAGGGGGAAATTCCTCAAATTATAAATTATCAGGCGGATCTCACACATTAGATATATCTCAATTATCGGTAAATATAACTGGAAGTAGGCAATATGACGGCACAAAAACCGTAAACAGTTCGGATTTAAATTTAACTAATTTGGTAAGCGGAGAAACTGTAAGCTTATCAGGAGCTGGAACGGTTGCAGACGAAAATGTTGGTGCTAACAAAACAGTAACTGCAGGATCACTAGCTCTTACGGGTGTAGGCGCAGGTAATTATACCTTGAGTAATTATACTACAACATTTGAAATTACCCCGAGAATATTAAATTCTTCAGGTACAAGAATTTACGATGGATCAACATCTGTAAATGCTTCAAATTTGACTTTATCAAATTTAGTTGGCTCTGAAACTTTGAATTTGTCTGGCTCTGGAACAATTTTATCTGCTGCGGTTGGTAATTCAAAAACAGTGACAAAAAACACGCTGTTATTGTCAGATAATTCAGGGTTAGCAAGTAATTATACTCTAGACGGAGGAACTCATTTGATCAATATAAGTCCAAGGCCAATAACTCTTGTTGCTAGTAGAGAATATGATGGATCAAATATTCTAAATGGTTCCAGCGTTTCAACAACATTTACATATAGTAATTTAGTAGGTTCCGAAATTTTATCACAAACAGGAACAGGTACAGTTTCAAATAAGAATGTTGGTTCAGGAAAAGCCGTGACAGTAACAAACCTTAGCCTTGTTGATGGTTCAGGTGCCGCTAGTAATTACAACCTAACTTCTAGTGCACTTACTATTACTGCTCGTCCATTGAGTTTATCAGGTTCGAGAATATACGATGCAACAACGTCAGTAGCAGCATCTGATTTATCAACAATCAGTAATGTTGTTGGTTCAGAAACAATAATTCTTGCGGGAAATGGAGTAACAGGAAATAAAAATGTTGGAGAATCAAAAGCACTTACAAATGTTAGTGGTTTGTCGCTAGGTGATGGCTCAAACGGTGGATTAGCCGCAAATTACACTCTATCGGGAGGAACACACAAAATTAATATTACTAAAAGGCCTATTACAATTTCAGGTTCAAAAACTTATGATGGGTCAACTACTGTCCAAAACAATTTCATTTCAACATTAAGTAATAGAGCTGGAGGTGAAACATTGAATATAACTGGATCGGGAACTGTGAATTCTGCAGCAGTTGGAACAAATAAAACTATATCTTTAGGTACACTAGCGCTATCTGATAATTCTGGGTCTGCTTCAAATTATGAATTATCATCAGGGACTTTCGATATTAATCTAAGAAACATAACTTTTGTTGGTACAAGACACTATGATGGAACAACCGATGCAAATACTTCAAATCTTACTTCAACTTTTAGTAATTTGGTCAGTGGAGAGAATTTAAATCTAACAGGTTCTGGAAGTGTTGCTTCTAAAAATGTTACATCCGGGCAATCAATAACGCTTGGGAGCATTGCATTAGCAAATGGAACAGCAGCCTCGAGTAATTATAATTTGACTTCTGCTACTTTAGATATTGTTAAACGTCCGTTAAACTTAACTGGATCAAGAATCTATGATTCTTCAGACACCGCCTCCTCCTCTGACTTAACAACAATCACTAATTTGGTTGGTTCGGAGACAATTGTATTATCAGGTAATGGTGTTTTAGGTGACGCTAATGCAGGAGATTTAAAAACTTTAACAAATGTGAGTGGTCTTACAGTTGGAAATGGTACTAATGGGGGTCTAGCTGCTAACTATACCTTATCAGGTGGAACACAAACTATGAGTATTACAAAAAGGCTGATAACAATCAGTGGCTCAAGATTTTATGATGGAACATCAACGGTAAGTAGTTCAGATATTACAACTTTTAATAATAAAGCTGGTGGTGAGACATTAGCAATCTCAGGCTCTGGAACGGTCTCTACTGCTATTGCAGGATCTGGAAAGACAATTTCTTTGGGAACACTTCAGTTAACTGATGGTAGCGGATTGGCATCTAATTATTCACTGGCGAGTGGAACATTTTCAGTAAACGCTCGTCAGCTAAATGTTTCAGGTTCGAGAGTCTATGACAACACAACGGTTGTAAATGGCTCGGACCTGATAGTAACCACTGGAGTAGGCTCAGAAATTATTACGTTATCAGGTCAGGGTAGTGTTTCAAATGCCAACGTTGCCGATAATAAGGCAGTTACTCAAAATACATTAAGTCTTATTAGCTCAAGTGGAAGCGCCTCCAATTATTCAATGGGGACAATTACACTGAACATTACACAAAGACCAGTAAATATAAGTTTAGAAAAAACTTACGACGGAACTCTTAATGCTCCTGCATCAGGGCTTAAGTCAAATGGAATAACTAATACAGTTGGAGGCCAAACACTAACCTTGAGTGGAACTGGTCTAATGCAAACAACTGGTGCGCGTGTTGGTAAAACAATATCTGACAATGGTTCATTGTCATTAGGAAGCGGTTCAGGGGTGGCTTCGAATTATACCATAGTTGGTGGCAATAATATCATAGAAGTAACACCAAGAACTACTGTAGCATCAGGAAGCAGATTTTACGACGGAACAACAACAGCCAATGGAACTGACTTTAATACTTTTACAAATGTTGTTGGTTCGGATACTGTTACTATCAATGGGTTCGGTTCATTTAGCACAGCAGGGGTGGGTTCCAAATCAGTTAATATTGGTTCACTAAGTTCAGCACATCCAAATTACTTACTAACTGGCGCATCTATAGATATTACAAAAAAACCCCTAAATCTTTTTGGAACTAGAATAGCAGGTGAAACAAGTTCTTCGTTAGTTGTTAAGGCGAATGAATTGCGAATGTCAACGGTCGGAAGTGAAACACTCAATCTTACAGGGGAAGGGTCAATCATTGATGAAACTCCTGGAACAAATCAGCCTATAACACTTGGGACNCTTGCATTTTCAAGTGGAACAGGATTAGCTTCAAATTACACTTTTTCTGGTGCNAGCTTTNTTATGAAGATAAACTTTAAATTGACNNTGCCTCAAAGGATAAGAAAAATTTTGAAGNCAGGTCGCTCAGGNAAAAATTTCGTTTTNCTNCCTACTAAAACAAATCATAGAAATATGCCAGCNATTGCAGAAAAAATAAGTATATCAACACCNGATCAATCANTTACAGTTAAACCATGTGTACTTCAAAATGGTCTATGTAATTAAGTTCAAAAATTTATGTTTTCATTATTAAAATCAAAAGAAATAAGGGGATGGTGTTTATTTGATTTTGCAATTTCAAGTTTTCCAACTTTAATACTGACATTTTTTTATGGAGCTTTTTATGCAAAAAAAATCGCATCGGATGAGATAATAGGTACGAGTCTATGGGGAATTGCAATATCATTTGCGAGTATATTGAGTTTCTTGCTTTTAGCTTTGTTGTTGTTTGCAGGACAGCAATCTAAATTACAAATAAAAGCAACATTGTTTAAATTTTTTTTTTATCTTTTGATTATTTTTTCTTTTGGCTTGATTTTCTTCTCAGAAGGATCAAATCAAGTAATCCCACTTTTATTCGTAGTAATTTCATTTGTTTCATTTGAATTTGTTAATTTGTTTTATAATGTCACTCTTTACAAAATTCAAAAAAAAAAGGGGGTTGGAGCGCTATCCAATTTAGGTTGGGCTTTCGGTTATTTAGGAGGACTTCTCTCATTATTATTTATTTTTATAATAATTCAGATTAGCAGTTCGAATGATTTCATAATTTTTGGAGTCCCGGTACTTTTAATGATTGGCCCATTTGTTGCTGGCTGGACATTTGTTTTTGGAATGCCACACTTTAAGAATTTGGGAGATATTAAATTTAGTAAACTACATATTCCTAACCTGCTAGAAAATCTTAGGTCCAGTGGGTTAACTAAATTCATGATTAGTTATTTTTTTTTTAATAACGCTGTCATTTCAATTTTCGCTTTCGCTAGTATGTTTTCTGCATTTCTATTTGGATTATCAGAATCTCAAATTTTATTTTTGGGAGTTTTTATAAATCTTTTTGGTATTTTTGGATGTTTAACGTTAGGTAGATTTGAAGATAAAATTGGATCTTTAAAAACTGTTATAATATGTATATTAAGTCTATTTATTGTTACATGTTTGCTTTTCTGGGTTAAAAATGTTTGGGTTTTCTTAATTTTATCTCTTGTTATTGGATTTTTTATAGGGCCAATTCAAGCATCAAGCAGAAGTGTTCTTGTAAAGAAAATAAATGTAAAAAACCAACTTGCTGCATTCAGTCTATATGCAATTTTTGGAAACATGTGTTCAATTTTAGGACCGCTTTCGGTGGGAGCTTTAATTGATTTGTCTGGTTCAATACGATATGGAATTTTGATTATACCATTATTTTTTGCACTATCTTTAGTACCATTTATTGGTGATAAAAAAATTAATGTTTAAAATGTCTAATTCCAGTAAAAACCATCGAAATTTTCAATTTATTTGCGGCATCAATAATTTCATTATCTTTTTTTGAACCTCCGGGCTGAATAATACTCTTAATTTGATTTTTTGAACATAATTCAACAATGTCATCAAATGGAAAAAAACCATCAGATGCTAAAACTGCATTCTTGTGTTCAGTACCCTCTTTCATTTTCCTTATAGCTATTTTTGCTGAGTCTAATCTGCTAGTTTGACCAACACCAATTCCTAATGTTCTCAATTTTGAAGCGATTACTATTGCATTTGAATTTAAATATTTAGAGACAGTAAATGCAAAAATCATATCATCCATTATTTTTTTTAGTGGTTTAATTTTTGTTTTAATTAAGAGATCTTTATTTTTAATTATTTTATTATTCTTTTCTTGAATCAAAACATAGTTGTTAGTTGATTTAATATGAAGTTTTGTTTTATCTTTCATATTTTTATATTCAATCAAGATAAGATTTTTTTTTAATGAAAGTATTTCTTTTGATTGATTGGAAAATTTTGGAGCTATAATAACTTCTGTAAAAATATTACTAATTTTTTTAGCTGTTTGTATATTTACTGTTTTATTAAATGCTACAATGCCACCAAAAGCGCTTATTTTATCACAATTAAGTGCTTTAGAATATGCATTACCTTGATTTTTATCCAATGCAACCCCGCATGGATTTCCATGTTTTAATATCACACAGCAAGGCGTCTTAAATTGCTCTGCCAATTCTATTGCTACCTCACTATCACAGATGTTGTTATAAGAAAGATCTTTTCCAGAAACTTTAACTAAATTATTATTACCTAATTTGAAACATGCTGCTCTCTGATGGGGGTTCTCACCATACCTTAGGTCTGAAATCTTTTCGAAAGACATAGACTTTTTTTCTGTACAAAACCCTTTGGTATCTTTATTAAACCAATTGGATATTTTAGATTCATAAAATGCAGTATTTTCAAAGGCAATACATGCACAATCATGTCGAAAGTTCTCAGAAACTTTATTTCCATTTAATGTGATTTCATTTAAAAATTTTTTATATTGATTTGGATTGCTAAGTATAGTCACATATTTAAAATTTTTGGCAGCCCCTCTGATTAAAGTAGGTCCACCAATATCAATATTTTCAATACATTTGTTTATTTTATTACTGTATTTTTTTGAAATTTTTTCGAATGGATAAAGATTTACAACTACAAGATCAATAAATGAAGCATTAATCTTTTTTAATTCTTTAATATGAATAACATCGTCTTTTTTTGCAAGTATTCCAGAGTGAATCTTTGGGTGAAGAGATTTGACTCTGCCACCCAAAATTTCTTTAAAGTTGGTAAAGGAAGAAATTTCAATCACTTTTATTTTTTTACTAAAACTTTTAAAAAATTTGGCCGTTCCTCCTGTGCTTAATACCTCGATATCATATTTTATAAAATAGTTTGCTAATAATTTAAGATTTATTTTATTATGCACAGATACCAATGCTCTTTTAATTTCAATTTTATTCACTTTTACAATACTCTGGTAATAATTTTTCAAAATAATTAATTACATTCTTTTTAACTGGTTTTCTCATTTCTGAAGTTAATTTGTAGAAATCGGAGATGTTCGGAGAAAAAAGCTTGCTATTGGTGGACAAAATACCGGGAACTTTTGTTTTAGATATTATTTCATTATCAAAGAAAAGTTTTTCTTCTATTTTTTCTCCTTTTCTTAAGCCTGAATATTTTATTTCTATATCACTTTCTTTTTTGCCACATAGTTGAATCATTCTTTTTGCTAAATCTTTTATGAATATTGATTCACCCATTTCTAATATAAAAATTTCTCCATTTTCTTTGATTTCTAATTGTGAGGAAATTAAGACTAATTCTACAGCCTCTCTAATTGTCATAAAGTAGCGTTTTATTTTAGGATGGGTTATTGTGATTGGTCCGCCATTGTTAATTTGTTTCTCGAATAGCGGAACAACAGAACCGGTTGAACCTAAGACATTTCCGAACCTCACAATTGAGAAAATTGTAGACTTTGTTTCATTAGAAATTTTTTGGATATACTTTTCACATAATCTTTTTGATGCTCCCATTACGTTTGTTGGATCAACTGCTTTGTCCGTAGATATGAAAACAAATTTTTTAATTTTTAATTTTTTACATAGTTGACAAAGATTTACGGTAGAAAAGAAGTTTGTCTCTAAAGCTTCAAGTGGTTCATCCTCAACAAATGTTATATGTTTTAATGCAGCTGTGTGAAAAACATAATGTGGTTTATAATGTGAAAGAACTTTCTGCATCTTTTCAGTATCTCTTATATCAGTTAAACTAACAATTGTATTTTCTCTTAGCTCTGAAGAAATTTTGAAGAGATTAAACTCATTTTGTTCAAGTAGAATAAGAAGTTTAGGTTTTAAGTTAAATATTTGTCTACTTAATTCACTCCCAATACTGCCGCCAGCTCCTGTTACTAAAACTACTTTGTTCTTAATATCTTTAAGGATTTCTGGATTATTTACTTTTTGCTTTCTGCCTAATACATCTTCAATAACTATCGGACTTGTCTCAAATTGATTTTTTGTTCCTCCAGATAATTCTGAAATTTTAGGTAGCATTCCAATTGCAAGCCCATTTTGCTTCGAGAAAATATATAAAGACTCTAAAAATTTTTTATCAATTTTAGAATCAGACACAATAATTCTTTGTGGAGGATTCTTTTCACTTTTCAATTTATCTACTAAATTATTAAGATTTTCTAACGAACAGAGTATTGGAACATTATGGATTCTTCTTCCAACAGATTTTTCCTTAACACTAATCAAACCAATAACTTTATAAGGTGAATCAATCTGTTTAGACATTCTGATAAAATTTTCAGATGTTGAATTGTCACCTACAACAAAAATAGGTATTTTTTTTACACCTTTCTTTTTGAAATTATCTTTTATTATCCTGTAAAGAACTCTTGGACTTATACATGCAAAAATTGAAGTTGCTAATAAAAGAATTGGGAATGACCTAGGTATATTTTCCAATCTAAATATTAAAAAAAAAGTTCCTAATAAGAGTAATGTTGAAATTACAACACTTTTGATAATTGAAATGATTTCATGAAGTGAGGCATACCTCCAAATTCCATGGTACAAGCGCATGTATTTTAATAGAAATATATTTGATAAAGAAAAAAGCATTATGAACGGCCACAAACCTTTAGAAAGAATTAATGCATTGGCAAAGTCGAGTCGTATCCAAAGAGCAATAAAAAAGGAAAGACCAAAGATTATAAAATCGTGAAGTATAGTAAATAAAATTCTTAAGTTCACGGTTTCTCCTTAGAATCAAAAAAATATAAAAATATCATTGTTATTGTTATTGAAGATAACAGAGAAAATATTGGTAATATTAAAGATAACATTGATATAAATAAAAGGATCGAGTTAAGAATTATTATTTTAGCTAGAACATATTTGTGGCTGTACCCTTTTCTTATTAATTTTTGATAAAAGTGGTTACTATGTGCCTTGAATATATTTTCTTTCTTAAGCATTCTTCCGAATAATGTTAAAGATGAATCAAGAAGATAATACATAATTATTATTAGAAAAGGGATAATTAATTCTGATTTAATCATATGGTAGACAATTATAAAGCCAATCAAAAATCCAAATGGAATAGACCCTACATCGCCTAGAAAAATCTTTGCAGGAGGTTTATTTACACTATAATAAGCTATTGAAATTGATAAAAGAATTAAACTGAAATAAAGAAAGTTTATTTCAATTAAACCCAATATTGCTAAAAAATTTGTGCACAAAGAAAAAAAACTAACTTGCACAACGGATATACCATCCATTCCATCCATGAAATTAAAGAGATTTGTTATCCAAACCCAAAGAATTACAGCAAAGAAAAAAAACAAAATATCATATAAAGACAATTGGTAAATATACAAGAACTCAAGTTTTTCTAATTGAAGTTCATTTAGAATATTCTCGTTAATCATCAAGACTGAAGAAGCAACACAAAAAAATTGAAATATTAATCTTATTTTAGAATTAATACTTTTTAAGTCATCTAAAAATGAAATAGCATAAAGTATCAAACAAAATCCAAATATTATTAACCAGGTTATGTTATATATCTCCTCTAAAAAAAAAAACTAATAAAGTTGCAATAATCAGAAGGGGTATTAAGATTAAGCCTGCACATTTCGGCTTCGGTACGTCGTGATTGCTTCTATCTGTTGGGTAATCCAATAATGATGAATTAGTAAAAAATCCTACAGAGTTCTTTAATAATATAGAAGTTACAAAATATAAAGTTATAATAATTAACAAGCTCATATTAACCAAAATTTATTATATTCAAATTTAAGTGAAAAAAGACAGGAAAATTGCAGTTTTAGGATTGGGTTACGTTGGTTTGCCACTTGCAGTTGGTCTATCCTCGTCTTTTAAAATAATAGGTTTTGATATCAGTTTGGATAGGGTAAGTCAACTTATGAAAGGAATTGATGTTACTCTTGAGGTAAAAAAAGAAAGACTAAAAGGAGCACTTAAAAGAAATCTTACGTTAACCAATAATTATTTAGATTTAAAAAAAAGTAATATTTTTATAGTTACAGTGCCTACACCGATAACCAAAAAGAATGAACCAGATTTTAGGCCTTTAAGAGAGGTTTGTAAAACAATCGCAAAAATACTAAAGCTTGGTGATATAGTGGTTTTTGAAAGTACTGTTTTTCCTGGTGCGACAGAGGAAATTTGTGCTCCAGTTTTAGAAAAGAATAAAAATTCATTGATATCTGGAAAAGATTTTTTTCTTGGTTACTCACCTGAAAGGGTCAATCCGGGTGACAGAATTCATACAATAGACAAAATTGAAAAAGTTATTGCAGGCCAAAATAAAAATGTAGAAAAAATTCTTGAAGAAATTTATTCTAAACTTACAAAAGGGAAGATTTTTAAAGCAAAAAATATAAAAGTAGCTGAAGCATCAAAGGTTATTGAAAATGCGCAAAGAGATATCAACATTGCATTTGTGAATGAAGTAGCAAAAATTTGCAGTAAATTAAATATTAGCGTTTATGATGTTCTTAAAGCATCTTCAACAAAATGGAATTTTCTCCCATTTCAACCTGGCTTAGTTGGTGGGCATTGCATTGGTGTAGATCCCTATTATTTGTCACATAAATCATTGAAGTTAAAGATTGATCCGAAAGTTATCCTATCTGGGAGAAAAACTAATGATGAAATGCCAATTTTTATTGGAAAAAAAATAGACAGTTGTCTTAAAAAAGGTTCAAAAATATTATTTCTGGGGATTACTTTTAAAGAAGATGTACCTGATTTAAGAAATTCTAAATCATTTGATGTCATTCAATTTCTTAGAAGAAAGAAGCACAAAGTTGAACTACACGACCCGTACGTTAAGATTGGTGATTACGGTATTATAAAATTCGATTCGACTAATTTCAAAAAATTTGATTGTGTTATTCTTTCAGTTCCTCATAAATTTTATATAAAACAAACTGAAAAATTAAAAAAATTTCTTAAACCAAATGGAGTCTTTTTTGATATTAAAGGAAAAACCCAATTTAATAACCAAAAGGACATTAATTATTTTTCATTATAGAAATTATTTTATTAATCTAAATAACCATTTAACTTTTTTGTAATCCTCAACATAGTTTTTAATAATGATGTGTTGATTCGGTTGCACAATTTTATTGTCGCCAAGATAAATTCCATCACCAATCTCAATTTTAGACTCTGAACAAATAAATTCCCAACCGATATTATTTTTTAACTTTATCACTGCTTTTTTTTTACTAGTAGTGACATTCACTTCTATACTAGGATGAAGGTGAAATCTAAGAAAATATAAAGGTGAATTATTTTTTTTATTTTTTTTATTTCTCAGGAATGATTCTTCACCCCTGATTATAAAATTATTTGGATCAATATGGACTTTTCTTCTGTGTGTTATTCCAAAAAGTTTTAGGTACCCAGTGTGTGCACAATCTAACCATAAATTATCTTCTCTTTCTGATTTTTGCACATAAACCTGAGCGAGTCGAGTTGTTGTATCCTTCTCAAAAAAAATATCTGACGAATTAATTTCGTTAATATTGAGACTACTGTGGGCTGCTGTGGATCGCATAGCGTCGTTCCAGTCTCTGTTATTGATAAATGGTGACCCGCAATTAACAACAATTCTTTCTGAGAAATGTGAAAATTCAAATGATAATGAACCTGCATAAGTTTTCTCTTTAGTTGGATTTCCGCAATCCATAACAAAAATCAATTTATTTTTTGAAATCCGATGGAATCCTGAACATTGAGAAATTTTTGGTATTCTAACTTTACTACTTACTTTTTTCAGCACATTTACAATCTTCTTTTCATTTATAAAGTCATACTTATTGAAAATTGCAAGTCGACCATCACCCATAATAAAAAAGTTGACTACAATGGTCATCTCTTTAATACTTTGGTTTATTTCGTGAGGGATTTTTTTTTTGTTTGAACCTAAAAAATTCTTAATGTCAATAAGTGAACAAAGAAGAAAGAAATGCTCACTAGGTGATCTCAAATAATGCATACCCTCTTTAGTTGAATCATTTATCAAATCTATAAGCAAATCAATCGAAAAAGCGTAGTAACTTTTAAGATTATTGAAACATAGGCTAGCTAGGATTATTGATTTTATGGAAAAAATATCTTTGGTATTCTTTTTTTCTTTTTCAAATTTTTTTATTAAAAAAATACACTGTTTATTCAAGTTTTCTGCAAAATCTTTTTGAAATTTTTCATTTGCTGTTTCAAAAAAAAAAGAAAGATTTGTTAAAAGATAAAAAATTCTTTTTGATAAAACTTCTTGATTCCATATTGATTGATCGGATAAATCTACTGTATTTATCCATTCAATTATATTTTTTCTCAGAAAAACTCTTGCTTCGTTAGTCGCAACCAACCTTATGTCACTAATCCACTTAAAACTATTTGCATAGTTTATCCACTGTTGACTACCATGATTGTCTCCCCAAATTTTCTCTCCTATATATATTGTTTCTTTTTGATAATTTAAGAAACCTTCAAGAATTTTATTTCCATTTGTTTTATTGCCTTTCCAGAGACTTTCAGGATTAAAGATTATTTTATTATCAAAATTATTATTTATCAAAAAATTGAAGAATCGACTTCTAAAAAAGAGGAATGAATTTAACTCTTGGGTCAACTTTGTAATCACAATTTTTTCCTCAAAATAGAAATGAAAAACCCATCCATACCACCCTTAATTTTTGAATTATCTGGGATGATCATTAGCATTCCTTTTTTAATAATAATACCTGTTTTACAAAGTTCATTGTCTAAAAATATTGGTTCCATATGATTATTATTTTTAACAAAATCATCAATAATTCCTACACTTTCCTTTGAATGAATAGAACATACACAATAAATTATATAACCACCCGATTTGATTAAATCTGCCGATCTTGTAAGCATTTTTTTTTGTTTTATTACCAATTTATTTATATTTTCTTCTTTATTTTTAAGAAGAATTTCTGGTTTTTTTTGGATTAATCCAGTTGCGCTACAAGGAGCATCTATTAAAATACAGTCATAATTTTTATTGGTTTTTAAATCAAAAAAGTTTTTACATAAAATGTTTGTTCTATATTTTAATCGATTAAGGTTTTCTTTTAATCTTCGAAACCTTCTGTCAGAAATTTCTACTGATGTTAGATTAAATCCCTCTTCAATAAGTTGAAATGTCTTTCCGCCTGGTGCAGCACCTACTTCTAAGACCGAAATGTTTTCATTTTTCTCTTTCTTAAATATTTCTGAAATAAATCGCACTGGTAGAGAAGATGATATACCCTGTATCCACCAGTAACCTAAATCAAAATAGGGTTTCTTTTCAATTGGACCATTACTTTTTACTCTAAGGACATCATTTGCTACAAATTTTCCATTAAGGATTTTCTCCCAATCCAATTTTGCTAGATAATTCCTCTTTATTTTGATATCTATAGGTGGTTCTTTTATTAAAATATCTGATAATTTTTTTATATATTTTCCTCCAAGATTTTTAATAACATCATTACTTATCCATGTAGGTATGTTAGATTCGAATTCAATTTGCCTGTGAAGTTCCTTTTTTTTTCTACAAATATTTCTTAGGACGCCATTAACAAATTTTTCAAGTTTGTATTTTTTAGAGATCTCTACAGCTGTATTTACGACAGAATATTCTTTAATACCTAAAAAAAGGATTTGGCAGATTGATATTTTTATCAAATTTAAAATAAACAAATTTCTTTTCTTTAGTGGGGTTTTGATGAGTTTTTGAATTACTTTTTGTATTTGTCCATTCCTTCTCAATGTACCTAGCACAACAAGCTTTACAAATGCTTTATCTCGTTGATCTAATCTATTGAAATCCTTATTGCCAGAAATTACTGTCTCAAAAAATTTTTCTTTACCAGATATTTCTGTAAAAATTTGAGTTGCTATTTCTCTTGAGTTGGTCAATTAGTTATGGAAAAAAAAAATATATTAATTAAATTATTAACATGAATAAATTAATTAAACAAAAAAAAAGCAAATCAACTAAATCTAAAAAAATTAAGGAGATAGGTGGTCCTTCTGGTCCAGAACCAACCAGATATGGAGATTGGGAGAAAAAAGGAATTTGTTACGATTTTTAATTTAAGATTTACGATTGTTAATAAGTTCACTTACAACATCTGGCTCATTTAAGGTGGATGTATCCCCAATTGAATCTTCCTCATTACAAGCAACTTTTCTAAGAATTCTTCTCATTATCTTCCCAGACCTTGTCTTTGGAAGATTAGGAGACCACTGAATAATATCTGGAGCAGCAATTGGACCTATGACTGATTTAACCCATGAAACAAGAATTTGTTTAAGCTCATCTGAGTATTCTTCACCTTTCATAAGTGTTATATAAGCGTATATTCCTTGTCCTTTGATTTCATGTGGATAACCAACAACAGCTGCCTCTGCTACTTTTTGATGTGATACAAGTGCGCTTTCTACTTCTGCGGTGCCTAGCCTATGACCGGAAACATTTATTACATCATCGACTCTTCCTGTTATCCAGAAATACCCATCCTCATCTCTTTTACAACCGTCTCCGGTAAAGTACTTACCTTTAAAAGAAGAAAAATATGTTTCTTCAAAACGTTTGTGATCATTGTAAACAGTTCTCATCATTCCAGGCCAAGAAGAATTGATACACAAATTTCCCTCACATGGTCCGTGGAGCTCATTACCTTCATTATCTAAAATAACTGGCTCAATTCCAAAAAAGGGAAGAGTTGCTGATCCAGGTTTTAAAGGTGTAGTTCCCGCAATTGGTGAAATTAATGTGGCACCAGTTTCTGTTTGCCACCAAGTGTCTATAACAGGACATTTTTTGTTACCCACAATTTCATAATACCATTTCCATGCTTCTGGGTTTATTGGTTCACCAACAGTTCCTAAAATCCTCAATGATGATCTATCTGTCTTCTCAACAAAATCGTTTCCTAATCCCATTAATGCTCTTATGGCAGTTGGTGCAGTATAAAATATATTAACATCGTATTTATCTACAATCTCCCAAAATCTTGAAGCATTTGGATGGGTTGGAACTCCCTCAAACATTAATGTTGTTCCTCCGTTACATAGTGGCCCATAGACAATATAAGAGTGACCTGTAACCCAACCAACGTCAGCTGTACACCAATAGACATCATCCTCTTGAATATTGAAGATTATCTTATGGCTCAAAGAAGCGTGAAGGAGGTATCCAGCTGTTGTATGCATAACACCTTTAGGCTTTCCTGTTGAACCAGAGGTATATAAAATAAAAAGAGGATCTTCTGAGTTTTGTTCAACTGCCTTAAATTCTTTTGGCTGATTAGATATTAATTCATCGTACCACACATCAGTTTGGTTGTTGAAACTCTCTTTTGAATCTGTTCTTTTTACAACAATGGTTTTTTTTATTTTTTCATAGCCTTGTAATGCCTTTTTTACATTCTTTAAAAGTGGAATTGTTTTCCCCCCCCTAACTCCTTCATTTGCAGTTATTACAAATGATGAATTACAATCTTCAATTCTGTTTCTTAATGATTCAGGTGCAAAGCCACCAAATACTACTGAATGAATAGCACCTATTCGAGCACAAGATAGCATTGCTATGGCAGCTTCAGGAATCATTGGCATATAGATGGTTATTCTATCCCCTTTTTTAATTCCTAGAGAAATAAGCCCATTGGAAAACTTACAAACAGTTTCGTGGAGTTCTTTGTAAGATATTTTTTTGGAAAGTTTTGGATCATCAGATTCCCAAATTATAGCAGTTTTTGTGGCTTTATCATTTAAATGTCTATCAAGGCAATTATAACTTACATTTAAAGATCCATCATTAAACCATTTAATTTCCACATTATTTTCAAAACTACTTTGCTTTACCTTAGTAAATCTTTTAAACCATGTAAGTGTATCTGCTTTTTCATTCCAAAAAGACTCAGGGTTTTTTATGGATCTTTCATATTCCTGAAAATATTCGTCCATTGACATAGAGTTAGAATCTAAATTGTTTTTTATAGTTTTATTCATTATTAACTTCCCTACTCTAGATATCAAAATAAGATTAGAAATGTCAACATAAACTAATTCTCAACTCAAAAAAAACCATGTGCCCCTTAAAGCAAATCAAAACTTAAAAACTACATTACTTTTTTAAATCTTAAAATTTCAATTGATTTAAATAGTTTTACAATATTGTAAGGGTCATTTTTTAAAAATTCTTTAACAATTTTTTCATCATCAAAATCTAAAATTAGAACTGTTCCACTTGGATCATTTTTTTCGTTTAGTATTGGTCCTGCTAATATAATATTATTCTCTATTTTTTTTAAATATTTTAAGTGTTGGTCCCTTGTAGAAAGTCTCAACGAGAGTGAATTCTTTTTATCTAGACATTTTATTAAAAAAGGCATTATTTTTCAAATTGAAGAGGTCTCGAAAGTAAACTTGAGATAATTTTATTTACTTCAACTCCATTAATAATTTTTTTGACAGCATTACATAATGGCAACTCAACATTATATTTTTTACCAAGATTACAAATACTTTCACATGATTCAATTCCTTCTAAAACGCATTTTTTCCTTAGTTTAGAAAGATTTTCACCCTTTGCAATTTCGTACCCAAGCCTTGTGTTTCTTGATCTCATGGATGAGCAAGTGAGTGTGAGGTCGCCAATTCCAGATAATCCATAAAAAGTATTTCGTTTTGCTCCCATTTTCACGCCAAGTTGAACAATTTCAGACATACCTCTTGTTATTATTGCTGCCCTTGCATTTTCACCAATATTCTTACCTTTGATTAGTCCACATGCTATTGCTATTACATTCTTCATTGCACCACCTAGTTGGGTTCCTATTATATCATTGTTAAAGTAAATTCTAAATTTTTTTTGAGATAATAAACTCGATACTTCGTATAAAACACTTTTATTTTTGGATGACAGAACTGAAGCAGATGGTTTATTCGAGATTAATTCATCGGAAAAGTTTGGCCCAGAAAGTATCGCAACTTTATTATTAGGAAAAAAATCGTTAACCACTTCACTCATTAGTTTATTAGTCTTTTTTTCTACACCCTTGCTACAAATGACAAATATCGAACCATTTTCATGATAATATTTTTTTAATAATTTCAAATTATTTCTCACTGTTTGAGATGGTATTGCCAAAAAAATATATTTTGATTCACTGAGATCAGAAAATTTAGTTGTATATTTAATTTGTGAATTTTTAAATTTATCAAGCGTTCGCTTAATCTTTCTACATTTAATTAAAATATTATTTTCATTAAATATTTTTGTTAGAGCAAGTGACCAGGAGCCTGATCCTATAATACAAGTTTTCATAATTTATCTATCCTCCATCGAGGTTGAGGAGATAAATTTATTTTACTAATTCTTTCTCCTTTAGTTAGCATTTCAATACCAGCCCAAGCTATCATTGTTGCATTGTCTACACAAAGGTGGGCATGAGGCACATAAAATTTAATTTTTTCTTCTTCGCATAATTGTTTAAACTTATCTCTAATGTATAAATTTGACGCTACTCCTCCTGATAAAACAAAATCATTTATTTTTTTTTTTTTCCTCAAAAGTCTTAATGCTAGTTTTACTTTTTCTAGAAGACAAATCGTGACAACTTCTTGGAATTGAAACGCAAGATCTAGTTTTTGATTATGGTTGAGTCCAGTATCAATGATTCTCCTAACTGCTGTTTTGAGTCCAGAAAAGGAAAGATTATATGTTTGATCTTTAAAGAGTGGTTTTGGTAAATTGAAATTATATCTATTCTTTCTTTTTTTTGCTAATTTTTCTATAACAGGCCCCCCTGGATACTCTAAACCAAGAGCTTTCGAAGTTTTATCAAAAACTTCACCAACAGCATCATCTAAAGACTCACCAATTATTGTAAATTTCTTAGCATCTTGGGCAAGTATTATTTGACAATGTCCTCCGGACACCAAAAGACATAAAAAAGGAAAATCGATTTTTTTGTTCATTCTCGAAACCAAGACATGACCTTGTAAATGATTGATAGAAATAAATGGTTTATCGGAGGCAATAGCTAAAGCTTTAGCATAATTAGTTCCAACTAATAATGCTCCAAGAAGTCCTGGTCCAGTAGAGGCGGCAAAAGCGTCAATCTTAGAGATTTCAATTTTCGAATTTTTAATAGTTTTTTTCACTAAATAATCTAAGTTTTTACTATGTTCTCTTGACGCTAATTCAGGAACTACTCCTCCAAACTTTTTGTGCTTGATTATCTGAGATAAGGTTTGTTCAGATACAATATTACCAAATTTGTGAGTTTTTTTTTTCTCAACTATAGATACAGATGTTTCATCACAAGTTGTTTCTATTCCTAGTACAATCATTTTGGTTAATAAATATTAGTATTATTATAAATTAATAACAGTAAAATAAATTAAATTTATGAATATAAAAATATCAAAGATAACCCTAGGTTCTAGAAAAAGCTTATTAGCTAAAGAACACATCAAAATTTTTGAAAAAAAATTCTATGAAGTTTTCGGTAAGTCATCAAGCATTAGAATAGAGAAAAAATTTTATAAAACATCTGGCGATGCTTTTCTTAATAAACAAATATCAGATATTGGAAATAAAGGATTGTTCACCAAAGAAATAGATGATGCCTTAATCTATGGTGATATAAACCTTGGAATACATTCTTTGAAAGATTTACCAACAATCTTACCAAAAGGTCTTGAAATAGGAGCGATTCTCAAAAGAGAAGATTTTAGAGAAGTAATAATTTCAAATAAAGGATATAAAGTATACGATCTTGAATCTAAAGCAGTAATTGGAACGTCTTCGATAAGAAGAAGAATGCAATTAGAGAGATTAAAAAAGAAATTAGTTATAAAGGATATTAGAGGAAATATAGATACTAGAATTAATAAAGTTTTAAACAAAGAGTATGACGCAATTTTGCTAGCTTATGCGGGTATTAAAAGATTAGGAATTGAAACAAAATTCAACGTCATTGATCCAAGAATTATTACCCCTGCATTAGGGCAAGGAGCGATAGCTTTGGTTTTGAAGAAAACAAATTTAAATGTAAACTCAATAATAAAAAAACTCAATCACACTAAAACTTCACTTGAAACTGAATGCGAAAGAAATTTCCTAAGAGCACTTGATGGAAATTGTCAAACCCCAGTGGGTGGCTACGCTATTATTAAAAATATAAATGGAGAAAAAAAAATTATTTTTTCCTTTAAAGCATTCTCAAAAGATGGCGTGACATTAATAAAGGATAGAGTATGTTTTAATTTAAATAATTTTAGGACAGAGAGTTTTAAATTAGGTGTCAAAGTTAAACAAAAAATTAAGATTTAAAAAAATTAATCTTTTATTCACTAGGCCAATGGAGGATTCAAAAAAACTCTCTAAAAAATTAGATTCAAAAAAATTTAACTTCTTTATTTCTCCAATGCTTGAAATTAGAGAGGTGAGTTACAAATATAAAAATTTTACGAAATGTGACTTATTTTTATTTACTAGTAAAAATGGTCTTAGAAATTTTAAACACCATAAAAAAGAATCTACAACAATTGTTATAGGGAATGGAACATTAAGTGAGGCAAAAAAGATGGGTTTGAAAAATTTAATAAATATTGACGGAAATATAGAAGATTTAAAAAAAGTAGTTATCTTAGAATTAAAAAATTATTCAAGAATTTTGCATCCGACTTCCAGAACTTTAAACAAGAATCTTAGTAATTTTTTCAAAAGTATTAAATGTAATTATCACCCCTTAATCTGTTATAGTTCAGAAAAAAAAAATACAAATCCAGAAGTATTTGAAAATTTTTTTTTCTCATGTAAGGATGGAATAATAACATTATTCTCTAAGAGAACAGCCATGGCCTTTGTAAAAGAACTAAACAGATTCAATCTTATTGATAAATGTAATCAAATGAAACTGCTTGTTCTTAGCAAAGTAATAAAAGAAGAACTAACTAAACAAGGTCTAAAAAACATCCTAATTACAAGTAAACCAAATGAAGAAAGTATGATTAATCTAATAAACCAAATATCTTCTCAAAGGAGCTTAATTGAGTAATAAAAAAGCTTCAAATCAAAGCGATGGAGATTTTATTGATTTGGAGAAAAATCAATATAAAAAAAGAGGTTATTCAAAAATTTTCTTATTTATTATTCTTTCAACAGTATGCATATTTCTCTTATTCTTCTTTTATCAAAAAAATAATTTAGATATTTTTAAAAATATTTTTAAAAGTAATTCTGATCGAATTGTTAATGAAGATTTTGATTCACCTGAACAACCAATAATAGAAGAAGAAAAGTTAAATTATAATACTCAAATTATTGAACAACAATTAGATATTCTAAAAGAGAAGATAAATGATAATAAAATTAAATTTGACCAATATGAATCAATAATAAAACTTTTAGATAAGAAAGTTGATTCTTTTGAGGTTAAACAAAAAACTAATCTTGAATTTTTATATGCAGAAAAATATTTGATACTGAATGATTTGTTTATGATAAAAAATAAATTTGAAAATAGAGAAAATTTTTACCAGGAGATAGAGGAACTTATTTTTAAATTCAATGATAATTCATCATTAAGACCTTTATTAGAATATTTTAGAAAAACAGATATTAAAACACTAAAAAAAAAAGAATATCTTTTTGATCAATTAAATAAAAAACTACAATATTACGCATTAGATACAAATACATTTATAAACAACAAAATAAATAAATATTCAAACGGCAACGTTTTTTTCGATTCCAAAGAAAGTTTTATTAATTATCTTAAAAATCTGTTTGATAGTACATTTAAAATCACTAAATTTGACGACAGCTCCACAACTAAATCTTTTGATTTTTCCAATCAATTAGAGGTAATTAAATCCATAAAGATAGCAAAAGAATATCTAATTTTAGACAATCTTGAAAAATCTATAAAAGAAATAAAAGAATTAAAACTCGAAGACCTCGAAATTGAAAAATGGATTCAGGATGCTAACAAACTTAAAGATGCAAGAGAAAATCTTAAAGAACTTGAATCGAAATTACTTCATAAAGTTGGGACAAATTTTGATAAAGATAATTAAATTATTTATTTTTATTCTAATTTTTTCATCAATGGTTGTTTGGATATCTGATAACCCTGGAAATGTAGAAATAACATTGAGCAATTATTTTGTCCAAACAAATATGCTTGGAATTACTTTTGTGTTGATATTAATTGTAATCTTCACACTTTTAATATCTGGATTATTCGGAACAATTAAAAACTTCCCAAAAACATTTAAATTAAATAGAAAGGCAAAATATTTGCTACTTGCTAACGAGAGTTTGGATAGATTGGCTGAGAATATTTTACTTGGTGATTCAGAAAAAATAGAGAAAGAAACAAGAAAGGTAAGAAAATATTTAAAAAACGATTTTTTTTCGGTATTTATGCTATTTAATAATTGTTTGATAAATAATGACTTAAAAGGTGCACAACAATATCTAAGTATTCTTCAGACTTTACCTCACAATAAATATGTAATTGATAGAGCTAGTGTGATTTTGTTGTATAAAAGCAAGAAAACTGAGGATGCAAAGAAGCTTCTTCTTAAATTATGTGAAGCTAAACCCCAAGACTTATGGTTTCATGAAAAACTTTCAAAAATCTATGCATTAGAGAGGGATTGGAAAAAGGCATTTAAGTTGATAAATAATGTTAGAAATATTTCAGATGATTTACAAGATTACAAAGCACAATTATTAGTTTTGTCAGGTGGAAAATCAACTGATGCAATAAATTTATCAAACAATTCAATATTAGTCGTTGATGAAACAATAAAATATTATTTGAACGAATCTAATATTAAAAAAGCATCTGAAATAATTGATAAGACTTGGGATAAATTAATGTATTTAGACTTAATAAAAACATTTATGATTTCGAATGTAAAACAAGAAAAAGAAAAACTTATGAGATATAAATTAATTTCTAAAGTTCTAAGAAAAAAGATGAAGGCAAATTCTAATGAAACCAAGCTAGCTTTAGCATACGCAAGTTCTGTGGCGTCAATTTGGGGTGAATCACAAAGTTATTTAGATAAAATTGACAAAGATGAATGGGACGAACGTATGATAGAATTATTTAAAAATATTTCTAAAGAAATAAAAGGGTTAAAAATATCAGAACCAAAAAGATTATTTGTAACTCAACCAAAATGGACCTGCTCTGTTTGCAAATTCCAAGATAATAAATGGAGCCTAATATGCGCTAATTGTAACTCAATAAATTCTATTTTATGGCCAAAAAGCTCAAAATTACCAAGAAACAATTCGGAATTATTTAATGAATTACTGCAAAATCCTCTGAGACATCTTCCAAAGATGAAGAGTTAGGATTGATAGAAAAGGAGAAAATCTCTCCTTAATTTCAAACTCTTTTTTTTCAATTCTAACAAGCCTCGACATAACTTTTTTAATAACTAGGTCGTCATTAAGAAAAATATTTAACCTATTACAGAAAAATATTAAAGTCATATTACAAGTCCAGGGACCTATACCACGAAACTTGATCAACGAACGATGAAAATCTTCATCATTCATTTTTTGTAATAGGTTTATGTTAATCTTATTTAGAATTATTGATTGATAAATACCGATGATATAATTTTTTTTTTGCTTTGATAGTCCAACTACATCAAGAACTTTTTTTAAAAATACTTGATCAGGTATGTCATTAATTCTTGGGTTCTGTTCTTTAATATTGAGACAATATTTTTCCCATGTAATTTCTGCAACTTTATCAGAAATTTGTTGGGAAATTATAGTTTTTGTAAGAAAGGAAAATAAGTCGAGTTTCGTTTTTTTTAAGGATATAACACCATTCTTTTTTATTTCGCTTTTGAAAATAGGTAAGTCATAACATTTGCTCACAATATAATCGTTAATTTTCTTGAAATTATTGTTCACTAATTAACTTTCATGATTTTTGTTGGATCATTTTTTTTACTTTTTCCCTCTTTTTTTATTAAATAAATATTTCTGGAATAAATAAGAAAACCACAAGATTGGCCAACAATAAAAACAGGGTCAGATTTATGGATAGCATAGCTTAAAAGAACCATGCTACCAGCCAAACTAATCCACCAAAAAATATTTGGAATTATACTCTTAGAGGCTCGTTCACTTACTACCCATTGAATAAGAAATCTAGAGGCAAAAATTGTTTGACCAATAAACCCTATAATTAACCAAATTTGCTCATTTTCCATTTTTTTTCTCCTTTGTTATTAACTTCCATACTTTTATTAGATCTATAATACCTATCCAAAACCTATTATTGAAATTATATTTTGATTTACCTGCACTTCTGGGCCGATCATTAATTAAAACATTGAATATTTTACATCCTTTAGCTTTAAAGACTGCAGGTAGGAAACGATGCATATTTCTAAAGTAATTAATACCCAAATAATTTGATTTTAAGAAAAGTTTTAAAGCACATGCTGTATCATTACAATCATCATTAAGAATAAATCTTCTAATAGAATTTGCTATCTTTGAACTAATTCTTTTTTTAAAATTATCCTGCCTATTTATTCTGTGTCCACAAATTAAAAATTTTTTTTTATAATTTAAATCTAAATTTTTCCAGCATTCTAAAAGTTTTTTTATTTCATATGGTGGGTTTTGTCCGTCACCATCTATAATACAAATTAATTCATTATTTGCTTTTTGAATACCTGTGTACATTGCTTTACATTTCCCAAGATTATTTTTATGTGAAAAAATTAGTGTTTTATTTTCAATTTTATCTTTTTTTTTTTTGAAATTATCTGTACTTCCGTCGTCTACGATTATAATTTCAGGCAGGTTTTTTCCAAATACTAATATTATTTCATCAATTAATTCAAAAATTGATTCAGATTCGTTGAAAATTGGAATTATAATACTAAAATTTTTCATTTTGAATGCTATGATGGTTTTAAACCTAATTTACTTTGCATATTAAACAATGAATTTCTCTTTTGATAAAAAATTTTTTTTTTTCTTNTTATTTGTTTTTGTTATTTATTTTCAGGGAGTNTTAAATNTACCNGTATTAGACAGGGACGAAGCAAGATTTGCAACTGCGTCAAAAACGATGNTAATAGAGCANGAATATATTGATATTAAAATGGTNNATGAACCTCGTTATAAAAAGCCAATTGGTATTTATTGGTCACAGGTACTATCNAANAAAATACTAGGTTCTTACCCATTTAACGAAATATGGATCTATAGATTGCCTTCTATAGTTAGTTTTTTTTTATGTATTTTATTTATTTACTGCTATTTANAAAAATATGAAAAAAAAATCACAATATATCTAACTATTTTTTTTCTTACTTTTTGTTTGTTAACAATATCTGAGATTCATCAATCAAAAACAGATGCATTACTATTCATGCTCGTAAGTATTTGCAATCTAATTTTATACAAAACNATAAAGTTAAAGAATATCAATAATTANGAGCTTTTTTCTTTTTGGGTGTGCATGGCATTAGGTGTATTGGTCAAAGGCCCTATTATTATGATATTTATAATNNTTCCATTGCTAGTATTTTCTATTATAAAGAAAAAAAATATTTTTAAGTTTTTTTGGTCAGCACCCGCTTTTTTGTTATTTCTTTTGATTTCAGTTCCTTGGTTTATTTTAATTAATATAAAATCTGGTGGTGTTTTTTGGCACGAATCAGTTGGAAATGACTTATTCAATAAGATTAAATCAGGACAAGAATCTCATGGTTTTCCTCCGGGGTACTATACAATTCTNTTTTTTATTTTTTTTTGGCCCGGTTCAATTTTTTTCTACAGCTTATTCAAAAATTTAAAATCAAATTTTCAAGCAATACTAAAAAAAGATGATTTTAAATTAATCCTAATAGTTAGTTTTTTAGCACCATTTATTATTTTTGAATTAATACCCACAAAATTACCACATTATGTATATCCGTGTTACTTACCAATGAGTATTTTGATCTCTAAACTAATTGTTGANGAGAAGTTTGATAGTAATAAAATAAAATCTTCAATTTTCACATTAATTTTATANCCTNTAATTATAACAACTTTAATATNTTATTCAGTTTTNGAATATGGAAAACCAGATTCATCTTTGNTGNTAGTTATNTGTTTTAATATCTTTTTGATTTTTNTGCTTACGTTATTTAGGTTTAGGNCCAGTTTGAAAAAATTTATNACATATACAGGACTATTCCAAATATCAGTATATCTAGTTTTAGTTTTTTTCTTAATTCCAAGAATTGAAAAATTATGGGTTTCACAAAACATAAATAATTTAATTAAAAAGTATGAAAATAACTTCGATCACATATTGGCATATGGGTTCAATGAACCTAGTTTGCTATTTTTAACATCTCATTCATCACTNAATAATGTTTCGTTGAATGAGATTTCGAAAGAAGATATTAGAAACAAGAAGTTTTTAATTATATTGACAAAGGACTTAAGTCAAAAANTAAAAAAACAGGACAGATTTCGAAATTTAGTTTTAATTAATCAAATTNCTGGTTTTAACTATTCAAAAGGTAAAGAAGTAAATATTATGGTNTATCAAAANTAAGATATGATGTATTTAAAAAAATTGAGATTTTTAACTTCNCTGAGATTCTTTTTTATTATTACTTTCACAATAATTATATTTTTTAATTTTTTGGATATAGCTATTTTTAAACTCTCAAGGTCATTTCANGGAGTTTTTTTCCAATTTTTTAAGGAATTAATAGACCCATTATCAGATATTTTTGATCCACTAAATATAATTATTATTTGTGTATTAATTTTAGTTTTTAACACAAATATAAAATACANTTTATTAAATAAAGATAAGTTAAAAGTAATAAGAAATAATTTGGGTTTTAGCTTAGACAAAACAATTTCATTATTTAATTATTTATCNCTNTTGTGTAAGCANTTTATTTNNTCAATTGCAATTGCTGGAATACTTTGTAACCTTTTNAAGTATATTTTTGGAGTATCTCGNCCAAAGTATTTTTTCTTAGANGGNTATGATAGGGTTAATTTTTTTAATATAGAGCATAAAGTTAGTTCATTTCCCTCAGGCCATACTCAGGCCGCATTTACTCTAGCAATTTTGATAATAATTTATTCAAATAAACATGCGCTTTATATCATTGTATTAGCTTCGCTAATGAGCNTTTCTAGAATCTTTATGTCNATGCATTTTCCAAGTGATTTAATTGCAGGAGCATATTTGGGAGCAGTTGTTCCGTTAATCTTGTATGAAAAAATTTACAGAAACGAAGTCGAAAAAATAAAAAAAAAATATAATATTAGGTTTAAAGATTTAATAAAGTTAATGTATTGGAGAATATTTGTATGAAATNTNTTTACTTAATCTTNGCTTTTATTTTTTTATTCAAGGGTGCTGAATCAGGTCATTGGTGTAAAGTTATTTANAATAAAGANAGTAAAANCGGAGAACTTAAAAAACAACTTACTAAATGTAAAAATTCAGACAATATATTTATCGCAATCCACTCAGAGTTTCTTAATTCAGGGCATTTGTTAAACTCGTTGATAGCCGAAAATTGCGATGTAAGAAAGCAAATAATTGCAACAGTTCCTAGAACTGGCGACCCTTATTTTACGGCNGTGTGTGAGTTTAGAAAACATTTTTTGAGAAAAGACTAAACAATTCTGTATATTGTCGTTTTTAAGNTTATGCTAGGATTNATACAAAATCTCAGATTTGATAGAAATAAAGACCAATCTCGCTATTCGTTTAAANCTGATCTNGAAAATTATAGCACCTCGGAATTACTTGCCGCAACCGGCAANCAATCTATATCTAATAAACAATTATCTTCTAATTGGTTGGAAATTTACAGAAAACAATAAAACCCTGGAAGACCAGGGTTTTATTGGAGGAAATTAAAATAGACTTGAAACTAGTAATAACAAAAAAATTGNTGAGAATGTTATTGCACAAAATTTTGTTATTATCATACTAGCNCAATATCAATATATAGTAACAAATTANNTAAGTCAAACAATATATTGATTTATTTTGTTTAATTATATTTTTTTTTTTCTAAAATCAATTTATGTTAAATACTAGAATTGCCGTTATTGGAAGTGGTATATCAGGTCTATCAAGCGCTTGGTATTTATCCCAAAAATTTAAAATTGATATTTATGAAAAGAACGATTATTACGGTGGTCATTCAAACACTCAAATTGTTGAAACTGACAAAAATAAAATACCAATTGATACTGGCTTCATAGTTTTNAATGAATTAAATTANCCAAATCTTTGTAACTTTTTTAAACAATTAAAAGTTCCTTCATTTACAAGCAATATGTCCTTTTCCGTCTCTATGAATGAAGGTAAACTAGAATATTCAGGAGATTCAATATCGAGTATTTTTGCTCAGAAGAAAAATTTATTGAATTTTAAGTTTCTAAAAATGCTCTATGAAATTGTCAAATTTTATAAAAACGCAGAAAAAGATAGAGAATATTTNAAAAATAAAACAATTGATGAATACTTAACAAAGCTAAAATATTCAAATTATTTTAAAATGTATCATCTTTATCCAATGGCNGCCAGTATTTGGTCTTCACCAATTAGTCAAATAAAGAANTATCCATTNGATAAGTTCGTTAATTTTTTTTCTAANCACGGGTTATTGAGAATTTTTAATAGACCAGCATGGCAGACAGTTAGTGGAGGTAGTAAAGAATATGTCAAGAAAGTCCTTTCAAATCCAAAAATAAGAGCATTTAAGAACTCAAAATCCACAATTTANAGAACAACTGATGGAATGTGGGAGTTAAAATTTAAGAATAAAAAAAGAAAATACAATCATGTGGTAATCGCTGCTCATTCTGATGAAGTAAAAGAAATTATCAAAAGCAAAGAGAAAAAAAATCTAACCTTTTTTTCAGATATAACTTACAGCAAAAATTTAGTTTTTTTACATTCTGANTGTAATTTAATGCCAAAAAATAAAAAAGTTTGGGCCAGTTGGAATTATATAGAAAATAAGAAAGAAATTTCAGTCTCTTACTGGATGAACTTATTACAAAATTTAGCTACAACCCAAAACTTTTTCGTTACNTTGAANCCCTCNAGAAAGCCGGCTAAAAATAAAATATATAAAAAAATTATTTATGAGCATCCGGTTTATAATTTTAAAACNTTCAGTTTACAAAGAAAAATTAACAGTATACAAGGAAAAAATAATNTATGGTTTTGTGGTGCTTATTTAGGGTATGGTTTTCATGAAGATGGTATCAAATCAGGCAAAAACGTATCCAAAAATTTATTGAAGTTAATTTTGAATGAAAGAAATTGAATTTCTAGAAAATAAAATATTTGAAGGAATAGTTACTCATGAACGGTTGAAACCCTTTTCTCACAAGTTTAAATATTANGCCTCATATTTTTGGTTTGATATTAGAAAATTTAAAAANACTTTGTTATTCAAAAAAAATAAATTCTCACTTTTTTCATTTTATGAAAATGATCATGGTGATCCAGANGTAAAGTATTTAAAACTTTATGATTCAATAATAAAAAAATTAAATGTATTTGAAAATTTAAAAATACATTTTATTAAGGTTTTATGTTTGCCTAGAATTTTAGGTTACTCNTTTAATCCNATATCATTATATGTTTGTTATGACAAAAATAAGAACCCTAAGGTAGTTATATTTCAAGTTAANAACACATTTAATGAAAGACATTCCTATTACTGTAATGTTNGAGCCAGAAACTATTTCTACTTTGAGAAGAAACTTTATGTTTCTCCCTTTTTTAAAGTTAATGGATTCTACAAAATAAAACTTAAATTAACAAAAAATAGATTATTNCTAAACATTGACTACGAGGTAAAAAAAAAAAAAGTTTTTTCAGCTAGGTTTATTGGAAAAGCTGTAAGAATGAATTCAAGAAATCTCATAACATTTTTTNTTAAAAATATATTTCAAAACGTAAAGATAACTTTTGGAATATATTTTCAAGCCTTGAAACTATTGTTAAAAGGAGCTAAGTATATAAAAAANCCATNAAAACCTNATAATAACTTTACGCCCATCAAATAATAATGAATAGTGATTTTACCAAAAAGTTGAATCTTTTTTTAGACGTACTGTCTCAAAGTAAATTCGGCAAAATATCAGTAAANTACAAAAAAAAAAATATTTTCTCACACAAAGGTGAATTTAAAGGTCCAGATGCAATCATAAACATAAATAATAAAAAATGTCTTGATGATTTTTTTTTGAAGGGTGACCTTGGTTGGGCTGAAAGTTACATAGGAGAAAATTGGGATACACCCAACCTAACAAAATTTTTAGAATGGGGTGCTAAAAATTTTCANGAATTTTCGAAGTTTATAAGAGGTAAGTGGTACATAATACTATATCTTAGGCTAAAGCATTTCTTTAATAGAAACACTAAGATTAATTCAAAAAAAAATATAAANTTTCATTATGATTTAGGTAATACTTTTTATGAAACTTGGTTAGATAAATCTATGACCTATTCATCTGCTTTATTCAAAAAAAAAAAAGACGGTCTTTATGATGCTCAAATAAATAAGTACCATAATCTAGCAAATTTAATTAATGTAAAACCAAACGATAGAATCCTAGAAATTGGATGTGGTTGGGGAGGATTCAGTGAATTTTTAGCAAAGAAATATAAATCACATGTTACAGCTATTACTATTTCAAAAAAACAATATGAATGTGTAAAGGAAAAGATATTCATAAACCAATTAAATGAACTTGTAGATGTGAAGTTACAGGATTACAGGGANATTTCAGGTAAATTTGATAAAATTGTTTCCATTGAAATGTTTGAAGCAGTTGGGGAAAAATATTGGGATAATTACTTTAATGTACTGAAGCAGAATTTAAAAAATGATGGATCAATTGGTTTGCAAACAATAACAATTGAAGACAAATTTTTTAAAAAATACNGGAAATTCCCTGATTTTATTCAAACATACATTTTTCCTGGAGGNATGCTGCCATCTGTTCCGGAGATGGATAAAGTTCTTGAAATGAATGGCTTAAAAATTGACACTCAATTTATGTTTGGTGAACATTATGCAAAGACATTGGAATATTGGAGAGCTTCATTTGATAAATCNTGGNATCATATTAAACAAATGGGATTTAATAATACATTTAAGAGAATGTGGTGTTATTATTTAAGTTATTGTCAAGGTGGTTTTCAATCTGGAAATATAAATGTTGGCCAATTTTTAATTAAGAAAATTTAAATTGAAGTTAAACCTTAGAGATATTTTTTACTCATCCCCAGCCTTTGCATTCGCAATTCCAACATTTCCAGTAATGATTTTTCTGCCTGCTCTTTATACAGAGAATTTTGGACTATCAGTGTCAAAAGTAGGGATGTTCCTTTTCATTGCAAAGTTAATTGATATTTGTACCGACCCCATCGTGGGTTGGCTAAATGACAGGCGGATTCTTTCTCGTAAAATATTAATAATATTAGGTTCCATTATATCAGCTATTTCTTTAAGTAAACTTTTTCTAATCAATAAAATTCCTTATGATGAGTACTTATTATTATGGATAGGTCTATTATATTTTGGATGGACTTTGTTTCAGGTGCCTTACTTATCAGTTGGATATGATTTGGAGCGACGCTATTTTTATAGAACCAAACTAAGCGCTACGAGAGAATTTTTTATACTTATGGGTTTATTTTCGTCACTTTGTATACCTATCATATTAGATTTTGATAATGCTGGTCTAGCAGCGTACCTTGTAAAATTAACACTTTTTACCGGAATTATTGGTATTTTTTTGTTATGCTTTTTTATCAATGATAAACCCAAAGTAAAAAAGAAAATATCGATAAAAAAGTCACTGACTAATATTTTATCTCACTTAAGGTTAAAAAACTTCTTAGGTATTTGGTTTGTTAATTCATGTGCAAATGTTTTGCCAATGATATTATTTGCATTTTTCATTACTTATGTTCTTGATGGAAGTGATTATGACAGACAAAAAACTTTATTTTTTTATTTTCTGTTTGCTTTACTTGGTGTTCCTTTTTGGACAAATTTAAGTAAAAGAACGAATAAAACTAAAGCGTGGTCAATCTCACTTATAACTTCATCAATTTTTTTTATTTTTGTTGTTTTTCTTGAACCTGGAGATTTATTACTTTTCACAATAATATCTTGTTTAACTGGTTTTTGTTTAGGAGCAGATTTGGTTCTTCCTCCTTCAATTCAAGCTGATATTACAGATATGCATGAACAAAAATACAAAGAAGAGATTTCAGGAATTTTATTTTCTTTGGTAACAGTTATAACAAAATTGTCTTTTGCAGTAGGAAGTTTATTTGTATTTGGGTTGCTCGGAGTAATAGGTTTTGAAGCAAATACTCCTACCAGTCAAGATAGTAAATATTTTATTATATTTTCCTATTCAATTCTTCCAGTGATCCTAAAATTTTTTTGCTTTCTTCTTTTAAAAAACTTTAAATCTAGTGAATCAGAATTAATTGAAGTTCAAAAAAAAATTAAGTGATGAATTAAATAATTTATAAACTATATTAGAATTGTGAAAAAATATTTAATTGTTATTCTTTTTTTTCTATCTGCATGCACAAGTGATATGAATTTAGACAAGTTCTCAAATACCCAACCAAAACTTCTATTAGAGAAGTATTTTAATGGTAAAACGGAGGCTTGGGGATTGTTCCACGATAGATTTGGCAACCTAAAAAGATCTTTTAAAGTTGATATATCTGGAACAGTATCTGGTAACGAACTTATTTTAGACGAAAGGTTTTTGTATGATGACGGGGAAAAAGATCAACGAATTTGGAAAATTAAAATTTTGGGTGATAACAAGTATTCTGGTACAGCCCCAGATGTTGTTGGTGAAGCAATAGGTGAATCTAGAGGTAATGCTTTAAACTGGAAGTACAAACTCAATTTAAAGGTTGATCAATCAATTATTAAAGTTGACTTTGATGATTGGATGTTTCTTCAGGACAAAGGTGTGTTGATGAATAGAGCTGAAGTTAGAAAATGGGGTATTAATGTTGGAGTTGTTACAATAACATTTCTAAAGATTAACTAACCGTGAATTCTTCTAAAAATCTTTCCTATTATGGGAAGATTACAATATATACTTTTTCCACTATCCCAAAAGTCCACATGTTTTGTAACTAAATTTCCTTTGATTTCCACCTCACTTAGCCCGGTAAAAGCAAAATTTTTATTGAATAAAATACAAGTAAACTCCCATTTGACTAAGTTTATTTTAGATTTTTTAACATAGTATAATACTTTAAAATTTGGATTTTCCAGTTTTTTAAACATTTTTTGTAACATCTCTTTCATCTCTTTTTTATTTGTTACCTTGTGGAACGGATCAATAAAAATGATATTTTCGGAAACATATTTCAGTAATCTATCAATATTATCTTCTTTTAAATTTTCAAAACTTTCTAAATATTTTTGAAACATAAATTAACCGTTCAATTTTTTTTTAACTAATTTTTTCATTAAATAGAAATATATTTTATCTGGTAACATACTCATTATTTTCATAGGCAAAATCAATCTTTTTGGAAAAAAGATCTCAAATTTATTTAAAAAAATATTTTTCATTATTAGTTCTGTCGCACTTTTTGCAGAAATCATAAACGGCATTTCAAAAGTATTCTTGTCTGTCATAGGTGTCTTGACGAATCCTGGATGTATTACCTGCACCTTGATTTTGAAACTATCCAACTCTATTTTCAGTGTTTCCGCAAAAAAAGTTAATGCCGATTTTGTGACACCGTAAATTCCAGCTCCTGGCAAACCTCTATAACCAGCTGGAGAAGACATAAAAACAAGGTGTCCCTTTTTATTCTTTTTCATTTTCTCAAGAACTGGTGCTAGGCAATTTATTGGCCCTAAAATATTTGTTTCAATAATACTTTTAATTTTAAGCGGTTCTAGTTTATCTAAAGATCCTGGACTGTATGCGGCTGCATTTAGTATAATGACATCGATATCTCCAAAATTCTTAATGATTGAACTCACTGTATTTTTACATTTATTAGGTTTGGTTACATCAAGTTGTATTGGTTTTATACAATCAGGCTTGTATTTCATAACTTCATTAATTTTTCCAACTCGTCTTCCGCTAATAATTACTTTGTAATTAAGGTCTGCAAAGGATTTTGCAAGTTCTTTCCCAATACCAGTTCCTCCTCCAGTTATCCAGACAACTTTTTTACTTTTTTCTATCATATTCATCTAAAAAATATTCAATAGTGCTACCATCTTTCACAAAAATCATTTTTACCCATTCATTATTTTTATTATACCAAATGTCTATATCAACTTTCTCTCCCGTATGCTCTTCACCAATAAGTTTGTAATGATCTGTTAATATTGAATTGCTGTAGATTAATTTTTCTCCTTTTTTTGAAATTTTAAAATCAATATAACTGCAATCTTGGGTGTTTAATACTTTTTTAGATTCTTCTAATACGAGTTTCTCTTTATTCCAGTAACTTGTTGGTGTTGGAGAAGTATTTATGGTTCGTTTTCCATATGATCCTTTAATGTAAAAAACAGAATTTTCTTTATTCAAGTTGCAATTTAATAAAGTACCATTTTTATCTGTCTCTGAGTTTAATTTTGTTAGAAGGTTGTTAGACCATATCTCATTATTTTTATGAGAGTAATTGTAGACTGTAAATCCTAAGAATGTTACTGCAAATTTTATATTTATAGTAGCTTTGACACTATTATCTTCTTTTACAAAATTTACATTATGGTATCCTATCAGTTCACCGTTTCTGTAAACATTAAAATTAATATCTTTAGGTAAAGATTCCTTACAATCTGCTTCAATCAACATTAAGTTGATTAAAATTAAGATTTGAGGAATTTTTTTGAACACTAAAATTTGGTGAAATATTAATGTATTTAAATTAACAGTTAGTCACCTTTAAAAAAGGTAACTAACTGAAATTATTTATCTTCGTTGGCCGAATAGTTGGATAAGCATTATGAAAAGATTTATGAAATCCAAATATAGTGTCAAAGCTCCCATTATTGCTTTCTTACCTTCTTGTCCACTACCGTCATAATACATTGCTTTGATACGTTGGGTGTCGTACGCGGTTAGTCCCGCAAATACTAGAACACCAATTACTGAAATACCAAATTGTAAGGCTGTGCTTGCAATGAAGATATTCACAATTGATGCAATTAGGATACCTATTAAACCTATAAATAAAAATGATCCCCAACCTGTGAGATCTTTTTTAGTGGTATATCCGTATAAACTCATAGCTCCAAACGCACCCGCTGAGATGAAAAATACTCTGGCAACTGACTCTCCGGTATACTGAATAAAAATAGACGATAAAGAGAGACCCATGACTGACGCGAAAGCCCAGAAAAGTATCTGCACAGTGCTTTCTTTCATTCTTGCAATTCCCATATTTAGCGCAATTATGAATCCAAGGGGGGCAAGCATTATTATGAATGCTAATGGAGAGCCATAAATAGCTGCTCCAAATGAAGTATATGTGTTTGTTGCGAAATTAAATGCCAACGTTGATGTCAGATGTGCAATAGCACCTGTAAGTGCTAAGCCAACTGCCATAAAAGAATAGACCTTATTCATATAGGCCTTCAAGCCTAAATCAATTTCGACAGAAGTAGATTTTGATCTCAGGTCTCTTTCATAGTCGTAAGCCATCTTTAAACTCCTTATTTTAAATGTTTACTTGTAGCATATTATACTACTATTATTGTTTATAGTAAAAATATGTTACAAAATAATAAAATCAACTACTTTATTGAATTATGAAATATAATTTTCTTGGAAATACCAATATTAAAGTTAGCCTTATTTGTCTAGGGACAATGACATGGGGTGAGCAAAATACTCAAGATGAAGGGTTTCAGCAAATGGATTTTGCTTTCGAAGAAGGAGTTAATTTTTTCGATACAGCTGAATTGTACTCTGTGCCGCCAAGAAAACAGACTTGGGGATCAACAGAAAAAATAATAGGAAACTGGCTCCAAACAAAAAAAAATAGAGAAAAGGTTATTATAGCTACTAAAGTAGTTGGTAGATCAGGTATGAAGTGGTTTAGAAATAAAGAAACGAGATTAAACAAAGAGCAAATTAATGAAGCTATCAATGGAAGTTTAAAGCGATTAAAGACTGATTATATTGATCTCTATCAACTTCATTGGCCTGACAGAAAATCAAACTTTTTTGGAAAATTAGGTTATAAATATGAGGAAGAAAATGACTTCATTGAAATTAAGACACAATTAGAAGTCTTAGATGAAAATGTTAAGAAAGGTAAAATTCGGTGCATAGGCTTGTCTAACGAAACGCCTTGGGGATTAATGAAGTTTTTATCAGTTTCTGAAAAATACAATCTTCCAAGAGTTGTTTCTGTTCAAAATCCATATTCACTATTAAATAGGAGTTATGAGGTAGGTATGGCAGAAATTTCAATAAGAGAAAAATGTGGATTATTAGCCTATTCTCCTCTAGCTTTTGGAATGCTAACTGGAAAATATGATAATGGAGCAAAGCCTGACGGAGCTAGATTAACTCTATATGCAGATATGTATACAAGATATACAAAACCTAAAGGTCTTAAATATTCTGAAAAATTTAATAGTCTTGCGAGTCAAAATGGTTTATCCCCAACTGAGATGGCCCTTGGGTTTGTTAATTCACAAAGGTTTGTTACTAGCAATATAATTGGAGCAACAAACATTCAACAATTAAAAATTAACATAGATTCTCATAAAACTGTACTTTCAAAAGATGTCGTTGAGGAGATAGAGAGGATTCATGAAGAAAATCCATATCCTTGTCCTTGAACTAGTTCTTTTGCACTAAAAAAGTTGTTAGGATTACAATAGAAATTCCAAGCAGATTTGTCCAAGATATTTGGTCGTCCAAAATAATAACTCCTAAAATTGTTGAAAAAATTATTCTTGAGTAACCTAAGATAACAACCTTTTGTGTTAAATCATTTTTATAGGATTCAGTATTGAAAAATTGTCCTATCAATGCTGTCACAGTTAGGATTAAATACTTAAAAATTAAAAAATTATTATCAAAGATAATTTTGTGATTAAAGATAGTGAAAAAAATAAGCGAAGAAAAAAGTGAGTGATAAAAAAGTATAGTCATGGTTCTATCTTTTTTACTAAGGTATGAAATAGAAATTATTCCTCCAGAAACACAGATAGCAGAAAATAGTGACATGTACACTCCTAGGTGGCTATTTATTTTATCTGGGTTTGTAATTAAAATAATTCCAATAAAACCTAAGATAATGCAAAATAGAATGTGACTTCTCAGCTTTTCAGTAAAAATAAATGAAGAAATAATACATGTGAAAAAAACTTTAGAAAATCCTATAGTACTTGCTTGTGCTAAAGATAAATACATCAAAGATTTATAACCAAAGTACATTGCCAACATTCCACACAATGATCTAAATATATGTATTTTAATGTCAGCTGTTCTGAGAATTGTTTTAATTTTTTCTCTTTTATGAACCATTATTAGAAATAAAACTAAAGTTCCAAAAAAAGATCTGTAAAAAACAATATTTTCTATAGTGCTTTCTTGAAAAAGCAGTTTAATTTGAATGCCCAAAAGTGAAAAAAAAAAACAACTAATTATTTGGTAGTATGGGATTATTTTTTTCATTTTTTTTAAAATTAATCAAGGAAAGATTGTTGCAAATTATGATACCAGTGCCGCAAATTAGAGTGACTAAATCTACTTTTTCATTAAATATCATCAAACCTAAAATTGTTGTAAAAATTAACTTTGAAAAGTCGTAAGTCATTAAATTAGTTAATTTACTCATACTAAGTGCTTTGGTCCAGCAATAGTTACCTAACGTAGCTATAAATGCAATCGTAAATAACAAGATGTATAAATTAAAATCTTTAAACGGTGTCCAAACATAAATTGAAGGAATAAAGGTTATTGGCAACATGATTACGACCATACTTAACATCAGTATAGAAATTGATTCAGTTTCTGATATTTTTTTTACAAGTAGACCTGCAATTGCATGTGTTATAGCCGCAATTAAAGCCAGTATTACACCCATTTTAATTTCTAAATCAGGTCTTAAGATTATCATAGTCAATATAAAACCTATAATTAACATTAAGTTATTAAACTTTGAGGTTTTTTCTTTAAAAAATATAATTCCACCTAAATACATAAATAAAGGTGTGCTAAAACTTACAGCCATTGCTTGCGACAGTGGAATCATTGTATACGAACAAAAAAGAAGGATCATTGTGATACCACCAAATAGACCTCGCAAAAGAAGTAACTTTACATTGCTTTTCTTTTTAATCACCTTTTTTTTTCTCAATACAAAAGGAAGGATAAAAAGAATACTGAATAGGTTCCTAAAAAATGATTGCTCTATTGGATGAATATATTGTGCTCCAAATTTTATTAATGTAGCTAAAATTGAGAAAAGTAGGCAAGAAGATATTAGTAAGGTGATAGAAAACATTATTATTTTGAGTTATAGTGTCTTGCAATTTATTAATAGATATGTCAATAAAAATAATGAATTATTTTTTTCTAACAAAAACTCTCACACTGATAATATTTCTTTCAAAGTTCTCCATGATAGAAACTAAAGAATTAGAAAAATTTAATGACTGGAGTGCATATGCAGAGGGAGAGGGAAAAAATCTTGCATGTATGGCAGTTTCTAAACCAAAAACTTCGGAAGGCAATTATAAGAGAAGGGGTGAGATATTTGCAGTAATCACTCACTTACCTGGACAAAACAAGTGGAATGAATTTAGTATAATAACAGGTTATAATTATAAAGCTGATAGTAATCCTGAAATTACAATTGGAGACTCAAAGTTTCAACTGTTTACATCTGGCTCTAGGGCATGGAGTTTTAGTCCACCAGATGACGAAAAAATAATAAAGTTTCTAAAATCTTCTATGAAAATGAAAGTTATTGGAACATCAACTAGGGGTACAATCACAACAGATACCTACTCTTTGTTAGGTTTTAGCAAAGCGTATCAAAAAATTAACGAGGCCTGTAAAAAAAAATAAATAATTTTTATGAAAAAAAAAGATAAAGTAGTGCTAGCTTTCTCGGGTGGACTAGATACCTCAATAATTTTAAAATGGCTTCAAAATGAAAAAAATCTTGAGGTTGTTTGTTATACAGCTGACATCGGTCAGGGTGCAGAAATTACTCAAGCGAAAAAAAAAGCTAAACAACTTGGAGTAAAGCAAATTTATATTGAAGACTTAAGAGAAGAATTTGCAAGAGATTATGTTTTCCCAATGTTCAGAGCTAATGCCTTGTATGAAGGTTATTATCTATTAGGCACTTCAATAGCAAGACCATTAATTGCGAAGAAGCAAATAGAATTAGCAAAAAAAGTTGGAGCAAATTATGTTTCACATGGTGCTACTGGAAAGGGGAATGATCAAATTAGATTTGAACTAGGTTATTATGCTATGAACCCAAAAATCAAAGTTATAGCACCTTGGCGGGAATGGGAGTTTAAGTCAAGGAATGACCTAATACAATATGCAGAGAAACACCAAATTCCTATTCCTAAAGACAAAGTTGATTCTCCTCCATACTCCATGGATGCTAATTTATTACATACTTCATATGAAGGAAAGGTTTTAGAGGATCCCTGGGAATCTCCAGACGAATCAATGTTTACAAGAACTATATCATGCGAGAATGCTCCAAATAAACCATGCTTTTTAAAGATAAGGTTCAACAACGGTAACCCCATTTCAATAGATGAAAAAAACTACAATCCGTTTGAGATTTTTGAACAACTAAATAAGATTGGGGGGGAGAATGGTGTTGGAAGAATTGATATTGTTGAAAATAGATTTATTGGGATGAAATCACGCGGTGTTTATGAAACACCTGGAGGAGAAATTCTTTTAGTGGCAAGAAGGGCAATTGAAAGTATAACACTAGACAAAGCTACCGCTCACTTAAAGGACGAACTAATGCCAAAATATGCCGAGTTGATTTACAATGGTTTTTGGTTTTCTCCAGAAAGAGCAATGCTTCAAAAGTTGATTGATGAATCACAGAAGAAAGTAAATGGAGTAGTTAGGTTGAAGATATATAAAGGGAATATAATTGTTGAAGGTAGAAAATCAGAAGATAGTCTGTATTCTCCAGAGATGGCAACATTTGAAGAAGACGCGATCTATGATCAACGTGATGCCAATGGATTTATAAAACTTAATGCTTTAAGGCTCAAATTACTTAAGAATAGAGGATAAATTTGGAACCGGCTCATTAAATTGAGTGTAAGAAGCCAACAGGGTATTGAGCAACAAGCAAGCAATAGTCATTGGCCCAACACCACCTGGAACCGGTGTGATCTTTGCACATTTTTCATAACAATCATCATAATCTACATCTCCAACTAGTATTTTTTTCCCAGATTTTTCAATTCTATTAATGCCAACATCAATAATCATTGCATCCTTTTTTATCCACGAGGATTTTACCATTTCTGGTATGCCAACCGCTGCAACTAATATATCGGCATCCCTTGAAACTAACGAGAGATCTTTAGTCCTAGAGTGACAAATGGTTACGGTTGCATTCATTCCAAGAAGAAGGGCTGCCATGGGCTTTCCAACAATATTTGATCTTCCAATTATCACGGCATGTTTTCCCGAAAGATCATCAAACACTTTCTTCACTAAAATGCTACAACCTAATGGTGTGCAAGGAACCAAAGAATTTAATCCTGACCAAAGTTTTCCGACATTGTTGGCATGAAAACCATCTACATCTTTTTCTGGCGTTATTCTATCAAGGACTTTATCGGAATTGACATGATCCGGCAACGGAAGTTGTACAAGTATCCCTTGAACTTCAGTATTAGTATTTAGGTCATCGACAACCTTTAGTAGTTCTTCTTCACTAACTGTTTCATCTAATCTATGTTCAATTGAGTTGAATCCGACTTCTTTTGTTTTTTCAATTTTATTTTTTACATAAACTTTACTAGCAGGATTTTCACCTACGAGGACGACCGCAAGACCAGGTGTCTTTTGAGTTTTACTTGTTAACTTATCTCCAAAAATTTTTATTTTTTGTCTTATTTCTGAAGATACTAATTTTCCATCAATAATTTTTTTGTCCATTTTAAAATCCGTATTTGGTCATTATATACTGAAACGCTTCAATAATAATTATTAATATAACTGGCGAAATATCGATCGCACCTAAATTAGGAGTTATTTTTCTTATAACTCTTAAAGCTGGTTCTATCAATCTAAATAAAAAATCTATAATAATTGATATCAATGAATTTGAATTATTTATTACATTAAAAGAAATTAACATGTTGAGTATCACATAAATAATAATTGAATACTTATAAATTTGTAAAATTTGAAAAATAATGTATGCAAAAAAGTCAATAAAGTACATAATCTAGTAGAATCTATTATGAAATACCCAAGTTATCAATTAGATTTTGATTTTAGTAGACCATTGGACATCCAAAGAAATACAGACCTTGGAATAATCGACAATTGTATAACTAACTTTTCAGGCGATACCTATAGCGAATTATTTAAAAGACACCTTCGGCTCTTAGTTTTAGAACTGTATTTCTCATGGTCAGAATCAAGTTCGCAATTCTTAACTGTATCAATGTCAAAAAGAGGTTATAATTGCAAATCGAGATATAATCCAAATAGAATTTCCTCGTATTTAATTAGAATAGTCAATTATTTAAGGGACAATAAATATATTGAAGTTTATCCCGGTTTTTATGATTCAAAAACTAGAAAAAGCAGACGAACAAGAATTCGTCCATCAGAATTTTTAATAAATCATTTTCAAAGAATAAAAGATTTTAAAAACGAAAACTATAATCATCTCAAAAGGGAATTCATGTTTGTTTATGATAAGAATAATTTATTTGAATATAAAGATACATACGAGTCAGGAGAAATAAGAGGTATTATGAAATATTATAATACACTAATTTCAAAAACATTATTTGATATTCCTACATACGAAAATAATTATTTAACCAGGGGCGACAACAGAAAGCTTGTTATTTCTAAATACTCTACATCAAATTATTTATATGATAGATCATCGCCAAGCAAACCATTGATAAATGGATGTTGGTGGAATAAAATCGACTTGAAAATATTTTTGCAAATCAAAAATGAATTTACTATCAATAACAATTCAACTAGTTATTTGAATCTTCTAGATTTTTTTGGAGATTTTTTAAGTTTTATATCTAATACAAACATTGTTTTGCAGCCCAGATCTTTTTCAAGTGTTCTCAACTATGACCAATTGTGTTACTTAATAATAAAAAGTTTTAGATCAAAAAATTCTAACAGTTTTCTAAAATCAGTTTTCAACGAAAAAAAAAAATTAGATTTAGTTTCTTTCACTAATAATGAAATCAAAGATGCAATTTCAAATCATATTCTAAAAAATCAAAGAATCTCGGATTTTATTTTTAGATATAAAAATATTGGTTGGGATCAATTCACTTCTATTTTTTTTTATAATTTGATTAAGAAATTAAGTTCTGTAAATATACCAATTTACCTTGTAAGAGATAAGGTTTATTTTCCTACTTCAATGGAATCTATTGTACTTGAAAAATCTGTACAAATTCTGGAAAAAAAATTAAATATAAAATCAATAAATATTAACTCAAATAAATCTTTATCGATTGACTTTAAAAAAAGAGGTATATTTGGTAAATTTACTAAACCAAAGATTAAGTATTCAAAAAGATACTTAGATAATAAAAAATTTTTTGGAATAAATTAAATATGAATGAAAAGAAAATAGGAATAAATCAGTTAAAATTTAGTAAAGGAAAGAAGATTTATACAAAAGGAGATGTTGCTCACTTTGCTTACTATGTTCACTCAGGACGGGTAAATATATATAGCCCGGGTGGATTACTTTTGGGGAAAATTGGTGAAGGAGAAATTTTTGGAGAAAGAGGCCCATCACTCGAAGAATCTCGATCTGTGACCGCCGAAGCGGACACAAATTGCATTTTATACCCTATAAATGAGAAAACGTTAAAGAATAAGCTTACCGAAGCAGACCCTGTGGTTAGAGCTATTGTAAGAAGTTTGTTGATGAGATTAAATGATATAAACTTAAAAAGTGAAGATTTTTGGAGGAGTTTAAATGTGGTCACATCTCTTTCGGATGATAAGGACTAAAGAGTATTTTTTCCTTGTCTGTGTAGGGTGTTTTCTTCACCTTGTACCAGATTCCAAAAGTCTTTCATATAATTGTCACTGAATCTTTTAATGTTAAATTTTTTGTAGTCAAATTTGTTAATTATATTCTCGTCGTTCATGATGTCCTCTGCTATGCATTCGCCTAGAACCGGACAATATTTCATAGCTTGACCAGAACCCAAATTATGAAAAAGGTTTTTATATTTTGAATCTTTTCCTAAAATAAATCGTAGATCTGGGGTTATATCGAAAAATGATCTATAACCGGATGCATAAACTGTTTTATCAATATTTGAAAACCTTTTTTTGGAAATATCTTCGTAATTTTTTATTTGATTGTAGGCTAGTGATTGATTCATTGGTTCGTTTAGGTATTCACCTCCATTAACAGAGGTCAAATCGTTCAAAAAATTCTTAGCTATCTCATAAACTGATCTTTTCCTGGGTTGGTGTGCATGCATTTTATTTCCTCTCCAAGAACGAAAATAACACAAGTTTGTATAGTCAGCAATAATCGGATATTCGTATTTTATTTGTCTGGGGCTCTCCATCCAGTTCACAACCGAGACTGGTTCAATAGTGACAGGAATTTTTAAACCTATTTTAGAGAATAGTTGGGAACTCCATGCTCCAGTAGCATTCACAAAGTTTTTTGCGTTAATCTTTCCGTTGTTTGTAGTTAAACCTATAATTTCAGTTCCTTTAGTCAAGATTGTGTCAACTTCTGTTTTTTCCATCAGTTCNACTCCAATTTGATCTATTGCATTGTATAGGGTTGATCTTAAAATACTNGGGTCNAGTTGAAATGCCTCTGGTTCATAAAAGTANGATTCATCATTGTCTGTTAATAAAGTTTTTCCACACTTTTCAGTGGCAGAGGAAGTATCAATTTCTTCAAATGTCAAATCAATCTTCTTCATCCTGTCAGATAGTTGTTGCCAAACAGGATTCTCACCATCGGAATTTTTTTTTGCAATCCAGATGGCACCGAATTCGTCAAGCTCCATATCGATACCCCAAACTTTACTTAGATCTTTCCACATGTGAGAGCTCATAGAAGCCATAACTGAAGCGTCTGGATCTGCGTTGGCGGATCTAACAATACCTGAATGTCTTGAGGATTCTGCTGCACACAGAACAGCTTTTTCTAATAGACATACCTTGCCACCCTTCCCTTCTTCGTTAAGCTTTCTTTGAAGGGATATTGCCGCCGATGCACCGAGACAACCTCCTCCTATTACTACAGTATGAAACATAATTTCCTATTTAAAGCATGTAAATATTAGTATAAAAATGCAATATAATCTCTATATATTAGATTACAATTAGTTTATGAAAGTTTTAAAAAAAAAAATTACTGGAGAAGGTTGGAATGCATTGGTTTTGAATTTTGAAAAAAAAGATAATTATCCTGACTTGGTAAATCTTGTAGATAAATTTCCAACAAAATATCCTTTTTTTTTGGAAAGTTCCTCAAGAGGAAATGAAAATAATAGAAACTCGATAGTTTTCCATAAGCCAGAAATTATTTTAAAAAAAAATGATAAAAATGATTTTCTTCGAGAGTTTAATAAACTTTGGAATTCGAACAAGGTAAAGCAAGGGAAAACAAATTATGATAATAAACACATACCATTTTGCGGCGGTTGGTTTATATATTTAGGCTATGAAGTTGCAAAAGAAATNGAAACNTCAATAAAAATTCCAGATTCTCCNTATAAACTGCCTGATGCTTTTGCTGCCAGAGTCAACTCTGCAATTATCTTTGATCATGTTGAGAAGAAAATAATTTTAGTTACTGATAGTGAAAACTTTCTAAATGAAATAAATGATATGGAAGCAGACTTAGCTTCTTTAGATAAATTTGATGAAGANACAANTCACCGNGGNTNAATTAAAATACACTCTANAGGTACTTTTGATGAACATCAAAAACAGGTCCAGTCATGTATAGATTACATTTTTCAAGGAGAAATATTTCAAGCAAATTTATCAAGATTATGGAGGTTTAAAGTAGATGATAGCGTTTCAGATATTGATATATACAAGCAACTTAGAAATTCAAACCCATCACCGTTTGCTGGTCTTGTGAGATTTGAAAACAGTTCAATTATAAGCTCATCTCCTGAAAGGTTGATTTCGATAACAGGAGACCATATTCAAACAAGACCAATTGCTGGCACACGACCAAGAGGAGCCTCAGGTTTGATTGATATTGAATTAACTAATGAATTAAAAAACTCAGATAAAGAAAAAGCAGAACATTTAATGCTTGTTGATCTGGAACGAAATGATATTTCAAAGGTTTGTAAATCAGGAACAGTTAAGGTAGATGAAATGATGACAATTGAAACTTATGCCCATGTACATCATATCGTATCAAACATAAGTGGAGAAAAAAAAAAAGACATAATGCCTGGCGACGTAATTCGCTCAGTCTTTCCTGGGGGGACAATTACAGGATGTCCAAAGGTNAGATGCATGCAAATTTTAGGTGAACTTGAAAAACAAGGAAGGGGTCCNTANACAGGTTCTTTTGGGTATGTGACCCANAATGGAAATATGGATTTGAATATNTTAATAAGAACAATTNTAAAAGAAAAAAANGATATATATTTTCGTGCCGGAGGAGGAATAGTTGCNGATTCAATTCCGATGAGTGAGACGCTTGAAACAGAAGCAAAAGCAAATGGNATGTTAAAGGCNGTTGGGTCATTTAAANATGAGTAAATATTTATCCTTAATNAATGGAGAGTTTGAAGATAAGATTTCAGTTCTTGATAGGGGNTTNTCATATGGAGATGGTTTNTTCGAGACAATGNCATGGTGTTTCTTGAAAGAGGAAAATATNGTTGGGGTNGAATTTTGGAANAGACATGTTTCGCGAATAAGAAAGACTTGTATATTAATGAAAATTAAAATGCCGAGTTTAAGAATATTAAATGAATACAAAAATAAAATATTAAAAAAAGCGTTACATAGTGGAATTCATGATGGTGTTTTAAAAATAATTATAACCAGGGGTGTGGGTGGAAGAGGTTATAAATTCGATCAAAAAATTTTACCGTCAGTCATTTTTTTATGTTTTCCAAAAATACTTACAAAATATAAGGTGAAAAAAGAAATCAAAGTTACTTATTGTCAATCACCAATAACAGAAAACAAACAACTCGCTGGCTTAAAGCATCTAAATAGACTTGATTCTGTAATGGCAAGGGCTGAATGGGATGATAATTTTTATGAAGGTATCATATGTGACTCTCATAAAAATTTAATAGAAGGAACTATGACAAATATATTTTTTATAAAAAATAATAATTTATATACACCAAAAATTAATAAATCTGGTATTGGAGGTGTTATGAGACAAATTATACTTGAAAAGTCAAAATTTTTTTTTGAAAAGGTTACAGAGGTTAAAGTTAAAAAAGAAAGTGTTGTTTCTTATGACAGTATGTTTCTAACTAACTCTATAATAAAAGTTTTGCCAGTTAATAGTTTTGAAAAAAAAAAATTTTTGAAAGCGAAGCCATTATCAAGTTTGATAAGTTATTTTGAAAACGAAAGTTCAAAAGTAAAAAATCTCGAATTATCGTAATTTAAACTTTTCTTTTACATATTCGACATAATCTTGATCATCTTTTTTTATTTCAATTAATTCATTGATCTCTTTTATAGCTGTCGTTACTTTTTTATTTGTGATTAAAATTTCAATTAATAATTCTCTTATTTTTTTATCTTCTGGATACAGTTTTTTTGAAAATGATAAAAGTTTGACTGCACTCTTGGTTTGATTAGTATTTTTCTTTAAAATAGAATATTCTACTAATGCATTTTTATTTTGAGGATAATAGGAAAGTGCAGTTTTATAGTACATATCAGCTTTTTGAACGTACCCACTGATAACGCACGTTCTCGCAAGAATTAACCAGCCGTTAATGTCTTTGGGATTGTCCTCTAGTTTTTTTTCTAAAAACAATATAATCAGTTCAGGATCGATTTTTTTTAATTCTTCTGGATCTTTAATAACATTCTCAATATTTGCGACTAAATTGTTTTCGAATGTGAATGATTCTAAATTACCTTTTTTATAGTATATAACCCCTGTTGATATAAAAAAAAAAAAAAAGAGAAATATGAATTTGGCGAAGCTCATGTCATATCTTTTAAGATAAAAAGAAGTAAAAAAAATTAGAGCTAATATTATTACAAAAAATAGTAACATTAGTTTTTCCTAAAAAAGTAAAAAGTTAAAACAATAAAAAAACCTAAAGGCATTATCCATAATCCCAAGTTCTGAAACTTGAAGGGAGGAGAAAAAAGAACAAAATCTCCATAACGATCATGCACATAATTTAAGATCTCTTTTTTAGTTTGGCCAGCCAACAGCTTTTTCCTAACTAACATTCTTAGGTCCTTTGCGATATCGGCATTAGAATTATGAATATCTTCATTTTGGCAAACTAAACATCTAAGTTGTTTGCTTATCTCAATTGCTACTTTTTCCAAATTTTCATCTTTTAGCTTCTCATATGGTTCAATTGCAAAACTGTCAAAATAAAAAAAGCTTAATAGAAAAATAAAATATTTCATTTTAACTGCTCTAGGATATTCTCAATTTTTTTTTTGTCTTTCTTCATTAATGGACCTACGTGTTTATATTTCACAATTCCCTTTCCATCAATTATAAATGTTTCAGGTAGACCATAAACACCCCACTCAATACTAGCTTCACCATATGTATCCATCCCAATTTTTGAATATGGATTACCAAGTTCTTTTAAATATTTAGATAAATCTTCATGCTTGTTCTTTTTTGCTATACCATAAATTTTAGTATCTTTACTAAGTTCTAAAAGTTGTTTATGTTCAACTCTACATGGGGGGCACCAAGAAGCAAAGAAATTCAAAATTTTTACCTCTCTTTCTCGCAAATCTTTACTTGACAGACTCGAACCGCTAAAACTATTGATAGAAAAATTAGGAATCTCTTTTGTTAAAAGATTTGAAGGTATAATACTTGGATCGTCTTTTAAGCCTTGGTAAAAAACTAAAAAAAAAATGCGACAATTATAAAAATTAAATACTTCATCTTTTTGCAATTAAACTATTAAACCAAGAAAAAATTCCACCAATTGCTAGGAAGAAAACTCCGATCCATATCCAAATTGTAAAAGGATTATACCAGATTCTAGTCGTCCATTGGGTTTTGTTTTCATGCATATCGCCTAGCGCTATATATAAATCTCCGCTTAGTCTGGAATATATAGCAGCTTCGGTTGTAACTTGCTTTCCAGTATTATAAAATCGCTTTTCAGGCTTAAGAATTTTTAAAAAGGTTTCATCTTCTGTAATTCTAAAATTTCCCATTTGGCTAAGATAATTTGGTCCTTCTTTTTTTTGTACACCAAGAAATTGGACATTAAAATTCTTTATTTCTATAGATTCACCAACCGTTTGAAACTGAATTTTTTCTTCTTTTAATATACTACTCCCTGTTGCCCCTATAATAAGCAGACCAATACCGATGTGAGCTAGGACTTGAGCAATTATTTTTTTTGGAAATTTAGAAGATATTTTTTTTGATTTCATAAAATGTAATAGCTCAAAAAGAGAGCTTAAAATTATACACCCTCCTAAAATCAAAAAAATTATAGACAAAACAGGATCCTTATAATTTATATACCATATTGCTAAGGATAAGATTAAAAATGAAATTAGAAGTATTTTTATTCTATCAAGAATTAATATTATATCGTCTCTTCCCCACCTTATGAAAGGGCCCAAAATCATACCAAATACAAATGGAAACATTACAGGTACTAAAATTGAATTAAAAAAAGGAGCTCCAACAGAGATTTTTGAGTTAAATAATACACTAGAAAATAAAGGATAGATAGTTCCGACTAGTATCGTAAAAGCAAGTGATAACATAAATATATTATTCAAAGAAATCATACCCTCTCTTGAGATAACTTTTATCTTGAAGTTTTTAGGACTATATTCATAATTCTTAAAAAAATGAAAAAAACCATAAAAGGTTATTGAAGCCAAAAGTAGCAAGATATAAACACCCCTAGTAGGATCATTTGCAAAAGCATGAACTGAAACCAAAACTCCAGATCTTACTAGAAATGTTCCGAGAAGACTTAAAATAAAAGTAAGAATAGAAAGCACTATAGTCCAATTTATAAAAATTTTTTTCTTATCTGCAATTACGATTGTATGTAACAATGCCGAAGCAGTTAACCAAGGAAGAAGAGAGGCATTTTCGACTGGATCCCAAAACCAGAACCCACCCCACCCTAACTCATAGTAAGCCCACCAACTCCCAAGACCTATTCCACATGTCAAGAATATCCACGACATAAAAACCCATGGCTTTAAAATCTTAATAAAAACGTCTGATTTATTTGATAGAGCTACGATTGAAATAGAATAAATAATTGAAAAACCAACATAACCTAAATATAAAAAAGGGGGATGAATAGCTAATCCTGGGTCTTGAAGTAAAGGGTTCAGGTCTGCACCCTCTACAGGAGGTGGAAAGGATTTTTCAAATGGGTTGGAAGAAAATATTATAAAAGATGTCATTAAAAAACAAAGCCCGTTCTGAACTTTGAGAGTTTCATTTTTAAAGTTTTCTGAGGCTAAATTGCTTTTCGAAAATAAAAAACCAAAAAAAGTCATGACTAACAACCACAGAAGAATGGAACCCTCATGGTTGCCCCATACTCCTGTAAATTTATAAATCAGAGGAAGCTGACTGTTAGAATTTTTTGATATTACGTTGAGTGTGAAATCTGAATTAATAAAAGAATATGCCAAGCAGACAAATGAAACGAGAGTAAAAAAAAATATAAGGTCTGCTATCTTAATTTGTGAAATTGAAAAAAAATTGCTTTTAAAGTTCTTAATNCAAATTTCAAAGAAACTTAAACTTGAAGCAATTAAAGTTAATGTTAAAAAAATGAAACCAAATTCAGACGCCATTTTTACTTTCCTTTATTGAAGGAATATTTTTGATTTCCGGTGGCATATAATTTTCATCGTGTTTTGCTAAAACAGTAGTTGCTTTAAAAATTCCTCCACCCTCAACAATACCCTCTACAACAACACCCTGACCTTCTTTAAACAAGTCAGGAAGTATTCCTACATATAAAATCAATATCTCTTTATTATAGTCAGTTATAATAAATGAGATCTCCTCCAACTTTCTTCCATCTATTTCTTTAATTTTTTTTCTTAAGCTTTTATTCTTCACCATACCACCAACTCGAATTTTTTTACTTTTTTCAAAAGATTTTTCAAAAACTTCGGACGGTGAATAAAAAAAAATAAGATTTTCTCTTAAATTACTTAACAAAATAAAGAAACCTAAAGAAATCATGACCATTAAGAGAGTCAAGGTTAAAAATCTTTTATTTTTTTGTTTCATTTTTAGAAAGAATTGCAAATTCTTTTTCGAGTTTTTTTGTTTTCATATTACTTAAAAAAAACATAAGAAANAGAATTAGAAACACAATGAAATATGAAAAACAAACATAGGTAAAATGATCACCAGAATCTAAAAAATTTGAAAAATATTTCATTGATTAACCCTGTTAAATCTAATCACATCAATNTTTCTTTGAATGATTTCAGCCTTNATTCGCATTAAAAGAATTGAAAAAAAGAAAAATAATAAAGATANAGTCATAATCAATAGTGGAGTTAACATTGATTCATCAATNGACGGAGAAGAAAATTTTGATATNCTNGCAGGTTGNTGTAAGGTNTTCCACCAGTCAACNGACCATTTTATTATAGGTAAATTNACAATTCCAATNACAGCTAATATTGAAGCATANNTATCACCTTTNGTTCGGTCTTCATATGACTGAGTGATTAAAATAAGTCCAAGGTAGATAAAAAGCAAAACTAATTCGGAAGTCAACCGAGCATCCCAAACCCACCAAGTTCCCCAAGTTGGTTTTCCCCAAATTGACCCAGTTAAAAGTGTTGCAAGAGTGAAAGATGCTCCAATAGGTGCACTGGCTCTGGAAATAATATCAGCTAAGGTATGTTTAAAAACAATAGAGAAAAGAGAACAAACTGCGATAATAGAATAAATCATTAGAGAAAACCATGCACAAGGTACATGAATATACATAATTCTTACAGTTTCACCTTGAAGATAATCTGGAGGACTTTTGAAAAAACTATAGAAGAGACCAAATATAAGAAAAAAAAGTGACAAACTTAAGAAAACAGGCTGAAATTTTCCTGCAAATCTTTGAAATTTCAATGGGTTGGCGAATTTAAAGATCATCTATTAATCTCCCTCATAATTAATCTGCTTGTCAATAGACTAATTGGTAATGTAATAAAAAAAATTCCAATTAAAATTAAAAAATTNTTATCATANANTTTATTTTGATTGTGACCCATAGAAGTGGTNAAGATAATTATAGGAATGTAGAATGGAAAAATAATTATAAATTGTAGGATTTTATTGCTTTTTAANTGGATAGAGAAAAGAGATGCAACAAGAGAAATCAATATTAAACTTGGACTTGCAAGAAAAATACTCATGAAAAGTGATAACGAGTCTGTGAGACTAAGTTTGAAAAAAATTGATGAAATAGGGACTAAAAATAACGACGGAACAATTATCATTAGCCACATTACAATACTTTTCGACAAAATTATCATTTCCTCGGGATATCCAAGAAACTGCAATTCCTTCAAACTTCCATCTAAATAATCATTATATGTAAAATTTTCGCTAACAAGCATAATTGAAAAAATAAGGATNACCCAAATTATTGGTTTGTAAATCATTCCTANCTCAATTGGAATAGAGCCNAAAGCAAAAACAAAAATNAGAATTGAAATTAAGAAGAATGAAGAAAAAGAAATGATAGTAAAAAAATCTTTAAAACCAATTTTTAATTCTCTTTTAAGTAAATTCCAGAAATCATTAATCATTAAATTTCTTCCCATTTGTCAAATTTAAAAACTTTCCTTTCAACTTTTTTATGTAATTTGTTTAGATAAGTTTTTTTTGCCTTATTTATTTTTACGTCAAGGTGAGTTGAAAGCAAAACAGATCCTCCTGATTTTGAATGTTTTTCTATTAAACTTTTAACCTTCAGAGAAGATTTATTATCAAGACCATTAAAAGGCTCATCTAGGAGCCATAAAGAATTTCTAGACAGCAATAATTTTGATAGTGATACTTTTTTTTTTTGACCGTGAGACAAATGTCCTACTTTGATATTTGTCATTGGTGATAAATCAAAATACTTTAAATTATTAACTACTTCCTCTTTAGAAAAATTATTATTTGATAAATGTAACCAATTTTCAATATTTTCCATCACCGTTAAATTGTCTTTGAGAGCATCTTTATGTGGAATATAAGTGAAGAATTCTCTTTTGAGCTTAAACAATTCGAAAGTTGCCCTATTATGAATTTTAATTTCTCCATTAGTAGGTTGAAGGATTCCAATTATTAGATCAAAAAGTGTTGTTTTTCCCACTCCATTGTTGCCAATCAAAATCATTATTTGAGATTTTTGTATTTTTAAACTAAAGTTATCAAAAATTAACCTTTTATTTCTGGAAAAGTAGACTGATATAATTTCTAAAACCATGCAATTATTTTTTTTATATTTATAATAAACATTAGAGAAGAAAATGAATCTAACAACTAATAAATTTATTGATACTTTAAAAATTGAAAGAAAAGCATTTGATATTGTCAGTTTAGAGAAAGCTGAAAAATTATTAAATTTTGAATTAGAAAGTTTACCATTTTCTTACAGAGTTCTTCTTGAGAATTTAATTAGAAAAAAAGATGAACTTCACATAAGTGAAAAAGAAATAAATAACTTAATAAATCAGAAAACTGGAGAGGAGATTCTATTTTCCCCAAGTCGTGTTTTAATGCAGGATTATACTGGAGTTCCTGCTGTTGCAGATCTAGCCGCTATGAGAGACAAAGTAAAAAGTAAGGGTGAAAATCCAGAAAAGGTTAATCCTGTTGTACCTGTAAGTTTGATAATTGATCACTCAATTAATGTTGATAGTTCTTCAAGACACAATTCTTTGAATTTAAATGTTAAGAAAGAATATGAAAGGAACTTTGAGCGATATAAATTATTAAAATGGGCCCAAGGTTCGCTTAAAAATTTTTTTTTATTTCCACCAGGTTCAGGAATATGTCACCAAATTAATNTTGAATTTTTGGCTCAAATAGTAAATTTAAAAAAAAATCTTCTTTTTTTAGATTCGGTTGTAGGCACTGACAGTCACACTACAATGGTGAATGCTTTATCAGTTCTTGGTTGGGGTGTGGGTGGAATTGAAGCGGAGGCTGTAATGTTAGGACAGCCAATATCAATGCAGATTCCAGAAGTCGTAGGGGTAAATTTAATTGGCAAATTAAAAGATGGACTCACAGCAACAGACCTTGTTCTAAATATAACCGAGAGATTGAGAAAATTGGGCGTGGTTGGCAAATTTGTAGAATTTTATGGACAAGGATTGAATAACTTGAGTTTATCCGAAAGATCAACAATTTCTAATATGGCACCAGAATATGGAGCTACCTGTGGTTTTTTCCCAATAGACCAAGAAACTCTTGATTATTTAAACATAACTGGAAGAGCAAAAAAACACATTAAAATTGTTGAGTCATATGCAAAAAAACAGAAAATATGGAGAAACGGTGATGAAAAAATTAANTATAACAAAAAAATAGATATATTTTTAAATAAAATTGAACCCTGTGTTTCAGGACCAAAAAGACCACAAGATAGAATAAATTTAAGGCAAGTTGCTAAAATATTTTCTGAAACTTTGGAAAATAAAGAAAAGTCATACGTTAAAAATAACGATAAATTATCACACGGCAAAGTTTGTATTGCAGCTATAACAAGTTGTACGAACACTTCAAACCCTTCAGTTTTGATCATGGCTGGTTTAATTGCTAAAAGAGCAATTAATTTAGGATTAAAAATTCCTTGGTGGGTAAAAACTTCCTTTGCGCCAGGAAGCAAAGTTGTGNATAAATATTTAAAAGAATCAAANTTGATGGGATTTCTTGATCAATTAGGATTTAATATAATAGGATATGGTTGTACTACTTGTATAGGAAACTCAGGNCCACTTGATAAAAAAGTAAGTGATNAGATCNTAAAAGAGGATCTTAATGTATGTAGTGTTATTTCNGGAAATCGAAATTTTGANGGCAGGATTCATCCTTATATAAAATCTAATTTTCTTGCATCNCCACCTCTTGTCGTTTTATANGCGTTAGCTGGAAGAGTNGACTTAGATATAAAAAACGATCCTTTATGTAATATAAATGGAAAAANTATCTTTTTTAAAGATTTATGGCCATCAAAATTTGAGGTCGAAAANATTCTAAAGAAATCTATTAAGNGNGGNTTTTANGAAAAAAATTATTCTGATATTTTCAAGGGCGANATNGAATGGGAAAAACTTAATGTTAAAAAATCTTCGACATATGAATGGTCTCTTACGTCAACATATATAAAAAAACCCCCATTTTTAGAACAAGAAAAAAATGATATCGATGTTGATTTGAAAGCCAGACCATTACTAATTTTAGGCGATTCAATTACGACTGACCACATATCTCCGGCTGGAGTAATAAAAGAAAATAGTTCAGCAGGAAAGTATTTAAGTGAAAGACAGATTAAAGAGGATCAATTTAATTCTTTTGGTTCAAGAAGAGGTAATCATGAGATTATGACAAGAGGAACATTTGCTAATATAAGGATTCAAAACAAAATTGTACAACAATCAGGGGGTTATACGAAACATTTTCCNACAAAAAACGAGGGAGAAATTTACGAAATAGCAAAAAAATATAAAGAAGAAAATGTGCCGCTTGTTGTTTTAGCAGGAAAAGAATATGGAACAGGATCGTCAAGGGATTGGGCAGCTAAAGGTACAAGACTTCTTGGAATTAAAGCTGTAATTGCAGAGAGTTTTGAGAGAATTCATAGGTCTAATTTGGTTGGAATGGGAGTCTTGCCATTGCAATTAGTNAGTTGTGATTTAGANGATTTNAAATTNGTTGGTGNNGAAATTTTTAATTTAGGCAAACTAAGNNAGTATTTAAATGAACCAAATGTAAAAAAAGAAATTAAAGTGGAGCTAGAGAACGGAAAAATTNTTTACATTGAAGTTTTATCAAGAATAGATACTGAAAATGAAATTAAATATTTTAAAAAAGATGGAATTTTACCCTATGTTTTAGATAAAATTTAAAGAAAACTCTAAAATTGATGAGGAAAAAAAAAATTTCAGCCTATCTAGGCCCTACTAATACTGGAAAAACCTTCGCAGCAATACAAAAGCTGTATAGCTATAATTCTGGGGTTATTGGTTTTCCATTACGTTTGTTGGCTAGAGAAAATTTTGAAAAAGCTAGAAAAATATTTAAAGATAATCTCGTGGCATTGATTACGGGTGAAGAAAAGATTATTCCAGAAAATGCAAAATATTTTTTTTGTACAGTTGAGTCAATTCCAGAAAATCTAAATTTTGAATTTGTTGCAATAGANGAAGTCCAAATGGCTTCAGATTATGATAGGGGATACATATTTACTGAAAAAATTTTGAANATGCATGGAACCAAAGAAACTCTTTATCTTGGTTCNCAAAGTATGGAAAAAATATTAAGAGAGATTTATCCTAATATTATAATTAATAACAAACCACGCTTGTCAAGATTATCATTTATTGGATACAAAAATATTACTAGATTACCAAAGAGATCTGCTATAATTGCGTTCTCTCAAATAGATGTTTACGAAATAGCGAATAAAATTAAACAGTCACACGGTGGTGTCTCGGTGGTTTTGGGTGCCTTATCACCTGATGTAAGAAATGCTCAAGTTAAATTATTTGAAGAAAGGAAAGTAGATTATATAGTTGCAACAGACGCTATTGGTATGGGNTTAAATTTAGATATTAAAAACATTTTTTTTTCANGTCTTAAAAAATTTGATGGTTTAAACGAAAGGTTTTTGNGGTTGGACGAAATNTCACAAATTGCCGGTAGAGCAGGAAGGTTTTCGAATGANGGCTTCTTTGGTACTACTTGTAANTTAAAAAAATTAGATAANAATATTATTAATTTTGTTGAAAANTATGAATATACAGAAATAACAANAATTTTTTGGAGAAACAAAAAACTNTCCTTTACATCNCCTGAGGATTTATTNAAGTCTCTATCAAAATATCCTCAAGAAAATTATTTCAAGTTGAAGAAAAATGGAAATGANCATAGATATTTAAGAATTTTTTTAGAGGATAANGTCNTTAAAAAAANTGTATCAAAATTTTATAATCTTAAAAAACTTTGGGANGTTTGTAGTATNCCTGACTACTCAAAAAATCTTGATGAATATCATACAAGATTTCTNAAAAAAGTTTTTACATATTTAATTAGTGAGAAAAATAATATTCCTGATGAATGGGTTTATATTAATCTGAAAGATATAAAAAAGTATTCTAGCAAAATATCAGAATTAAATTATAAAATATCGCAGGTTAGAATTTGGTCTTTTATTTCTTTTAAAAGAAATTGGATAGAAAGTGAAAATAAGTTTCAAAATAAGGTTAAAGAATTAGAATTCAATCTTTCAAAAAAATTACACGAAGAGTTGATATCACAATTTATTGGTGAATTTAAAAGTATTGAATTTACAGAGCATACCCAACTAATACAAAAAAAAAATATAGTCAGATTAGAGAAAAGAACTATATATTTTGGTCAACAAAAAATTGGATTCATAGATGGATTTAATTTTAAAATTAATTCCACTTTTAAGTATAGTAAAAATATTTTTAATAATAAAATTTTAGAAGAAAATCTAAATTTTATTAGCTCTCAAATAAAAAATAATTTTATTAAGGCTAAATTCAAAGGTTTCGACTTTACTGTTGATGGTTCAATTACTTGGGAAAATCAGATTGTTGGAAAATTTATTAAGGGAAAAGAAGTATGCAATCCAAAAATAAAAATTTTAGTTGATAAGTATTTCATAAAGTTCNANGAAGAAATTNAAAAGAAATTGAANGATTATTTNATTTATAGAATGAAAANAGATTTGCCTTTTATAAATGAGATNAAAGAATGGAATACAAAAACAAATGCATCNAGAGCAATTAATTTTTCATTGATAGAAAATTTAGGACATTGTAAAAAGAAATTAATTAGCNNTTTTTTCAACCAACTCCAAACAAAGGAATTAAATGAATATAAAGCACTTGGATTCAGGGTTGGTATAATTTTTTTTTACAACAAATTTAANGGAAATANTTTTTTTAAACAGATGTTAATAAATATATATTTTAAAGATTTATTAGATAATTTTATTGAAGAAAAAATCTTTATTCTTAATGAAAGAAATAAGNTNTATTCCAAAATAACATTTTTTGAAAGGTTAGGCTTTTANCCNCTCAAGCTAAAAAAGAAAAACTTTCTTATTGAGTATAGCTATTTTGAAAATCTCTCAAGTCGGGTTTATTTTTTTAAAAAAAAAAAATCGGTGTTTAATCCTAATAATGAGTTTGAAAAGATTTTCTATAATAATCCAAAAAAAATTATCTAATTGAAATTGTATTCTAATTACCTTGAATAACTTCATTATCTGTTCTATATAAAGACCTATGGCATATGTTGTAAAGGATGCTTGTGTAAAATGTAAGTTTATGGATTGTGTGGAGGTATGTCCCGTAGACTGCTTTTACGAAGGCGAAAATTGTCTTGTTATTCACCCTGACGAATGNATTGATTGTGGTGTTTGTGAACCAGAATGTCCTGTAGAAGCNATTAGTGATGATNCANGTGAAGNTGCTNAAAAATGGCTTGANATAAANAGAGANTATGCTGAAAAATGGCCAAACATNAACAAAATGGGNACNCCACCTGAAGACAGAGANAACTGGAAAGANGTAAAGAATAAATTCGAAAAGCANTTTAGTCCTAACCCAGGTAAGGGTTCATAATAATTATCTTTANAATTTTGTTNATCTAATATATANTNCACAAAATTAATTTTATTGGAGAAANTTTGAAAAAAAAAGAACTAGAATTAGATATTGGAGACCTAGTAGTGTACCCAACTTATGGTGTTGGNGAAATNGAGAATTTTGATACNTATGANATTGATGGTGCTAATCAAGATTTNATTTTAATTAATTTTAAACAAGACAAAATGAAGTTGAGAATACCTAAAAGTAAAGCNTCNAGCTCTGGTTTAAGAAAACTTAGTAATAAAAATAGACTTTCAAAAGCTNTAGANGTTCTTGCAGAAAAACCNGCTATTAAAAAAGATATGTGGATTAAAAGAGCAAAAGAATATGAAAAAAATATAAATAGCGGAGATCCAGTTTTAATAGCAGAAGTAGTAAGAGATTTGCACAAAAAAGAAGACTCTCTAGAACAACAATCATACTCAGAGAGACAGATTTATCTAACCGCTCTAAACCGTTTAAGTAATGAATATGCAGCAGTTCAGAATCTTGAGAAAAAAGAAGCTAAAGGTAAATTAGAGGAACTATTAAATCAATAGATAATTTTCAGCTTTCTCTCGGTGTCTAATTGCCTTTCATCAAGATTATTTATCGTGTTAAATATCTTCTCAGAGTGTTTTGATTGAATATTTAGTTTGTTGATCAGTTCTTCTTTGTAATCTGGCTTGGGTGATGCAGTTATGATTTTTATTATAGGAGGTTTTAATCTTTCTAGCTCCGTGTCATCAATACCAGAAAAAGAATAAACAATGTCATCAAATTTTCGTCTATACTTTTGAATTTCTTTGTCATCGGTAATAAGTAAAAACCTGTAAATCAAACTTTCTTTATTTTTAAGNAATGCAACGATAAAAGTTTTTTTATCTTTTTTTACTTTTGCTTTAAATACTGAAAATTGATTATTGGTGAATAATTCAGCNTTTTCAATCTTCTTTTTTGNGACTCTAATCCATTTTTCNAGATAATTTGANTCATTAANTTCTTTGGTTTCATCAAGATCAAATACTATTTTTGTTTTATCATTTGAAGAGCCTATAAGCGCTTTCGGGTAATTTAAAAAGTAAAAATCTTCATCAAAATTAAATTTTATCTTCAATGGTTTGTGTATAAATGTATTTTTTAAAAAAAATCCATCTTCAGTTTTGTGACCATAAGAAATACCATCAATTTTTTTAAGGAAGATGTCCTTACCAACTATTGGATTCAAAGGAATTCTCCCTTTATAATTTGAAATAACTTCATTNACTCTTTTAGATGAATTTGGATGAGTTTTTAGAAGCTCTGANACATTTTCATCTATTTTGAGAATTTTCCTTTGCATAATAGAGTATCTTTCCATCAATGAAAGAAAGTTGGCCATCTCTTTAGGGTCAAAACCAGCTCTAGTCATATATCGTACTGCTAATTGATCAGCTTGGTATTCCTGAGATCTTGAATATGAAAGAAGAAAAAGTTGTGCTGATTGTCCTAAAAGATTGTTTACAAAATTATTTTTTGACAAAACACTCAATACTTGAAAAAGCACTTTTGTACCCACTGTTTTAGTGTATCTTTTTGCTGTATGTCTTGCTGTAATGTGCCCAATCTCGTGAGCAATCACTCCAGCAAGTTGAGCCTCATTTTGACACAAATATATCAATCCCCTTGTTAAATAAATATAACCCCCAGGNAGAGCAAATGCATTTATGATCGGAGTATTCAGTATTGTAAATTTAAATTCTTTATCTGGTAGTTCTGAGGTGCTAACAAGAAAATTTCCTAAGCTGTCAATATAGTTTTTAATTTTTAAATCTTGATATTCACCTCCAAATTGTTCCAATATTTTTTGATGTTCGCTTTTTCCAATTTTATCCTCTTCTTCTGTTGACATTAAATTAATTTCATTTCTTCCTGTAGCTGGATTATTCTGACAACTGTAAAGTGTAAGACATGAAGCAAGAAAGCAAACAGATAAAAAGTAATAATTAATTTTATTTTTCATGATTAGATGATAGTTTGTTTAAACGTTATTGTAAAAAATAAATGAGAAATTATTTGGGCATTTTTGGTATAATTATACCTTTGACTTTTGTAAGTGGAAATTTATTGGCTAAAGACAATAAAAATAGGATTGCTTTAGGAGGAGGTATATATAATTTTATGAAACATGGAAGCGATAATTTCAATCAATCATCAGTTGCTTATAATTTTGAATATTTTTCAAGAAAAAAAGCATTCGGTTTTATCAAGCCTTTTATTGGGTTCCTTGGAACAGACGAAGATGCATATTATGGTTATTTTGGCCTTTCGACAGATTTATACTTTTTGAAATGCAAATGCTTTCTTTTATCACCAAGTCTTGCCGCGGGAATTTACGAGGATGGTGACCAAATTAGACTGGGACATACATTAGAATTTAGAAGTGGAGCTGACATTACTTACAGATTTAAAAATAATGTTAGAGTAGGAGTGGGTGTTTTTCACATATCAAATGCAGGATTGGGATATAGAAATCCAGGTTCTGAGCAATTAATCTTTAAATATCATATTCCATTTTAAATTTATGAAAACAGTATTCCAAATATTTTTAGTTTTGTTTGTTTTAGCGAGTTTTGAGGCAAAATCAAAAGACTCGTCTAGATTTTCAGTTGGTCTTGGAATATTTAATTATATGGAGGATGGTTCTCCTCCTCATAATGATCAATCTGGTATGATGAATTTAGAAATTCACAGTGGGAAAAAAATGTTTAATTTGATCAAACCTTTTGTTGGTTTTTTAGGAACAAATGAAAATGCATATTATGCATATGGTGGATTTGGGATAGATGGTTATTATGGTAAGAAAAAAAATTTCGTTGCCACACCAAGTCTAGCATGTGGATATTATAAAGATGGTAATGAAATAAAAGCTGGAAACCCATTAGAGTTTTACATAGGAATTGATATTTTTTATAGATTTAAAAATAATGCCAGAGTTGGAGTGGGAATTTTCCATATCTCAAATGCTGATAGTGGCAAAAAAAACCCAGGCTCAGAAACTTTAGTCTTGAAATATCAAATACCAATTGGAAAGTAAGGGAGGGTCTTATAGTTAAACTGGATATAACAAATCCCTCCTAAGGATTAGTTTCTGGTTCGAACCCAGATAAGATCACCAAAAAATATGAATAAAGAAGTAAAAGATTTTTTTCACACTCAGATACTTGAACATCAACAAATAATCGAAAAGGTGAGAAATAACTTGCAAGATAATTTTTTAAATTTGGTAGAAATTTGCTGCAATGCAATAAAACAAGATAATAAAATCATTTTCTTTGGAAATGGTGGTAGTGCCTCAGATGCCCAACATTTATCTACAGAATTGACAGTAAGATTTTCTAAAGACAGAAAGGCAATACCAGCTTTATCACTTGTAACAGATACTTCAACCTTGACTGCTATTGCTAATGATCTGGGCTTTGAAAAATTATTTGCAAGACAATTAGAAGCACTGGGTAGAGAGGGAGATGTGGTAATTGGTATTTCAACTTCTGGAAAAAGTAAAAATGTGTTAAATGGGTTGAAATATGCAAGTGAAAATGGGATGAAATCAATAATTTTTACGGGAAAGAATACAAAGAATATTGAAAAGATTACTGATGAAATTATCTCTATACATGCAATGAATACTTCAAGAATACAGGAAAGTCATATTCTTATTGGTCAAATGCTTTGTAATGCCATAGAATTTCGACTAAACCTTTGCCCACTGGTTAAAGAGGAGAGATAAATCAATGAAAACTTTCGAAAAAATTAAATATAAAAGATTAATTTTATTTTACTTATTGTTTTTTATTATTCCATCCTGCAAATTCAATCAAAGTTATTTTCCTCACAAAGAAGGGAAACAAATCATTTATGAAGTTTTTTTTCAAGACAAAGAGAAAAAAAAAAGTAACTTTAGACAAAGTTTTTACTTTTTTCCTCGAATGAAGAATGCGATTCCTGTGTTAAAAAACGACGGAGAATTAACATTTTACGTTGTTCAAAAAAATGGAATTGAAAAAAAAAGTATCGATGAGTTCATGTCAACGGAAGTAAGTAATACAAAGTCTGAAAAAAATGCAGATTTATTGATAGCTTTTCCAATTTCAATGGGAACAGAGTGGGAGACAAACGATAAAACAACACTTCAAATGAAACTGGGTTATGATAGAATCTACGATACAAATCTTCCCTTTAGGCTAACTAATAAAATTACTGAGGTTAATAAAACAATTAGCATTAAAGGAAAAAAAATAAAGAACTGCATAAAGATTTCTAGTTATGGAAAAACTAGTTATAATCCAGGTCCTCCCCTGGACAATATAAATATTGAAGTTTTTTCAACTAGTTGGTTTGCTAAAGATTATGGTCTGGTTAAATATAAAAGAGAGGAAAAATCAGATTCTGAAACAATGGGAAAAATTATTTACGAAAAAACTATGTTAATAAGCGACTAACTAACTATATAATATGTATAGGTTTGATTAATTAAATGAGAATGTTTAAAAAAATTAAGTCAGGTCTTTATGACCCCAAAAATGAGAAAGATTCATGCGGAATCGGATTCGTCGCTAATATTTATGATATACCATCAAGAACTATAGTTGACAACGGGCTCAGGATTCTTGGCAACCTAACCCATAGAGGCGCAGTAAGCGCAGACCCTAAGGCTGGAGATGGTGTTGGCCTACTAACTCAGATTCCTCACCAGTTCTTTCAGAAAGAGTTGTCGAATGACGATATAATATTGCCCAGACCCGACGATTATGCAATTGGAATGCTTTTTTTACCTAGAGATAAAGAAGAAAAGGCATATTGTATCAAAACAATAGAAAAACATTTAAATAAACTTAAACTTGAAAATTTATATGTTAGAGAGGTTCCCACGAATACTTCTGTTCTTGGCGAATCAATTAAAGAAAATGAACCATCTATTGTCCAGATCTTTATAAAACAAAGATTTCAGGCTAGTAAAATTAACGAGTTTGAACAAAGGTTATTTATAGCAAGAAGAAGAATTGAAATCGAATTAAAATCTTTCGATTTTTACATTTCATCGTTATCAAGTAGAACAATTATATACAAAGGTATGATAATGTCGGATAGTCTGAGTGACTATTATCAAGACCTAAAAGACGATATGTTCATTTCTTCCATTGCAATTGTTCATCAAAGATTTTCAACTAATACTTTCCCTAGCTGGGAACTTGCACAACCATTCAGATTTTTATGTCATAATGGTGAAATAAACACTCTAAGAGGAAATGCTAATTGGATGAATGCCAGAGCTTGTGTGTCAAATTCAGAAATCTTTCTCAAAGAATTCCAGAATCTTAATCCTTTAATTTTTGACGGGTTGTCCGATTCTGCAGCATTTGACAATGCCTTGGAATACTTGATCATGGGTGGCTACGATATTGAACACGCGATGATGCTATTGATACCAGAAGCGTGGGAGAAGAATGAACAAAACTCAACTATAAAGGACTACTACGAATATTACTCCAACTACATAGAGCCATGGGATGGACCAGCTGCGATGTGTTTCTCTAATGGAAAGAAGATTGGCGCTATCCTGGATAGAAACGGTTTGAGGCCTTCAAGATATATCCAAACTGAAGATGGCATGATTCTCCTAGCATCTGAAATGGGTGTGCTCGATATTGACCCTAAGACTGTAGTCAAAAGGTGGAGGTTAGAACCTGGAAAAATCTTCTTAATAGATTTGGTTGAAAAAAGAGTTGTTAATAACGACGATATCAAACTTAAACTATCCAAGAAATTTGACTACAAAAAATCATTAGATAGAAATCAAATTTTTTTAAATGAATTTAAGTCACCACAAAACCTTAAGTGCATAGAGAAGCAAGATTTGGTTAAATATCAAATAGCTTTTGGATACAATAAAGAAGACGTTAATTTTTTCATTGAGCCAATTGTAAAACTTGGTATTGAACCAACAGGTTCAATGGGTACTGATACACCTATTTCTCTTCTTTCAGACAATTCAAAACTTCTGTTTTCTTATTTTAAGCAATGTTTTGCTCAGGTTACAAATCCACCAATTGATCCAATAAGAGAGGAGTTAGTTATGTCACTGGATATGGCATTAGGAGAAAAACCAAATATCTTTGACACACCAGAAGAAAATACAAAGGCAAGACTTGAAATTAAACAACCAATTTTGACTAATAATGAAACACAAAAAATAAAACAGCTTGAAAAATTTACAAGAGGAAAAATTAAGGCAGCAACAATAGATATACTTTTCAAAAATTCTGATAATTCAAATGAGTTAAAGGACAGCTTGGAAAGAATTTGCTTTGAAGCCAAATCATTAATATCAGATGGTTTCAATATAATAATATTATCAGATAGAAATATCTCTAAAGTTAACGCTCCTATCCCCTCTTTATTAGCAGTCTCAGCAGTTCATCACTATTTGATTAAACAGGGATTAAGGATGAAAACGAGTCTTATTGTAGAAACTGGTGAGGCTAGAGAGTTACATCACTTTGCGGTGCTTGTTGGTTATGGCGCAGAAGCCATAAATCCCTATCTAGTATTTGATACGATATCAAGTCTGGTTCAAAAAAAGGATTACGAAGTTTCTCAAAAAAACTTTATTAAAGCTTCTGGTAAAGCTATTCAAAAGATTATGTCTAAAATGGGAATTTCTACTCTCAAATCTTATTGTGGTGCACAGATATTTGATGCAATTGGAATATCTGAGGAGGTTGTCAATGAATTTTTTCCTGGTACTTCATCCCTTATTGGTGGCTTAAGCCTGAAGCAAATTCAGGAAGAAACTTTAAAAAGATATGCTCAATGCTTCGACACTCAAAATAAAAGAGATTCGCTTGAGGAAGGAGGAGAATATGCATATAGGATAAGGGGAGAAAAACATGCTTGGTCACCATCAACTATTACCAACCTTCAGAAGGCAGTCAGAATAAATTCCAAAGATCATTTCAGAGAATTTTCTGAAAAAATTAATGATCATAACAAGTCAATGTATACAATAAGAAGCTTATTTGAGTTCAATAAAACAAAAAAAATACCTATAGAAAAGGTAGAGTCTGCATCAGAGATNGTAAAAAGATTNTCTACTGGAGCAATGTCATATGGTTCTATTTCTAGGGAGGCNCACACAACNCTNGCCCTGGCAATGAATCGAATTGGAGGAAAATCAAATACNGGNGAAGGNGGTGAAGANGCTGAAAGATTTGTTAAGCTTAAAAATGGTGACTCAATGAAAAGTGCCATAAAACANGTTGCATCTGGAAGATTTGGAGTAACTACNGAGTATTTAGTTAATGCTAAGGATATTCAAATTAAAATAAGNCAAGGNGCAAAACCTGGTGAAGGCGGACAACTTCCAGGGCACAAAGTAGACGACAAGATTGCAAGTGTAAGACATTCAACACCAGGGGTAGGCCTAATCTCACCTCCGCCGCATCATGATATTTATTCTATAGAGGATCTTGCACAATTAATATTCGATCTCAAAAACGTAAACCCTGATGCAAGGATAAGTGTGAAATTAGTTTCTGAATTTGGTGTTGGTGTTGTGGCNGCAGGTGTAACAAAATGTAAAGCAGACCATATAACTATAGCTGGCTATGACGGAGGAACTGGGGCATCACCGTTAACNTCAATTAAAAATGCTGGNACCCCNTGGGAATTAGGTCTTGCAGAAACTCACCAAACACTTGTAATGAATAAATTAAGAAACAGAATAGCATTGCAAGTTGACGGTGGACTTAAAACGGGAAGAGATGTTGTTATAGGAGCNTTGCTAGGTGCTGACGAGTTTGGTTTTTCAACAGCACCNTTAGTTTCAGTTGGTTGNATAATGATGAGAAAATGTCATNTAAATACATGNCCTGTAGGTGTNGCTACCCAAAANGAAGCTCTAAGAAAAAAATTTAAAGGAACACCTGANAATGTTATCAACTATTTTTTTATGGTTGCTGAAGAAGTTAGAGAGATNATGGCAAAATTAGGAATNAAGAATTTTCAAGATTTAATNGGNAANTCTGAACTTTTAGAAAAAAATAAAGCTATCAATCATTGGAAAGCAAAAGATATTGANTTGTCAAAAATACTTTANAAACCGCATANCAAGGAACNAANAGAAATTTATAACTCNTCATCTCAGNACCATTCTTTAGATTTTATACTGGATAAAGAGGTTATTAATGAAGTTACGCCAGTTATTGAAAAGCAAATCTCAACTATAGATATATATAAATCAATTAAAAANACTGATAGAAGTTTTGGCGCCATGTTATCAGGAAGGCTTGCTAGAAAATTTGGTCATCAAGGATTGCGCGAAGATTCAATAGTTGTAAATCTTGAAGGAACAGCTGGTCAAAGTTTCGGAACTTTCTTATCGTCAGGAGTAACAATATCTCTTTCAGGAGAGGCAAACGATTATGTTGGCAAAGGGCTCTCTGGTGGAAAGATTATTATTAAACCTTTTAGAAATTCACAATATGAATCAAATAAAAATATAATAGTTGGTAATACTGTCTTATACGGAGCAATATCAGGAGAATGTTACTTTTCAGGAGTGGCAGGAGAAAGGTTTGGAGTTAGAAATTCTGGAGCAATTGCCGTTGTTGAGGGAACTGGAGACCATTGTTGCGAGTATATGACTGGTGGTGTTATTATGGTTCTTGGTAATACAGGTGTCAATTTCGCCGCCGGAATGAGCGGAGGGATATCATATGTTTACCAAAATNCTGATACTTTTAAGAANAAATGCAATNTAACTATGGTAAATATTTCCAAAGTTAAAAAAACTAAACACATTCTTCCTGAAAAGCTNTTTGACAAGTATAATTTTCTTTTCAATGATGATTTAAGAATNAAAGAGATGTTGAAGAGGCATTACAACTCAACTGGGTCAATNATAGCAAAAAGAATTTTAGAAAATTTTGATGAAGAGCTTAAAAATTTTGTTAAGATTTTACCAATGGATTTTGAAAATGTGTTATCAAAAAGAATTGAAAATGAGAAAGATTTAAAGGTTGTAAACTTATGGCAAAAGTAACTGGATTCTTAGAGCATGAAAGAGTAGAAAGTTCTTCAATATCTCCAAATAAAAGACTTAAAAACTTTGAAGAATTTGTTTTACCATTCCCAGAAAGAATTTTAAATGAACAAGCCTCTAGGTGCATGGATTGTGGCATCCCCTATTGTCATGATTCGTGTCCAATCAATAATGTTATTCCAGAATGGAATAATCTTGTATATGAAAAAGATTGGAAAATAGCATTAGATGTTCTGCACTCCACTAATAATTTTCCTGAGTTTACAAGTAGAATTTGTCCAGCTCCATGTGAAGCAGCCTGTACCTTAAATATCGATGATAGTCCAGTGACAATAAAAAGTATTGAAAGGTCAATAATTGATAAGGCTTATGAAAATGGATGGCTCATTCCTGAAATTAATAACAACAAAACAAAGAAGAAAGTTGCAGTTATTGGATCAGGTCCAGCAGGTCTGGCGTGCTCTCAGCAGTTAGCAAGAGCAGGACATGAAGTAGTTTTATATGAAAAAAATGACAGAATTGGTGGGTTACTTAGATACGGTATTCCAAATTTCAAGATGGAAAAATATTTAATAGATAGAAGAATGGACCAAATGCGTCAAGAGGGGGTAAAATTTCAATGTAATGTTAAAATAGGTCAGGACGTACCAATTAATAAAATTCTTAAAGACTTTGATGCAATTGTTTTAGCCTGTGGATCTGAGCAACCTAGAGATTTAGATATTCCTGGTAGAGAGCTTAAGGGTATACATTATGCAATGGATTTCTTAACGCTTCAGAACAAAATTTGCGAAGGAGATAAAATTAAGTTAGACCCGGAATTCAACGCAAAAAATAAAAATGTTGTTGTAATTGGAGGTGGGGATACAGGTTCGGATTGTATTGGAACTTCAAATAGACAGGGTGCTAACTCAATAACTCAACTTGAAATACTTGACAAACCTCCAGTCAAAGAGGATAAAATGCTAACTTGGCCCAACTGGCCATTAAAACTTAGGACATCTTCATCTCATGAAGAAGGTGCAAATAGAAACTGGAGTGTTTCAACAAAGTTATTTGAAGGTGATGGAGAGAATGTAAAGAGCTTAACCTTAAAAAAAATTCATTGGGATAAAGATTCAAACGGTAAAATGTATATGAAGGAAAGTTCTGGTAAAGACTCAGAAGTTAAGATTAAAGCAGACCTAGTTCTCTTAGCCATGGGTTTTGTACATCCTGTAAGAGATAGTCTGATTAAAGATGCAGGTATAGAACTTGATGACAGGGGAAACGTAAAAGCTAATGATAACGACTATAAGACTAACATAAAAAAAATTTTCGTATCTGGTGATATGAGAAGAGGACAATCCCTAGTTGTCTGGGCAATTAGAGAAGGAAGACAAGTTGCACATAATGTTGATAAGTTTTTAATGGGTAGCTCACAATTGCCATTATGATTTCAATTTAAAATTTGAAAAACACTTTTAAATTTTAATTTCAAATATATATTTAATTATGAAAGAAAAAATGTCTTTTGTACTAACTAGCTGCGGGCGGTTAGATCTTTTAGACAGAACCCTAAACAGCTTTTTTAAATTCAATAACTTTCCTTTAGAAAACCTTTACCTGACAGAGGATTCAGTTGATAAAGATGTATATGATAAAATAGAAAAGAAGTGGTCTGGAAAAATAAAATTACTCCTTAACCAGAATAAAAAAGGTCAAATCCAATCAATAGTTGATGCTTATAAATTAATAAACACCGAATATATTTTTCATTGCGAGGATGATTGGGTTTATACAAGAAAAAATTTTATTCAGGATTCTTTAAAAATAATGACTTTTGATCAAAAGATTATTCAAGTTTGGTTAGAAAGCAAGAAAAGTGCAAGCAGATTAGACATATTTAACTATGGTCCTTTAATTAAGCATAAAGGAATTGGATTCAGAAAAGTTTATTGTAAAGAAGGCTGGGAATGGGGATATTTTTCTTTTAGACCAGGTGTCAAAAGAATGAAAGATTATAACTTAATAGGCGGATATGAAAGATTTAAAAATGAATTGGACATAGGAGTGTGCTATAAAGAACATGGTTATTATACAGTAATAATTGAAAAACCAGCAGTTGAAGACATTGGTTTGGATCAGACAATATTTGATCCTACCAGAAAGTGGCCTAAAAGAAGGAAAACCAATGCACCAACTGGTCTAAAAAGACTTTGGAAACATCTTAAGAAGTTTAAATTTTAATTATCCTTTTTTTTTTTTGTTTTCATATTCTTCTAACTTAATCTTGTAGTCAGCTTCTGACAATGAATGCCATCCAATGCAAAAACCTGTCGGTGATCTCCCACACCCACATTCATTTTTTGTGTTCATACTATTCTCCTTAATCAATTATATAGTAAAATTGAAATTAAAAAAGAATCAATTCATTAAAAATATTTTTGAAAATATTTTTTTATACCAAAGATAGTTATAGCAAATAACAATAAAGTTATAATGGGAATAAAAAGTTCTTGAGATAACAGCATAAGATTAAAATCATCCGACAATAAAATTGAAGTATTAATTAGTTTTTTTAAAATAAATGTAAATAAGAAAATTTGAGGTGTTTCTGCAATTAATGTGGCTAAAAAAAATTTATAGACATTTATCTTAAAAAAAACACCTGAGAAATTTTTTATAATAAACGGAACTCCGGGTATGAGCCTAAAAATTATAAAAAGAAATAAAGAATTTTCATTTATTTCATTTTTTTTTAGTATTTTTTTTATTGACTTTTTAAAGGACTTTGCCGCAAGAAATGAAAATGTTGATCCTAACGTAAAAGAAATAACAGATATTAAGCATCCTAAATAACCAAACATTAAAGTTGATATAACTAGTAATGGAGACACAAATCCAAATAAGAAAATCCAAAAAACCGATAAAACAAAGTAAAAAAAAATAAAAAAAATTTTGTTTCTATCAATCTCAACTTTTAAATTTAAATAATAGTTATAAAAGTCAGAAAAGTTTAATTCTAAAATTAAATCTTTGTAAATTAGAAAACAAAAGAAGAAACTAATAATTAAGGTCAAATAAAAAATAAGAAGAATTTTTTTTAAAATAATTTTATCCTATGAATTTTGTTCAAGTAAATCTTAATAAATTACAACTGTGTATTTAACTTTTTTAATAATTGAAGTAACTATTATAAAAATTACATGACCTGGAAAAAAACAATTATTAGCATTGCAAATACAGCAATAGCTAGTGTCTATTTCTAAATAATTACCTGTAAAATTACATCTACTAATTAGATGATTGGCTAGTTTATTGTATTGGGGTATGGTTAGATAAGATAAAATATTATTTATATACATTTTTTTATAAAAAAAGTTTATAGAAATATAAAAGTAACATCAATTGATTTGCGATAAATCATTATAATTTTTTTTTTTTTAGTTCATTTAGCACATCAAACCTAAATTCTTTTAGTGCTTTACTTACAGAAAAAATTAAGACAGAAAGATTCTTTTTTATAATTACTTTATCACCAATCCCTAATTCAAAACTTTTGTATAATAAAAAAATAAGATCTATTCTTGATTCGTAAGTTCTTGACAAAACAATTGATTTATTTCGATCCCAAAGTGCAACTAACGTTTGATATCTTTTTTCAAAATCTGTGTAAGATGCATTGTCGATGCATGACCAATGACTTACCGTGCATTCAATTAAATCTTTGACATAAAGTTTTGAAGGTTCATGTTCCTCAAAAAGCTTTTGAAAAATTAAAAACAAGCTGAAACCAAAAGAATTGATTTCTATTCTTTCTAATTGATTGAATTTATTTTTAAAGAACACCTTGTAAATTTGATTATGGACTATTTTAATTTTTTTTCTAAATGGTTGATTAAAAAGTGTTTCTATTGACATTATTGATAAAAAAAAACTCAGTGAAAAAAGAGTGTCTTTTTTAGAATTTGAATAAGCAAAAATTTGTTTAGGATTAAAATCTATTTGTTTATATTTTTTTTGCCAAAATGTTGCTTTATTTAATAATGTTTCTTTCATCTAGGTAAATCTTAAATTCAAGTTATTCATACTTTATAAAAATATTTCAGTAATTGATAGAAAAGTATTTAAGAATAAATCTTTTTTATTAAAAATGGTATAAGAGGATGTGAACTCAAAAATTTACAACATTTACCATAAACTGATAGAATTTTGTAGAAAAAGAAACTCAAAATGGCTTATTTATTTTATCTCCTTTATTGAATCTATATTCTTTCCATTACCTACAGATCCATTCCTAATACCTTATATTATAGCAGATAAAAAATTTATCCTTTTAACCTCNTTAGTAACAGTATTTTCNGTATTAGGAGGAGCANTAGCTTATTTATTGGGNTTTTTTTTTTGGACGGAGTTNCTTCCAATAATTAAGATTAGTTATCCCGAAGTAACNTCAAATATTCAAGAATTTAATGANAAATATTCTNACCTAGGTGTTATGATCATNTTAATTGGTGGGTTTTCACCACTNCCTTATAAAATAACTTGTTTTGCCTCNGGANTTATTGGGATNAACTTTTTAATCTTTATAANTTTGTCCTTTTTCTCAAGAGGAATGAGATTTTTNTTAGTATCATATTTNATCNATAAGTATGGAAAAGAATCGACNGTTTACATAAAAAAAAATATTTACTTTTTTAGTTTGTTAATNNTANNNATNGGAATAATTTTATATGTATTAAAATATTNATCANTTCCTTTTATAAGGATCGTCTAACCTAATNATATCTGTTTCTTNTAATATTTCACCAATNTGAATTTCAATTATTTCTAATTTTTTTTTACCTATATTATTNATACAGTGCACTTNNCCAACNGGAATATATGTTGATTGATTTTTTTTTAAAATAGTTTTTGTTNTNCCTTTTGTTATTTGAGCTATTCCTTCAACTACAACCCAATGTTCAGATCGGTGCTTGTGNAACTGTAAAGATAATCTGTGATCGGGTTTTACGGTAAGTTTTTTTACAAGATAATTTTTAGAATTTATAAAAATTTCGTAGTGCCCCCAAGGTTTGTAAAAGATATTTTGAGAATTAAGGATTTTTTTATTATGTTTATAATTTATTATATCCTTGATATTATTCACATTTTTTTTTGAACTTACATAAATGGAATCATTTTTTGATATTACAATAATATCATTAACATCATTAAGTACTGTATTTTTTTTATCACTAATTACATTTGAGTTTGTAGAATTATTATAAATAGTTGTATTTGAATTAAGTTTCTGATTCTGATCGGATATTTCTGTAAGTGTTTTCCAGGAACCTATATCTCTCCATTTTTGATTAAACTTTAACATATATATTGATTCACACTTCTCAAGAATCGCTTTGTCAAAAGAGAGTTCAGGTAACTTATTCATAAATTCATATTTTGTTTCAAGGAATTCCAAATCTTTTGATAAGTTTGAAATTATCTTTTTACATAATTTTAATATTTCAGGATTATATTTTTTAAAATCCTCTATCACTTTTTTATTGTTAATTAGAAAAATTCCAGAGTTCCAATAAAAGCCTTGAGAAATATATTTTTTCACATTGGCTAAACTAGGTTTTTCAAAAAATTTTTTTACTTTTTTTATTTTTCCTGAATTATTTTTGAAATCTATATAACCATAATCAGTTGATTCGAAATCAGGTTTTATTCCATAAATTATATGGCTATTTAATGACTCGACATTTGGAGGTATTAGGATCGAGTAATCTCGATTGGGTATGTAATGATCCGATGGAATAACTAAAGATAAATTCGACCTGTCTTTATTTAATGAATGATAAATACTTAATAGAATTGAGGGTGCAGTATTCTTAGATATTTTTTCTACTATGATATCAGAGAATTTAATCTTTAATTTATTTAAGCTTTCAAGGATTAAAAATTTATGTTGTTCAGAACAAATAATAATTGGTTTGCTGAAAACTTTCCTATTCTTAATTCCTACTAATGTTTGTTCAAATAGGGTTTGTGNGGATTTGAAGGGAAGTTTAAGAAATTGTTTAGGAAGGTTTTTGGTAGAGAGAGGCCATAACCTTGAACCAATACCTCCAGACAAAATTATGGGAGTAATTTTTTTCACAATCTGTCTTGAGCTTTTCTTAAGTCATTTAAAACCATTTCTTTAACCAAGGTTTTAAATGAAATATTACATTTCCAGTTAAGATATTTTTTTGCTTTTGCTGCATCTCCGCAAAGGTAATGAACTTCTAAAGGTCTATAATATTGTTTATCAATCTCAATTAATGTTGAGCCATTTTCTCTATTAATTCCTCTTTCATTTAGTCCATTTCCTATCCATTTGATTTTAATATCTACAACATTAAATGCAGCTTCTACAAAATCTCGTACTGAATACGTTTTACCAGTTGCTAATACAAAATCATCTGGTCTTCTAAATTGCAATATTTTCCATATTCCATTCACATAATCTTTAACGTGTCCCCAATCTCTTTTTGCTTCTAAATTTCCTAAGTAGATTTTTTTTCTTTTTTTNGAAATTATTTCAGCTATTCCCATNGTAATCTTTCTNGTTACAAAATTTTCACCTCTAGANGGACCTTCGTGATTAAATAAAATTCCATTGGAGGCAAATATTCCATAGGCATCCCTATAATTTTTGGTGATCCAATATGAGTAAAGTTTAGCAACAGCATATGGACTTTGTGGTGAAAATGGAGTTNATTCGTTTTGACTNTTTTTTTTGGAATTTCCATAAAGTTCAGAAGTTGATGCCTGGTAAAATTTTGTTTTTTTTTCAAGACCTAAAATTTTAATAGCTTCNAANAAACGAAGAGTTCCTATTGCATCTGCATTAGCTGTATATTCTGGAGTTTCAAAACTGACCATTACATGACTTTGAGCAGCTAAATTATAAATTTCGTGTGGTCTAATTTCAGATATAAGTCTTAACAGATTTGTTGCGTCTGTAAGATCGCCATAATGAAGTCTAAAATCTGTTTTTTTTTCGAGTGGATCAATATATAAATGATCTATTCTTTCAGTATTTATTATTGATGATCTTCTTTTTATTCCGTGGACAATATAATTNTTATTTAATAAAAATTCAGANAGGCAGGAACCATCTTGTCCTGTTACACCAGTGATTAAAGCTATTTTTTTCATAATATTATTAATACCATATGTTTTATCCTAAAGAATATAAAAAGTTGAATAATGTAAAGAAATTAAAAAGGAATTTGAAATCCAGGAAAAAACTAATTTATTAAATAAAAATAAATATAAAAAAAAAATAGCTAAATTATTTGTTAATTGCTAGAAAGACCGTAAACATTGAATTACAAACAAAAATCAAATGATTTAATTGTGTTGTATATACACCTATCGTGCTTTTATTTAAGTTTCATTAACGATACATAATTTATTAGGAAATAGGAAAGCTTGAATTATAATATTAAAAAGTTTTTCATAACTTTACTCTTCAATTTAAAATATATTATTAATTCAAATTAAATGATATTAATTAATTAAAAGAAAGCAAAACATCAAAATTAATAATAAAATAAACTTATTTATTTCAAAATTTACTTAAATTAGGTACAAATATTTACAATAATAAAAACTGATTTTAAAATAAGATTCATATCCTAAAAGATAATAGTTACTATAATGGCACTATTTAATAAAAGAAAAAATATCATAATTTTATTGATTGTTTTAATCTGTATGGCGCTCATTACTATCTTACTAAATCTTGATAAGAGTAATGTCGAAAATGACCTTGAAAAAAATATAATAACTGAAAAAATAATTTCTGATAATTCTAGAAATCAAACAAAAGATCTTGAGCAAGAACAAAAAATTCAGAAAACAAACTTTGCGGAATCAAAAATTGAATCTTTTTCAAAAGAAAATGTCACTTTAACAAAATCTAAATCACAGGAAAAGAATTTAGATGATCTAGCATTGGATAAGAAAATAAAAAAAAATAAAGTATCCAAACAGAAAACACTTAAGGAAATAAAATTAAATAAACAAAATCAAAATTTGATAAAAAGAAATCCCACTGATACCGTTTCATTATTACACGATGGACTTAGAACATCTCATAAAGAAAATTTTAAAAACTATAATCTAATAAAAAATTTAGTAGCTCAAACCTACAATGTGGAAAAAATGATATCAATTATAATTGGCAAAAAATGGAATCAAATAAAAGCAGTGAAACAAAAAGAAATAATCTCGGTATTTAATGAATATGTCATTAAAAATTACATCAAGAGATTCAAAAAAATTAAACAAATAGATTTTGAGAATTTAAGTAGTAAGGAAGTAAGAAAAAATTATTATCTAGTTAAAACTAAACTAAAAATTCTCGAAGAAGAAGATGTTAAAATTGATTATTTGCTTATAAAAAATAATGATGAGTGGAAAATATTCGATGTATTATTAGCTGGATCAGTTAGTGAAATTGCGACAAAAAAATCAGAATTCAACTCATTTATTTCTAACAATAATATAGAAGGTCTTATCCAAGCACTTAAATCTAAAAATTCGGTTTTATTAAGATAGTTTGCAAAGACATTAAATTCTATTTATTTATAAATAAATTCTTGTAAAACTGATGAAACACAGAGAAATGCTGTACAAATTAATTCATGAATTTAATTTAACATTCAAATGTATTTACTTGTTTATGATCTTTTGTATTAAAATGTATAAAGAGAGTAGAAGCGTAAATAGGTTTGCAATTATCAATGGTTTGTCATTATTGAGTATCCCATAAAACAACCAACAAGCTATTCCCAGTGTAAAAATTACAAACATTAAAAGTGAGATATCTTTAGTACTCTTAGTTTTCCAAATTTTAATTACCTGTGGAACAAATGCAAGTGTAGTGCAAAAAGCTGCGAAGTAACCCAGAAAATTTTTAAAGGTAACTATTTCAAATATATTGAATAAATCCATGAATTTTTTTTAGTAGGATTATTGTATCATATTAATTAAGATCGAAAATAATAAGAGTCAGTATACCATTTAGAAAAATTGTTGATAGAAAT
>NZHH01000027.1:0-11860 GCA_002691245.1 Rickettsiales bacterium | reverse complement strand
GAAGGGTGTTTCGTCCGCGGCTGCCAGCAGTTATACGTTTGGCGCGGGGTGGAGCAGCCCGGTAGCTCGTCAGGCTCATAACCTGAAGGTCGTAGGTTCAAATCCTACCCCCGCAACCAAAAATACAAATATAACAGTATTTTAACAACCCTCCAAGTCCTGGGACTTGCGAGGGTTGTCTGTGTTTTGCACCCCGTTTTTGTTACCCGTTTTGTTACCGTTCGTCAGGTTTTTAACGCGATATTTTTTCAAATCATGCGGTAAAAATCCATTCCATCGCGGGCTTGTGATTGTTGAACATCAATTCAAAGAGGACCTGTTAACTCGGGCCGAGGTCGTCGATAAGACGTAATGGACACCTTATCTCAGCAATGGAATTGCTTCACTAGTTGCAAGTGGTTCCAATAGGGCATTTAGCTAAAGCTTGCTATGCCGCTCCATAGAAGACTGGGTGATATAACGAGGCCTTCAAAGTGCTAATCTAATGGGCGTGCAAGCTGCTGGCAAAGCCTTGGGTTTCAACTCATCCACTTTTGTGTTGTGACTGGAACAAAATTCACAAGGCCGTCAATCAGATCGCCTGGAGCCGATTGCACGACGATGGCCTTGCGATGTGAGGCTGGCAGAAACCTTTCGGCAATCATGTGATCCACCATGCCCATCAGCCGCTGATAATAGCCCTGCACGTCATATAGGCCCGCAGGCTTGGTAATCTCGCCAAGTTGGTTAAGCGTCCAGACCTCCATGAACTCCTCAAGTGTCCCGATACCGCCCGGCAATGCGATAAAGCCATCCGCAAGTTCAATCATCCGCTTTTTACGGGCTTGCATGGTAGGTAAGGTTTCGACCGCGTTCAGGTGCTGATGGTTGTGGCCCTTCGCCTTAAGGCGCTCGGTAATGACTCCGGTGACATGGCCGCCACCGGCTAACACCGCATCGGCCAAAGCGCCCATCAACCCCTTGTTGGTGCCGCCGTAAACAAGTCTGATGTCGCGTGCGGCTAACGCTGAACCTAGGTGTGATGCCGCGCGCAGATAGGCGTCGCCTTGCCCCGTGTTAGACCCACAGTAAACGGCCATAGTTCTTATGGTTGGCATGGGATGCGTCCTTGTTCTGAGAGACAACGTGCCAGATAAGGCAGAATATGCAGACGCACAACATCGGAACAGGTCACTGTGGGTGCTGCGGGGGATTGCCAGACTAGTTCGGCGATTTCGCTGCTGGACTTCGGAATACCATCGACAGCGCCGTTGTACAAACGGACCTCGACCAGCACATCCCTTTGACCGGCGGCTTGGGCTTCAAAAGTTGCCAGATGCACTGCGCTGTCCGGGACTAACGCGACCGCAAGTTCCTCTTCCACCTCACGGGTCAGCGCGTCGATATCGTTTTCGCCCGGTTCAATCTTGCCGCCGGGGATCTGGAAGTGCTTATCACCGCGGCTTCGCGCCAAAAGCACCTGCCCGCCCCGCATGACGCAAAGCCCCACCTTTATGAACCGTTCCAAAGCGGCCACCTTCAAGCCAATTCGAACGAGATGTCCTTTGCCCCTTCCCACAGCACCGCATTGCCTAATGTCTTGAGGTTTTCCAGCCCTGAGGTAAGCGTGATGAAATGGTTGCCTGCAAGCATCCCCATTTTCGACGCAAAGCAGACACCTCCATAGGCCAGAAGGATTTCTGTTTCACTGATGCCGCCAGGGTAGAGCAAAATCTGTCCGGGACCGGCATGACTTGTGTGGTTTTCGTACTCTACGCCGAAGTCCTCGTCGCCCAATGGGATCCAGACACCCTCGCCCGACCAGCGCACATGCACGATTTGGCCTGTATAGGGCAGCAGCTTGCGGAACATCGCGCAGGTCTTTGGCGCGTCCTCCTCTTCAAGCCGCGCACCAAAAGTGAAGTCGCCAGCCTTGACAATCAGATTTGTCATGTTTCTGTTTCCTTTCATTAAATGATTCCCACAAGGCCACTATCGAGCAGCTCTTGTTGTTACATGCTATTGGAGCAGGGCCGCTCATCAATCAGCGATCCAACGAAGCTGATCGCATCAGCAGCAGCCACGGTAATGCGTGCCAATAGCTCTTTCGATCTGGAGCCACACGGCGCGAAGCGGCTCTGTCGCCGGCAGGCCAGCGTGATAGGCCGCGCGCAGCAATGTCTCGGTGGCGTCAAGGTCGATGCCCAGCACATGGCCCTCTCGAACGACCTGCCGACCAGATGCCCAAACCTCTACCACATGGGCCGCGGTGGCGCGGGCGAACAACAGGTCTTTGGCGGGCACGGGCATCAGGGCGTCGCGGTCAAGACCGTCAAGATCAAGGATTAACAGGTCTGCAGGCATCCCAACTTCGAGCACTCCGCCATCCGGCAGGCCAAGAGCAGTGCGCCCGGTGCTACAGGCTGCCCGCAAGGCGGCTGCGTGCGTCATGCCCTCATTGGCAGAATACCCTGGACGCCGCCCAAGCAGGTGAAACAGGCGTAGCTCCCGAAGGCCGTCATCGTCTTCATCCAGGGCGCAGCCATCAAGCCCCATCGCCACCGCAACACCGGCGGCTTGCATATCAGCCAGCGGAGCACGGCCGGAATATAGGTGCAGGTTTGAAGAATTGTTCACAGCAATCCTCGCGCCGGAGGCGGCGATCTCAACAAGCTCTGGCTCCCGGGCCCAAACACAATGCGCGAGTGTCAGCCTGGGTGAGAGAAAACCGATCTCATCCAAAAACGCGACACCACCCTGCGGATAAATCCGATCAAGCCACTGGCGCTGCGGTTGGGTTTCGAGCAAGTGCATGTGAATGCGGCGGCCCGTTCGGGCGGAGTCATCAGCGATCGCCCGCAACATTTCATTACTGCACCACTGCACGCCGGTCGGCCCGTATTGCACATCAACATGCGGTTGGTCTGCCAAGGCAGAGGCGACCTGATCTACCAGCGCCAGTTGCTCAGTAACCGTTGGAAGTGGCTTCAACCACGTGTTTCTTGCTAATTGCGCAACCTCCGGGGCCAGCCCGTTGAGCAGTTCGTCATGGTCGCCGTAAATCAGAGGATTGCGATCACGCAGGGATATGGCAAAGCCGATGGAGACGCCGACATCTGCTGCAGCACGGGCAATCTCACTTGCCTCCTCGGGCAAAGGCCTTTGCCCCATCGCGCGGGTTAGATGAACCATTACGCCAGTCGCGCCGCCGCGGACGGACCGCGCCAACGAAGCCGCCGCGGCGGTATAGGCATCGACCGGGGGCATGACAGCCAGTTGCGGCAACCATTGTTCCAAAGGTTTGCCGCCACAGCCGAAAGACGTAGTCGATAAGGGTCGCGCATGGTTGTGGGCGTCGGCAAGAGACGGCATCGCCAGCCGTGCCGGACCATCGGGCGTTGCGGCCGGCACAATTTCTGCGATATGCCCATTCTCAATGGAAATGGTAACGGGGCCAGAGTTTCTATACTCTGACCCCAAAAGGGCGGCACTGACATGAAGCTGAGTCATCACCGTTCTTTCATACCATTCTGCCTCTTAGAATGAGCGCATGGCCATTGGCGGCAAAAAGGATGCGTCAAAGACATCCTCGGCAGCAGGCGTTTCAGGCAGGTCATACAACTCTTTGATCGTGGTGATCGAACGGGTCAAACGCTCTGCGTCAATCGCTCCGATCCCGTTCGCCTTGCTTTCATCCGAGAAGATCAGATTGTCGAGGGCAAATTGCAGACGCTTCATCTCCAGTTCGCCGTTGGACAAAGGCTCTGTCGCCGTGATGATGTCGATACCCTCCTGCGGATTAGCCAGCACATCTGCCATGGCTTTGGCGATTGCATTCACCAGACCCTTCACCGCTTCGGGTTTCTCTTTCAGCAGCTTAGGCGAGACCATCACTCCGTTGGAGTAGATATCAAGACCAGAGGCACCATAGGGATACCATGTGAAATCCTTATCCGGGTCCATGCCGATTCCAATGATGTTCAGATAGCTGGTCACGTTGAACACGAGGCTGGCAGAGACTTGGTCCTGGATCAGCATCTGCTCCTGCAGATTTTTCTGCACGGAAAGCAATTCGACCTTGCTTGCGTCAAACCCTGCTGCCGTAGCCAAAGCCGGAAACAGTTTCGTAGATGCAGAGCCTGGAGGTGCGCCGACCGTGAGCCCTTCAAGACTTGCGAGGCTCTTGACCGGGCCACCTGTCTTGGTCAGCACCGCAAAGGGCGGCTGATTGTAGATCTGATAGACCATCACCGGCGCGTCATCCGGGTTGGTCGCGGCGTTCTGAATGATAGCGTTCATATCGCCAAAGCCCGCGTCGTAGGCCCCCGACATGATCCGACTGACTGTTGCAGCAGAGCCTTCGCCCTGATCAATGGTCACATCCAGACCTTCGGCGTCAAAATACCCCTTTTTTTCAGCCAGGTAGAACCACCCGTGAACCCCTTGGATCTTCCAGTCAAGGGTGAATTTGATCGGGATGCCTTCGGCTGCGGCCGGGCTCGCAAAACTCAATATTAAAGCGGTGAGTGATAGTAACTTACGCATTGCTATTCTCCTTGCTGTTGCGTGATTTCAGACGTTGTTCTTTCGGGTCGCCCAGCCCGTCATGCGTCCTTCCAAAAGGGCGAAAATCGCGTAAAGGGAGATCCCCATCACCGCGAGGACCATCAGCCCCGAGAAGACCAGCGGCACGTTAAACTGCGATGAGGCGATCAGCATCATATTGCCCACCCCCTTATTAGAGGCGACGGTTTCCGCGATAACGGAGCCTACAAAGCTGAGGGTGATCGCGACCTTCAGCGCGGCAAAAAAATAGGGTAGCGACCGGGGCAGCCCGACATTCCACAGGATTTCCAGTTTGCTGGCCTTGAGGGATTTCATGACGTCTTCCAGTTCCGGCTCGACCGTTGCGATGCCCGTGGAGACGTTCACAACAATCGGGAAGATGCAGATAATCATCGCGGTCAGGACCGCCGGCACCGTGCCGGCGCCGAACCACAGGACAAAGATTGGAACGACGGCCACTTTAGGGATGGACGATATCCCAACCAGCAGCGGATAGGCCGTGTCATAGGCCAGTTTCGAAGACCCGATCAAAACGCCAAGCAAAAGGCCGATCAAAACCCCAAAAGAGAAGCCGACCAGAGTTGTGTGAAGCGTTTGCCAAGCATGCGGCGCAATGGCGGGGGCGTATTGCAGGAACGCTTCGATGATGCGGCTCGGTCGAGGCAAGATCAGCTCTGAAATGCCTGCAATGAGGCAAAATGCTTCCCAAAAGACGAAGACGCTGACGATCAGCGCGGCCGATGCCATTTTCTGCGTGCGTGGGGTCATGCGACATCCGCCTTTGGTGCAGTTGGGGCGTGCACAATCAACTGCCGAAGGTCTTGCACAATTTGGATAAAAGGCGGTTCAAAGGTCACATCAATCGCGCGCGGCCTGGCAAAACTCACCTGCCTGTCATCAATGATGCGGCCCGGGCGCGTGCTCATTACACAAACACGATTCGCCAGATAGGCCGCTTCGCGCAGGTCATGGGTGACAAGCAGCACCGTCGATTTGCGGTTCACCCAAAGGTCTTGCATGGTTTGCCAGAGTTCTTCGCGAGTAAATTGGTCCAAGGCGCCGAAGGGTTCGTCGAGGAGAAGAAGATCGGGATCATGGACCAACGCGCGACATAAGTTGGCACGCTGCATCATGCCACCTGAAAGCTGCCACGGGCTTTTATCGGCAAAGTCGATCAGCCCCACCTGTTCCAGCAGCGCGTCGACCTGATCTTTGAATTCGCCGTCCTGCTTGGCGCGGAAATCTGCCTTGAACGGCGGCACGATTTTCAGGGGAAGCATCACGTTATCGCGTACGGTCATCCATTGCAGTAAAGACGCGCTTTGAAAGGCCATGCCCACCCGTACGGGTTTGGCCCCAAGCTCTCTGCCGCCAAAGAAAATGTTGCCTTCGCTGGGCTTGAGAAGCTCGCTTATCAGCTTCAGGATTGTGGACTTGCCGCAGCCTGACGGGCCAACCAAGGCTACAAAATCTCCCTTAGCGATCGACAGATCAGTCGGGCAAAGGGCCTGCGTTTGGTTGCTCCCCGACCCATAGGTGACACCAACGCCTGCGAGTCTCACAAATTCCTCACCGCTCATGTTGTCCCCCTCTCCTTGAGAATCTGGGCAAGGCTTTGGTCCACGTTCTGCGGGTTTGCAGGGGGCATTGTTTGAATGTCGGTGACCTGGCGACCGTGTCCTGCCATGCCTTCGATCATCTGGCGATCCCGCTGCACAAACGCGCCCCGAACAATTGTGTGCACCGGTGCGCCGATCGTCTTGCGTCCTTCAAACGGTGTGATCTTGGCCCGGCTGTGCAGTCGGCTGGACGCGATGACTTCTTCGCGTGCCATATCCACGGCAGCGATATCTGCCAAAGCACCGACGGCGATTCTTCCTTTATCCGGCCACATGCCAAACGCCCGCGCCGGGTTGGCCGAGGAGATGCTTACATAATGTTCCAGCGTCATCCGCCCTGCCGCCACTTCACTCAGCATCAAAGGCATTTGTGTCTCGACCCCAGGAAAGCCGCAATCTGCATTCCAAATGATGTCGTTTGTCTTTTCTTCGGGGGTGTGCGGTGCGTGATCGGTCGCGATCATGTCCACCACACCGCTTTGAAGCGCATGCCATATCGCGGCGCTGTCCTTGGCTTCTCGCACCGGAGGGTTCACCCGGATGATGCTGCCCAACCGTTCGTAATCGCCAGAATCAAGGAAGAGATAGCAGGGGCAGGTCTCGCCTGTGATATCGACCCCGCGCGCCTTTGCGTCGGCCAGCGGGCGCAACTCTCCGGCAGAGGAGATATGCAGCACGTGGATGCGCGCGCCAGTCCATTCCGACAGGATGGCCGCCCGGGAAACGGCCTCTATGGCGACGACCTCCGGTCGGGAGGCAATGTGATAGAGCGGGTCATTCAGCCCCGCTGCCTCCAGCTTGGCCTGCCGCCACGCCATAATCGAGGCGGTCTCGGCATGCAACGATATGCGTAGACCGGAGCCTGCAATGATCTCAAAGCCTTCCAGCATTGCCCCGGTCGACGGCGAAGGCAGATTGCCGAAGGTATTGCCCATGAAGCATTTGAATGCGTTGGCGCCCGCCTCAATCAGAGACGAAAGTTCGTCAATGTTGTCCTCGGCCAGTAGACCGTAGATCCCAAAATCGACGCATGCTTTCTTCGCACAGTCCTGCTTTTGACGGAATTCGGTGACCGAGCGGGTGGGCGGATGGGTGTTGGGCATCTCGAACACGGTCGTGACACCGCCCATCGCGGCGGCCCGCGTGCCGGTTTCCCAATCTTCCTTATGGGTGTAGCCCGGTTCACGAAAATGGACATGCATGTCGATGGCACCAGGGATCAAGTGGAGCCCTGTCACATCAATGACGTCTGCCGCGTCTCCCAAGCTTCCTTGTGTGCCGACGGCGCTGACACGGCCACTGGTGATCGCCACATCCGCCAAGTCACGGGCGGTTTCATTGACGACTGTGCCGCCAGTTAAAATCAAATCGGTCATAGCGCTGCCCATCCCCCATCCACAGGCAAATCGACTCCCGTGATCTGTCTGGCGCAGTCTGAGGCTAGAAACAGCGTCGCCGCAGCTACATCTTCGTCCTTGCTGACCCGCCCCAGCGCGTAATCTGCCGCATGTTTGGCGGCGGCTTCTTCCAAGGATATGCCATGTTGCTCAGCGACTTGCGGGACGACCTTTTCGCGGAACCGGGGGCCATCGACCATGCCCGGCGCCACAAGATTGACGTTGATATTGTCGGACCCAAGCTCGAGCGCGAAGCTTTTGGTCATGCCTCGCAATCCCCATTTGGAACTGGAGTAGGACAAACGCATCGCCCGCCCCCGCATCCCGAAGGTGCCGCCCACATTGACGATCTTGCCGCCGCCGCTGGCCTTCATGACCGGGGCGACGGCATGGATCATGTTGAAGGGACCCAGAACATTCAGGCGCAGAATATCGTTGAACTCCTTCTGGGTGGTCTCCAGCCCGGTCTTGCCAATTGGACCGGTGCCCCCAGCCACATTGATCAGGATGTCAATCCGCCTTCCGAATGCCGCCAAGACGCCGGCAATCGCGGCATCGACGGACTGGCTGGAGGTGACATCGCAAGAGAACACCTCTGCCTTAACGCCCAACTCCTCTGCCTGAGCGCAGACCGGAGTAATAGCCGCCGTGTCGCGGCCAAGCAGGGCGAGGTGGGCGCCCTCGCGTGCAAAGCCAAGCGAGATGGCGGCACCCATACCTTTTGCCGGGCCCGTGATCACTGCCACCTTATCTGTCAGTTCCAGTTCCATTTGGGTCAAAGCAACTTGTAGATGCGCTCGTCTTCCGCCGGCAGNAAGGCGTNAGAATAGATCTCGGACGGTTTCGGNGTGCGCGGNAGGCTGTTGGCCTTNACNACAAGNTCGATGGCNTTNTTGAACCGACCNGGATCGACATTGCCAAGGCCGGTTTNCGCCAGNTCCGGATGGTTCATTTCGTCTTGCAAAGTGGCGATCAGCCGCTCTTTCTCAATGTCCTTGTTGATAAGGGGNTCTCGTGCGGCAACGGCGTCCACCGCCGCATCCAGATCGGCCAGCGTGTCCTTGACCCCCTGATTGATCGCCCGGACCATGCCTTTGACCATTTCTGGCTCATCGGCGGCCATCGCCTTTGGAATGATCAACCCGTTGGAATATAGGTCCATCCCGTAATCACCGTAGGAGATGAACCGGATATCTTCATCTGGGTTCATGCCTGACAGCTTGGCGGAGAAGCGAATGGTGTTCACATAGCCAAAGACACCTTCGACTTCCTTGTTCTTCAACATCTGNTCGCGCAGGTTCGATTTGAAGTTAAGGATTTCAATTTTGCTGGTATCGAGCCCGGCAACATTCGCAAATGCTGGAAACAGCTTCAGCGCGCCATCATTGGCGGAACCACCAAGCAGGCGCCCCTGTAGATCTTCGGCGGTTCGAATGTCACTATCAGCCAGAACAGCGACGGTGAACGGCGGCTTGTTGTACATTTGATAAACGCATATCGGCGCCTCTTCCGGCTTAGTCCCGGCTAGTCGGATCAGNGCATTCACATCCCCAAAGCCCACATCATAGGCCCCGCCAGCCACATGGCCGACAGCCGCGCCAGAGCCATTGCCCTGATCCATTNTCAGGTCGATCCCGGCTTCGTCGAAATAGCCTTTGTCCTTGGCCAAAAAGAACCAGGATTGCGGCCCCTGATAGCGCCAGTTCAGNATCATCTTGATCTTGGTCTTGCCTTGCGCGAGGGCCGGTGCTGCAAGCATGGTGGCGGTTGCAGCCCCTGCGAGTTTTGTGAAATTCCGCCTGGTGATGGTCATGATTTNGCTCCTATCTGGGTTTGTGTGGAAAGGGCAGCGAGAATGTCGTCAGACTTGGCTGTAAAGCCGTAAATCAGCCGGATGAGGTAAAGGATGGCCTCTGTCACATAGGGCGGCGAGACCGTCGCAGTGGCGTCTTCGATAAGCACCGCGTCAAAACCGTTGAAACACCCGTCGGCAAGGGTCGCGAAGACGCAGCGGTCGAGGTTCACGCCGGTAAAGAACAAAGTGGTGACGCCTAATCGACGCAGGATGCTGTCCAATTCGTTGTCGCGGAAACCAGTCAGCCTGGTCTTGCCGACAGCNATGTCACGGCTGTCGACGTCGACAGCCGCGACGGATTGTGCGCCCCAATCCCCGTCCACAAGCACCCGGCCCGAGGTGATTTGGTCGCCATAACCGGGGCGCGAACCACAGTCCGAGCCTTTGTCCAGCACATTGGCAGGCAGATTGGCTGCGTCAGGTCGCACCGCCCAATTGACATGGATCACGGGTACCCCGACCTTGCGAAAGGCACCACTCAGGGCGTTGACCTGTCCGACCACATCNGACAGGCAGGCGACATCNGCGTTACGAGATGTGGCNAACCAGCCTTCNGTGTCGAGGAAGTCGTTTTGCATATCGATGATTATCAGAGCAGACCGCGCGATATCTGCCTGGATCGGCTTTGGTTCGGCGGCAAATCGAATCGGCTGCGACCCGGGCGTGGGCCGCAAAAGCGAAACGCTTGCACCATCGTTTGCGGTCGACCACCGATCAGAATGTCGGATACCCTGNAGGGTCTGCATTTGCGCTCCTTACAATATCNCTAGGCTGCATTNAAAGCGCGTTGCCGTCGTCTGCTATTTTTTCCACAAGGTGTTGCTTAAAATCATACATCTACCTAAGGTGTTGATATGAAACACCTCACCACATTCCGGGTCATCGATGCCATCGCCCGAACCGGCTCTATCCGGGGAGCAGCAGATCACCTCGCGCTGACCCCATCGGCCGTCCAGCGGCGGTTGCAATCCTATGAGGAAGAAATCGGATTTGAGATCTTCNACCGGGGGCCACAGGGAGTTGACTTGAATTCGGCTGGCGAACTGGTGATCATGCATATCCGCGAGACCTTTTCCGAGACGCGAAAGTTAACCTCACGCCTGGCGGATTTGTCTGGCATGCGCCGCGGAGAGGTTCGGATTGGCTGCAGTCAAGCCTTGGTTCCTTACTTTCTTCCGCACCACATCAGTAGCTATCAGACGACCTACCCTAATGTAGTTTTTGAGGTCATAGTGCTAGATCACCGTATCGCACAAAGCGCATTGGCCAGCCATGCCATTGATTTGGCGGTAGTGTTTGCGGCCGATGAGGTGCCTGAATTCAAGACCCTGCTAGGGGTCCGGCAGCAATTGGTAGCAGTAATGGGCCTGAATCACCCTCTTGCCAATTTTGAACAGCTGCGTTTACGACAGTGCTATGAGTATCCCTTGGCTCTACCTAGCGTTGGCTTTGGCAGCCGGGCTATGTTGGATTTAGCGCTTCAAGAAAAGTCCTACTCTCGCTTACCAGAGATGGAAAGCAATTCGTTTGAGTATCTTAAGTCTCATGTAGCCAAGACCTCATCAGTGACCTTCCAGATTGAGTGCGGTGCCCCGCTGCCTCCGATTAAACACCTCCATCTGACCGCCCGAATCATCGACCAACGAGATGTTGCTCCTGGGACGTTATGGATAGGTCAATTAGCTGGGCGCAGCCTATCTGTTACCACCTCCCGCTTTGCAGAGCAGATCGGACGTGACTTGTCAGATCGTTACCAGCATGTGGAGTTCTAAAAGCATATCTTACAGCCCCAATAAACACCGCTAATTTTCCATACCAGGTAGGCTTTCTATGGGTCTTTGTCCCGCTAACGACTAACGATAGTGGGTTCGAATCATGGATGAGCAATTGGCTTATACCAAAATTGCAATCATTGGGTTTTAAGCAAATCCTGCCCAGGCAACCGGCTCCTTGAAAAGCACGCAAACTGCTATCCTCTCAGATGGCGATTTGGGCCTGAATTGTATCGGTGTACGCTGGGCGTGATCTTGGCGGCCTCGCTTGGCGTGCGATCAGCCACCAAATTCTTCGGTAACAAAAAATAATTGTGAAAGTGCCAAATCGACCTGACGAGCTTGTCAGGTCCGTGAGCCTAACGACCTTTTTTGTTACCCGAAATTAGGGGCCGAATTTTTTGTTACCCGTTTTGTTACCCGTCGAGTCGGGTGGCGGTTTTCTGCGGGTTTTAGAGCATTACCGTCAGGCTCTTAACCTGAAGGTCGAAGGTTCAAATCCTGCCCCTGCAACCAATCAATATTGTATTATATTATATATATATAGCCGCCTCATATTCGAGGTGGCTTTTTTGTGTTCTGAATTATTGTCGCTTTTATTGCCGCTTTTTGGAAAGGCGTAATGTTCTGCTCTGGCAGGCGTTACGCTTAGCCTGTTGTAAATCGATGTCT
>NZHH01000026.1:0-25472 GCA_002691245.1 Rickettsiales bacterium | reverse complement strand
AACCTGAAGCCAAAGCAGAACAACCGCAGGATGCACCTCAAACATCTACCACACCACCTGTAGAACCTGAAGCCAAAGCAGAAGAACCGCAGGATGCACCTCAAACATCTACCACACCACCTGTAGAACCTGAAGCTAAAGCAGAACAACCGCAGGATGCACCTCAAACATCTACCACACCACCTGTAGAACCTGAAGCTAAAACAGAACAACCGCAGGATGCACCTCAAACATCAACGACACCATCTGTAGAACCTGAAGCCAAAGCAGAACAACCGCAGGATGCACCCCAAAAACCTGCAACCTCGAAAGCTGAAACTGAACCAAAAACAGAGTCTGATAAAAACCCTGAAATCAAAGAAAAATAGATTGAAATTCTTTTAAAACTAAAGCTGAAAAAAAATATGGCAACTAATTAGAAGGGGGGGGGAATATAAAATCAATACACGATAAAGTAATAGTCGCTAAATTTGGTAAAGTCCACGGTGTAAAAGGAAATATTCTTGTACATAGTTTTCTTTCAAATAAAAAAGATATCTTTAAATACAAAAAGTTTTTTGTTGAAGGGTTACATGAAGTAAACATCACATTCACCTTGTCATCAAATAAAATTCTTGGTTTCATTGATGCCCTTAAAACACCGCAAGAAATAAAAAAATATGTTGGAAAGTCAATTTCTATTAAAAAAAATAACCTTCCTAAACTAATAAAAGACCAATACTATTTTAATGACTTTATTGGACTTGAAGTATTTGTTTCTGGTGTATTGTTTGGAAAGGTAGCTGATGTGAAGAATCATGGAGCAGGAGATTACCTTGAAGTTTTTAAAGGAAAAAATGAAATTCTAATTCCTATCAACAATGATCATATTTTAAATATCGATATAAAAAGAAAAATTATACTTAACCCAAAATATTATGAAATTTAAAATTCTTACCTTATTTCCACAAATTTTTCCTGGTCCTCTCAATCACTCGTTAATAGGCAAAGCATTTCAAGAGGGGAAATTTACAATTGAAGTAATAAATATTCGAGACTTTTCTGATAAAAAATCAAAATCTGTTGATGACACACCGTATGGGGGAGGTGCTGGCATGATAATCAAAGCCAATGTTATGCAAAAAGCATTAGATCATGCAAAAACAAGCTTAGGAAGTAAGAGTAAAATTGTATATTTGTCGCCTGGAGGTAAACCATTAAATTCTAAGATTGCTAATAGTTTAAAAAACTTCAAAGAATTGGTTTTAATTTGTGGAAAATACGAAGGAATTGATCAGAGATTTATAGAAAAAAACAACATTGAGGAAATTTCCATTGGAGATTATATTCTGTCAGGTGGCGAATTGGCATCATTTATTTTAATTGATACTTGCGTAAGATTGATTCCTGAAGTATTAGGTAATAAAAATAGTTTAAAATCTGAAAGTTTTCATGATGATTTATTAGAATACCCTCAATATACCAAACCATTAGATTGGGATGGTATGAAGGTTCCAAATGTTCTTTTAAATGGCAATCATAAAGAGATTTCAGAATGGAGATTGAAAAAGTCAATTGAAAAAACTAAAAAAGTTAGACCAGATTTATTAAAGAAACATGAGAGTAAAAAAAAGGAGGAAAAATGAACACTCTAGAAAAATTTGAAAGAAATCATCTAAATGAACTCCAATCGAATAAAAAACTTCCTGCTTTTAGCTCAGGTGACACTCTTAAGGTTCACCTAAAAGTCAAAGAGGGTGAAAAAGAGAGAATCCAAATATTTGAGGGGGTGTGTATAGCAAAAAAAAATGCGGGATTAAATTCCTCATTTACAGTAAGAAAAATCTCGTACGGCGAAGGAATTGAGAGAGTCTTGCCGTTATTCTCTCCCCAAATAAATAAAATTGAGGTTGTAAAGATCGGAGCTGTAAGAAGATCAAAACTTTATTACCTTAGACAAAGAAGTGGGAAATCAGCTAGAATAGCAGAAAAAACTGTTACAAATGATCAATTAAAAAATCAAGATCTTAAAGGCAATAAAAGTAACCCTATCCAAAAAAATTTAGTTGCGTCCGAAGGGGTTATAAACGAGTCTAAAAATTTAGGTGATAAAGAAGATGTCGCTATTGAAAAAAAATAATACTTTTTAGATTTTCTTTCGGTTATATATTTACTATATGGAACCTAAAACTTTATTTGATAAAATTTGGAATAGCCATTTAATTGATGAGCAGGAAAATGGTACTTGTTTAATATATATAGACAGGCATCTCGTTCATGAAGTTACCAGCCCGCAAGCCTTTGAAGGTTTAAGAAACAGTAAAAGAATTGTTCGAAGACCTAAACAAACTTTTGCTGTTGCAGACCATAATGTCCCTACTAGCGACAGGTCAAATGGTATTAAAAACAGAGAAAGTAGAATTCAAGTAGAAACATTAGAAAATAATTGCAAAGAATTTAAAGTCAACCTTTTCCCTCTTCTTGACAAAAGACAAGGTATTGTTCATATCGTTGGACCAGAACAAGGAATCACTCAACCTGGTATGACAATTGTTTGTGGCGACAGTCATACAGCTACCCACGGAGCCTTTGGTGCTCTCGCATTTGGAATTGGCACAAGTGAAGTTGAACATGTCTTGGCAACCCAGACATTAATTCAAAACCCTGCTAAAAATATGAGAATAAACGTTAAAGGAAATTTGAGTCCAAGTGTCACATCAAAGGATGTTATTTTGAAAATTATAGGGAAAATTGGAACAGCCGGTGGGACTGGCTATGTAATAGAATATTCCGGGGAAGCGATAAGAAATCTCTCAATGGAGGGAAGAATGACAATTTGTAATATGAGTATTGAAGGTGGTGCAAGGGCAGGTCTTATTGCGCCTGATCAGAAAACTTTTGATTATATCAAAGGAAGGCCTTATGCACCTAAAGGAGAAAAATGGAATGAGGCAATATCTTATTGGAAAACATTACCATCTGACCAAGAGTCAAGATACGATAAAGAAGTTGAAATCAAAGCTAGTTCAATCGAACCCCAAGTTACATGGGGAACCAGTCCTCAGGATATAGCACCTATAAATGGAAAAATTCCTGACCCTAAAGATGTTAAAGATCTGAATAGAAGAAATGCTATTAAACGGTCATTAGAATACATGGGACTTAAACCTAAGCAGAAAATTAAAGACATAAAAATTGACAGAGTTTTTATTGGTTCTTGCACCAACGGAAGAATTGAAGATTTACGAGAAGTAGCGAAGGTTGTAAAAGGGAAAAAGGTCACTGTAAACTCTATGATAGTTCCAGGGTCTGGATTAGTAAAACAACAAGCCGAAAAAGAGGGAATAGATAAGATTTTAATAAATGCAGGATTTGACTGGAGAGAGCCAGGATGTTCAATGTGTCTAGCAATGAATCCTGATCAATTAAAGCCTAAGGAAAGGTGTGCATCAACTTCAAATAGAAATTTTGAAGGAAGACAAGGCAGAGAAGGAAGAACACATCTTGTAAGCCCAGCTGTAGCTGCTGCTACAGCAATTAAAGGAAAACTCAGTCTAGTGGAAGACATCTAATGCAAAAATTCGACTTCCTTAAAGGAAAAGCAGCACCACTTCCAATGATAAACGTAGATACGGATATGATCATACCAAAACAGTTTTTAAAAACCATCAAAAGATCTGGATTAGGTAAAAATCTTTTTCACGAATTAAGATACGATTTAAATGGAAATATGAAAAATGATTTCGTTTTAAACTGGGAATATTATAAAGATTCAAAAATTTTAATTGCAGGTGAAAACTTTGGTTGCGGGAGTAGCAGAGAGCATGCTCCATGGTCTTTGCTTGATTTTGGTTTTAGATGCATTATCGCCCCGAGTTTTGCAGATATTTTTTATAATAACTGTTTTAAAAACGGAATCCTTCCTATAAAGTTAGAGAAAAGGTATACAGATTATTTATTGACAGAAGCAAAAGATAAAAAATTGATTTCTGTTGACCTAAAAGAGCAAAAAATTACAACCGAGAATAAAACGATAATAAATTTTGATGTAGATTCATTCAGGAAGAAATGTCTTTTAGAGGGTCTAGATGATATTGCTTTGACAATGAAAAATTCTAAAAAAATAGATATTTATGAAGAAAAAGTTATCAAATCAAAATCATGGTTAACTCTTTAACCAGCTTTTTAATACATTCAGAAATATAATGAAAAAAAAATCAAATATCTCCATACTTCCTGGTGATGGAATAGGACAAGAAATATCAGAAGAAGCAATTAAGGTAATTAACTGGATTACCCAACAATTCAAGCTTAACATTGAACTCACAACTGAACATGTTGGAGGAGAATCAATAGACAAATTTGGTTTACCACTTACCGATGAAACATTAAATCGTCTTCAAAAGTCTGATGCAATAATTTTAGGAGCTGTTGGAGGACCAAAATGGGAAAAGATGAAATTCGAGAATAGACCAGAAAGAGGACTTCTTAAAATAAGAAAAGAGTTAGATTTATTTGCAAATTTTAGGCCTGCTATAGTTTTTGACTCATTAATAAATGCTTCAAGTCTTAAGCCCGAGATAATCAAGGGTTTAGATATTTTGATAATAAGAGAGTTGACTGGTGGAATTTATTTTGGTGAACCCCGAGGGGTTGAAAAAATAGATAAAAACAATTTAAGAGGTTTTAACACACTATCATACACTTCATATGAGATTGAACGCATTGCCGAAGTTGCTTTTGAAACGGCAATGAATAGATCAAAAAAATTGTGTTCGATTGACAAGGCTAATGTTCTTGAGTCTACAGAGCTTTGGCGAGATGTGGTGACTAAAACTTCAAGAAAATTTCCAGATGTTGATCTTTCACACATGTACGTTGATAATGCAGCTATGCAATTAGTCAGAAATCCAAAGCAGTTTGATGTGATCGTTACGACTAATATGTTTGGTGATATTTTATCTGATTGTGCATCAATGCTTACAGGTTCATTAGGCATGCTTCCTTCTGCCTCTATTGGATTTACAAAGAGTGGTGAAAAAAAAGCTATGTATGAGCCGGTTCACGGATCAGCTCCTGATATCGCAGGTAAAGGTATATGCAATCCATTGGCTATGATCTTGAGTGTAGGCATGATGTTTAAATATTCTTTTAATAACCAAATTTTGTATGAACTGATCAATAAAGCAGTTAGTTCAGTTTTATCTAAAAATTTTAGGACAAAAGATATTTCAAGTAATGGATCCAGGGAAATATCAACAAGTCAAATGGGTGATGAAGTAATAAAGGAATTAGAAAATGAAAAAATATAATATCGCTGTTGTTGGCGCTACTGGAAACGTTGGCAGGGAAATTCTTAACATACTTGATTCAAGAAAATTTCCTTACAATAAAATTTATGCTTTAGCTTCTGATAAATCAAAGGGAACAAAAATATACTTTGGAGAAAGTAAGGAAGTCATTGTCCAATCTTTAGATAAATTTAAATTTAATGATATTAATATCGTTCTTTCATCACCAGGTTCAAAAATTTCAGAAAAATTTGTCCCAAAGGCAACAAAGAGTGGTGCATTTGTTATTGACAACACATCTCACTTCAGAATGAAAAAGGATGTTCCTTTAATTGTACCAGAAGTAAACCCTGAGGAAATTTGCAATGCAAAAAAAAAAATTATTGCAAATCCAAATTGTTCAACCATTCAAATGTTAGTTGCTCTTAAACCAATTCACGATCTTTTTAAGATAAAAAAAATAATTGTTTCAACTTATCAATCCACCTCTGGTGCAGGTAAATCTGCCATGGATGAACTTTTTCACCAAACACTGGACGTTTACAAAAATAAACCATTAATTCCAAAGGAATTTACCAAAAGAATTGCATTTAATCTTATACCTCATATCGATGATTTCTTAGATGACGGAAATACAAAAGAAGAAAATAAAATGATCGAAGAGACTAGAAAAATTATTAACTCAAATATTGAAATATTTTCTACATGTGTAAGAGTTCCAGTGTTTGTAGGTCATGGAGAATCAATTTATGTAGAAACAGAAAAAATAGTTGATCTAAAAAAACTTACAACTAAAATTAAAAAAATGTCTGGTTTGTCTTTAGTAGACAAAAGAATGAATGGTGGCTACGTAACACCAGATGAATCAGCTGGCGAAGATGATGTATTTGTTAGTCGAATGAGAGCTGGAATTAATAAAAAATCACTTGGGTTATGGGTTGTTGCTGACAATCTTAGAAAAGGTGCTGCCTTAAATACTGTGCAAATTGCAGAATTACTATTGAGAAAAAAAATTATATGAACAAAAATTTTAAGAGTCGATACTTTGAAGACTACAACGTAAATGAAGAGATAGAACATAGTGTTCCAAGAACAATAACTGAGGGAGACGTTTCTATATACCTGTCAACAACAGGAAGTAGATTTCCATTAAACTATTCAATAAAGTTTTCTAAAGAAATTGGTTTTGTAAAGATGCCTGTAGATGATATTTTATTATTTCACCTTGTTTTTGGACGAACTGTTCCAGATTTATCTTTAAATGCTATTGCTAACCTTGGTTACGCTGGAGTTGTTTTTAACAAACCTGCATATGTTGGTGACACTATAAGCGCTAGCTCAAAAATTATTGGTCTTAAAGAAAATTCAAATGCAAAGACAGGGACGGTATACGTTAAATCAGTTGGAACTAATCAAAATGGAGAAGTTGTTTTGACTTATTTTAGATGGTTAATGATGAGAAAAAGGAAAGAGGGAATGATAAAATCTTTTGAAAATATCATTCCCAATTTACCAAAAAAAGTTGAAACGTCAGAATTTGTTGTGCCTCAGAACCTTAATTTAGAAAACTGGTCATCAGAAATATCTGGGAGTCCATTTTATTTTAGAGACTTTGAAGAAGGAGAAGAAATTCATCATCTTGATGGTCAAACAATTGAGGAGGCTGAACATCAGCTCGCAACGCGTTTATATCAAAATAATGCAAGAGTACATTTCAATCATCATATCGAGAAAAATGGAAGATTTGGTAAAAGAATAATTTATGGAGGGTATATTATCTCTTTAGCAAGAGCTATAAGTTGTAATGGTTTTGCAAATACATTTAAAGTTTCAGCAATACATAATGGCAAACATTCATCTCCAACTTTCTCAGGTGATACAATTTACGCTTGGTCAAAAATTATTAAAAAAGAAAAATTAACTGATTCCTTTGGTAGCATGATGATCAGAACTCTTGCTTCCAAAAATAATTCAGACATGACTTTTCCCGATAAAAACAACCTAACAGATAACATTGTTCTTGACTTAGAATATTCTGTATTAATACCTGACATAAAAAAATGAAAAAAGAAGACTTACCAATTTCACCCCATCTTCAAATATATAAACCTCAGATCACCTCACTTTTGTCTATATCTCACAGAGTTACAGGTTTTGCTCTAAATTTTTCTTTAATTATCTTAGTTTCAGGTCTTCTTTGCATTACATTGGGGGAGGTATACTTTTTGTTGTTTATTGAAATATTAAATACTATACCTTTAAAAATTATCCTTTTTTTAACATTGCTTGGTTTTTCATACCATTTACTGAATGGGATACGGCATATTTTTTGGGATTTTGGATTTTTTTTAGAAAACAGATCCTCTGCCATATTTGGATACGTTGTTATTATTTTTTCTTTGATATCAAGTGTAAGTTTTTCAATACTGATTGGTCTTTTCTCATGAAAATTGATTATACATCAAAATGGTTACTCCAAAAAATTTTTGCAATTATGTTCTTAATTTCTTCTTTATACACCCTTTATTCAGCAATTGATTTAGAGTTCAATAATTACGAAGTTGTTGTTCTTTGGTTTAATGATTACGTTAACGCACTAGCTGTGTTAATTTTATTTGTTACTATCTTTTTGCATTCCAACATAGGTTTAAGTTCAATTATTGATGATTACTTTCATGACCAGAAGGTTAAGGATAAAATTTTACTAATAAAAAACTTTTTCTTTGCAGTTCTATTCTTTATAACAATATTTAGTTTAATCAAATTATTATTGTTATGAAGGATATTGAAACATTAGATTTTGACGTAGTAGTTGTCGGTGCCGGTGGTTCTGGGCTTAGGGCTGTGATGGGCTGCGCATCTTCGGGACTAAAAACAGCTTGTATATCCAAAGTATTTCCAACTAGAAGTCACACAGTTGCTGCGCAAGGTGGAATAAGCGCTGCACTCGGAAACATGGGAGAAGACGACTGGAAATGGCATATGTATGATACCGTAAAAGGNTCNGATTGGCTAGGAGATCAAGATGCAATCGCGTTTATGTGTAAAGAAGCACCAAAAGCTGTAATTGAACTNGAGCATTTTGGAGTTCCATTTTCTAGGACTGAAAAAGGTAAAATTTATCAAAGACCCTTTGGTGGCATGACAACACATTTTGGTGAAGGGATTGCTCAAAGAACCTGTGCTGCTGCTGACCGAACCGGACATGCCATGCTTCATACACTTTATCAACAATCATTATCAAATAATGCTGACTTTTTTATTGAATACTTTGCAATAGACTTAATCATGAACGAAAAAAATGAATGCAATGGGGTCCTANCCTTTAACCTTCATGATGGAAAATTTTATATTTTTTCAGCTAAAATGGTTATATTAGCAACTGGTGGCTACGGTAGAGCATATTTTTCATGTACCTCAGCACACACTTGCACCGGTGACGGAGGAGGAATGGTTTTACGTGCAGGACTTCCTCTGCAAGACATGGAATTTACTCAATTCCATCCTACCGGTATTTATGGTGTGGGAGTGCTGATCACCGAAGGGGCTAGAGGTGAAGGAGGTTATCTTACAAATTCTAAAGGCGAACGATTTATGGAAAGGTACGCACCGAATGCAAAAGATTTAGCAAGCAGAGACGTTGTTTCAAGATCCATGACTACTGAAATAATGGAAGGTAGGGGATGTGGGCCTAGAAAAGATCATATTCATCTTAACTTACACCATCTTGATCCTAAAGTTTTGCAAGAGAAACTTCCTGGCATTACGGAGTCTGCGAAGATTTTTGCAGGAGTTGATGTTAGAAAGAAACCAATTCCAGTTCAACCTACCGTTCACTACAATATGGGAGGTATACCTACGAATATTCATGGTGAAGTTTTATTTACTAATACAGCAGGAGAAGATAAGGTTATTCCTGGTTTGATGTCAATTGGTGAAGCAGCATGTGTATCAGTTCATGGGGCAAACAGACTTGGTTCAAATTCACTACTAGATTTAGTAGTTTTTGGAAAATCTGCGGCAGACAGATGCTCACAAATAATAAAGAAAAAATCAAAAAATCCAAAGATTAATAAANATTCTGTCGAGAGAATAATACATGAATTTGAAAAAGTGAGAAACTCAAATGGTAAAAAAAGTGTTGCAGCAATTCGTCTTGAAATGCAACACACCATGCAGAATTTTTGTCCAGTTTACAGATCAGAGAAAAAAATGAAAGAAGGAAGGTCTAAACTCTTATCACTCCTGCTTGATTTTGAAGAAATAAACATCTCAGATAAAAGTTTGATATGGAATACTGAAGTTATCGAAGCNCTAGANCTAAAAAACTTGTTATTACAATCAATTGTAAGTATCGAAAGTGCTTTAAACAGAAAAGAAAGTAGAGGTGCTCATTCGAGAATTGATTACAAAATCAGGGATGATAAAAAATGGATGAAGCATTCTATGATATCAATTAATAATAAAGGCAAAGCTTCGACTACCTATAGAAAAGTAAATTTAAAAACAAATTCAAAAGAAATAAAAACTATTGAACCCAAAGCAAGAGTTTACTAATTTAATATTATGGTACAGTTGACACTTCCAAAAGGTTCTCAAGTTTCTGAAGGTAACACATTCGGAAAAAAAGCTAAAAATACAATAACCTTTAATGTATATAGATGGAATAGAGAGTCTAAGGAAAACCCAAGGCTAGACCGCTTTTACATCGATAAATCGAAGCTCGGACCTATGGTCCTTGATGCTTTGATGTTTATAAAAAATCAAATGGATCCGTCACTTACTTTTAGAAGATCATGCAGAGAGGGCATTTGTGGCTCTTGCTCAATGAATGTAAACGGCACTAACACATTGGCTTGTTTAAAGCCAATTGANACTGAGGNNATAAACATATATCCACTTCCTCACATGAGGGTTTTGAAAGATTTAATACCCGATATGAGTGATTTCTATAAACAATATAGTTCGATTAAACCTTGGATTAAAAATAAGAAAAAATCAAATAAAGAAAATTTACAATCTCCAGAAGATCGGAAAAAACTTGATGGCCTATACGAGTGCGTACTTTGTGCTTGTTGCTCTACGTCTTGCCCAAGTTACTGGTGGAATGGTGATAAGTTTTTAGGACCTGCTATACTCCTTCAAGCATATAGGTTCATAGTTGANAGCAGAGATAATAATAAAAAAGAACGTTTGGAAATGCTTAAAGATAAATTTAAATTATACCGATGCCACACCATAATGAATTGTACCAAAACTTGTCCAAAAAACTTAAACCCTGCTAAAGCAATTTCTGAAATAAAGAAATTACAGATTTCATCTTAAGTTTGAAAAATTTAAAATCGAATCTACTCTCTTACCTTAAAAAAAATGATTGTTTGAATCCCAATTCATGCCAATTGAAAGTTATGTCAATAATTGAGGAAACTTTGATACAGTCAACAAAATTTAATTTATTAAGATTAAGAAGCAAATTTAAACAAGGAGTTTACATATATGGAAACGTAGGTGTTGGTAAGTCAACATTGCTAAAAGCACTAGATGCNGTTCATCCNCATTCTATTATTTTACACTTTAATGATCTAATTTTTAATCTTCAATCAAAAAGCAAAGNANGTTCAGACTTTGNAAAAAGCGCAAAAAAAAAAAAATTNATAATTATAGATGAATTTTTTATAAATAATATAACCAGTCTTATTCTTTTTGAAAAATTTCTTCAAGATATTAAAAAAGCAAANATTCCANTNATTATGAGTGGTAATAAAAAATTATCAATGATTTATGATGATCCTGTAAATCNCGATTTGTGTAAAAGAATTAGGAAAGAGTTAGAAACTTTTTTTCTTTCAGCTTTAGTAAAATCTAGAATCGACTATCGTGTTANGAANAAAGTAAGTAATAATTTTTTTTTNCTAGGAACCACTAAATTTAACTCTAAACAAAATCTCATTATAAAAAATCTTTCTGAGTTTTCTGAATCAAATGAAATGAAATTTGAGAGAAAGGGTAATAATTTTATTTTAAACAAAACATATGGAAACTTAATTGATTTTGAGTTCAACGAATTNTTTTCAAAAAATNTAGTATTTCAGGATTATGAAATCATTGCCAAAAAAATTAAAATATTTATTGTACGAAATATTGAGCAAATGGATGAAAATTCAAAAAATCTTTTAACAAGGTTTATTTCTTTCATAGACGTGGTATACGAGAATAAAAATGTACTTTCTGTATCTTCAAATGTAGAATTAGATCAACTATATATAGGGAAGACTAACTCTTATGAATTTAGAAGAACAACATCCAGGCTTAAAGAAATGGGATCAAAAACATATATAAATATCAATCTTAATAAGTAATTTTTAATCATATGAAACCTTTACATAAAAACTTTAAGCATATCGAAGATGAAATTGATTATTTAAAAAAAGAAAAGAATGCAATAATTCTAGCGCATTTTTATCAAGACGAAAACATACAAGATATTGCAGATTTTATTGGAGACTCACTAGACCTTTCAAAAAAGGCTCAAAAAAATGATGCAGATATTATTGTTTTTTGTGGTGTAAAATTCATGGCAGAAGTTGCGAAAATTTTAAGTCCTAGTAAGAAAGTTATAATACCGGATATTAGAGCCGGTTGTTCTCTGGAAGAATCGTGCCAAGTATCTGAATTCAGAGAATTTAAAAAAAGTAATCCTGACCATATTGTTTTATCTTACATCAATTGTTCTGCAGAAATAAAAGCGGAATCTGATATTATAGTAACATCATCAAATGCTGCTAAAATTTTAAACAGCATTCCTAAAGATCAAAAAATAATATTTGCACCTGATAGACATCTAGGTGGATACCTAAACAAAGTAACAGGAAGAGAAATGAAACTTTGGGATGGCGTATGTATTGTTCACGAAACTTTTTCAGAAAGAGAACTTGTTAAAATGAAAGTAAGGTCATCAGCAGCAAAAATAATAGCGCATCCAGAATGTCCTGAAAATATTTTAAAACACGCAGACTTTATAGGGTCTACCTCAGCTCTCTTAAAGTTCATTTCTGATGATAAATCAGAACAATTTATTGTTGCAACCGAGCCACATATAATTCATCAAATGAAAAAAAATGAACCGTCAAAAAAATTTCTTGTAGCACCTGGTAATGACGGAAGTTGCTCATGCTCAAATTGCCCATACATGGAGTTAAATACAATGGAAAAGTTAAGAGATTGTCTTTTAAACCTATCTCCAGAAATCAATATCCCAAATCAGCTTTTGTTAAAAGCTAAGAAACCCTTGAATACTATGTTAAAACTTAGTTAAAGAAAAAGTGGATATTAAAGATTTAATTGATATATCACAAAAAAAACTCATCTCAGAGCTAAGTGAAGATCTCGGAGGAAAAAGGTTAGCTAATGATATAACCTCACAAAAATTATTACATAAATCTCAAAACGTTAAATGTGTTGTCTCAAATAGAGAGTGTATAGTTTTAAGTGGATCAATATTTGTAGTCAGTTTTTTAAAAAGATCATTTCCCAAGATAAAATTTAAATGTTTTTACAATGACGGTGATAAAATTGAAAAAGATTCTAAATTATTTGTAATAGAGGGAAATGCTAGGATGATTATGGTTTTTGAGAGAACTATCCTAAACTTTTTACAACATCTTTGCGGTATTTCTACAATTACAAAAAAATTTGTAACTAAAATGGGAAAATCAAAGACCACACTGCTTGATACCAGAAAAACAGTTATTGGTTTAAGAAAAATTGAGAAATATGCTACCATGATCGGTGGAGCAAAAAATCATAGAATGGGTCTATATGACGGTATTTTGATCAAAGATAATCACATACAAATTATAGGTGGAATTGAAAAAACATTAGAAAGATTAAGACAAAAAAAAATCGATAATTATAAGATTGAATGTGATAAATTCTATCAAGTTAAGCTATCTATTGATATGGGAGCAAAATATATTCTTCTTGATAANATGAGTGTTTCTGAAGTAAAGAANTGTATTTCAATAAAAAATAAAAAAACTATTTTTGAAATAACAGGTGGAATAACNATAGATAANATANCCAAATATTCAAAACTTAATGTAGAATTTATATCTACAAGCAAGATTACAAATTCTTCTTATTCTGTGGATATTGGGCTAGACATAATATAGAGTTAGTATTATTCAAGAGTTAAATGAAAAAAATTAGTCTCATAGGTGCTGGTAATATTGGAACTATTTTAGCTTACAATTTATCAAGAAAACAAATTGGCCAAATCACAATGGTGGACATTGTTGAAGGTCTTGCAGAGGGAAAATGTCTAGATCTTGCCCAAAGTTTTCCTGTTGAAAACTTAAACTTAAAAATTGAAGGATTCTCAGATATATCAAAAATTCAAAACAGTTCAGCAATTATTATTACTGCAGGTATTGCTAGAAAACCAGGGATGAGCCGAGATGATTTGATAGAAACAAATTTTGCTATTATGAAAGATATTGGAGAGGCAATTAAACAATATTCTCCCAATGCATTTGTGATATGTGTAACGAACCCTTTAGATGCGATGGTCTGGTCACTTAAAAATGTGAGTGGGATAAAACATAATATGATCACAGGGATGGCAGGAATACTAGATTCAGCAAGATTTAGATTTTTTTTATCACAAGAATTAAGAATATCGGTTGAAAGCATTCAAACTATGGTTTTGGGTGGACACGGTGACAGCATGGTTCCACTCCTTGACTACACATCAGTTTCTGGCATCCCACTAAATAATTTTATAGATGAAAACAAAATAGAAAGGCAAACAATTGATAATATTGTTAAGAGAACAAGAGCAGGTGGAGGAGAAATTGTCGCATTAATGAAAAACAGTTCTGCATTCTACTCACCAGCATGTAGTGCAATTGAAATGCTTGAATCATTTCTTTTAGATCAGAGAAAAATCCTTCCTTGTTCTGCTTTTTTAAATGGAGAATATGGATATAATGATATATTTGTTGGGGTTCCTGTAATAATAGGAAAAAATGGTGTTGAAGAAATCATTGAACTTAATCTTTCAAAAGAATCAAAAAAACAATTCGATGATTCGGTTAACTCCGTGAATGATTTAGTAAAAAAATGTAAAAAACTACTAGTCTAAACTTAGATTATCGTTTATATATTGTCGTTCATGTTTTTTAAGGTAACCTACGTAGTGTAATTTTTAGGAATTTTCAATGGATATTCACGAGTATCAAGCCAAACAACTTTTATCAAAATTTGGAGTTTCAATACCTCCTGGAGAGGTTGTGTATCAAACCCATGAAGCAGAAAATATTGTTACATGGCTTAATGAAGACAGAATAGTAGTCAAAGCACAAGTTCATGCTGGTGGTCGAGGAAAAGCTGGTGGTGTAAAAATATGTAAAAATGATGCAGAAGTTATTCAGACCGTTGATAAAATGATTGGAATGAAAATAGTGACGCCACAGACCTCAGAAACTGGAAAAATAGTAAGAAGAGTATATCTTGAAAAAGGTTATAATATTCAAAACGAACTTTATTTGTGTATTACAATTGATAGAGAGACAGGGGGTAATACTATAATTTATTCTAAAAGTGGTGGTGTAGACATTGAGGATGTTTCAGAGAAAAACCCAGAAGAAATTTATAACATCAAAATTTCTCCAGGTTCAAATCTACTTACACACCATGCAAGAACAATTGTTTATAATCTAGGTCTTACAGGATCAATAGCTAAAAAAGCACAAAAAAATCTCCGTGCAATTTATAAAGCCTTTGTTGAGCTTGATGCCGCAATGATTGAAATAAACCCTTTGGCTGTTACAAAAGAAGGAGAAGTAGTTATTATTGACTGCAAAGCCTCGTTTGATGACAACGCTCTTTACAGGCAAAGAGGTGTGGCAGAAATGAAGGATGAAAATGAATATGATCCTCTTGAATTAGAGGCTGCCAGACATGACTTAAATTATGTAAAACTCGATGGAAATATTGGCTTGATGGTTAATGGAGCAGGGTTATCAATGGCAACCATGGATATTATCAAATACTATGGAGGTGAAGCTGCAAATTTTATGGATGTTGCAGGAGCTGCAACCCCAGAAAGAGTTGCTGCAGCATTTAAATTAATTTATAAGGATCCTGATGTTAAAGGAATTCTAATTAATATATTTGGTGGAATGATGAGATGTAATGATATTGCGACAGGTCTAGTTAATGCATCCAAAGAAGTTGGTTTGGACAAACCACTGGTAGTAAGGTTAGAAGGCACTAATGTTGACATTGGAATGGATATACTAAAAAACTCTGGTTTTCCAATAAAACCAGTTGATACAATGGAACAGGCAGCTAAAGATGTTGTTTCCATGGTAAAGGAAAAAAAATAGTGGCCGTGTTACTTACCAAAGAATCTAAAATCATTTGTCAGGGTTTTACAGGTGCACAAGGCACATTTCACTCTGAAAGAGCAATTGAGTATAATACAAAGATAGTTGGTGGGGTAACACCAGAGAAAGGTGGGACAAAGCATTTAAATGTCCCTGTGTTTAATACAGTAGCAGAAGCAAAAAAAGAAACTGGGTGCAATGCAAGTGGAGTTTTTGTTCCCCCCCCTTTCGCAGCTGATGCAATACTAGAGGCCGTAGAAGCCGAACTTGATCTAGTAGTTTGTATCACAGACGGAATTCCCACAAGCGACATGCAAAGAGTAAGAAGAGAAATGAAAGGGGCTAAAACCAGATTAGTTGGGCCAAATTGTCCCGGTGTTCTTACACCTGGTATTGGTAAAATTGGTATTATTCCTGGTCATATATGTAAACCTGGCAGAATTGGAGTTGTATCAAGATCTGGAACTCTTTCTTATGAATCAGCGGTGCAAACAGCGGAATTAGGACAATCTACAATAATTGGAATTGGTGGAGACCCAGTAAATGGCACAAACTTTGTGGATGCCCTTGAGTTATTTTTAGATGACACAGACACAGACGGCATTGTTTTGATTGGGGAAATTGGTGGAACTGCTGAAATTGACGGTGCTGAATTCATCAGAACTTGGAAAGGAAAACACAACAAACCTGTAGCCGCATTCGTTGCCGGTGCAGCTGCACCAAAAGGTAGAAAGCTTGGTCATGCGGGAGCAATTGTTAACAGCGGAGCAGAAACTGCTGATGCTAAAAAAGATTCTCTAAGATCAGCAGGTGTTACTGTAGCTGACACAATCACAACAATTGGTGACGCTATGAGAAAGGCCATGAATATATTATGAGTAAAAATGCAATCATATCATATTTAGGGGAAAACAAACCAAACCTCATTTCTCAAATCACTTCCTACTTAACAGATATGAAGGGACAATTTTCTGGAGTCACATTTGCTACACTTGGAAGAGTCTGTGAGCTAACAATGGTTTACCAAAAAACTGACGAAAAAGATTTTAATGAAATTAAAAAAGGATTAGAAGCACTAGAGGCATCTAAAAATGGTGAATTTCAAGTCAAGCCTCTCGAAACATATAATGATGAAGGCCCAACTTCCAAAATTACACACAGAATCGTCCTATCTGGAGAGGATCAAAGTGGTCTATTAAACAAAATCATTAAAACACTTAATGATAATAACGCATTGATAGTGAGAATGAACACAGAAAAAATTAGGTTTTCTAATAAAACTCAGTACATATGTAGATTTGCTATCTCGATTAGGGACGAAAATGCTCCAGAATGTTTATCGCAAATGGTAAAAGTAGCTGGAGAAATGAAGCTTACATTTAGATACGAAACTTCATAGCTAATCTGAAAGAGGGTGTTTTTCCTCTAATATTTTTTTTAAATAATCATTATTAACAGATGTATATTTTTGAGTGGTTGATAAGGATGAATGACCTAAAAGTTCCTGAATCGAACGAAGGTCAACAAAATTTTGAAGAAGTTCGGTAGCAAAAGTGTGTCTCAAAGAATGTGGTGTTGTATTTTCTGGTAAGATAAATTTTTTTCGTATATTTCTAATTTTTCTCTGAATTATTGCTGGTTTTAATTGATCACCCCTCTTTCCAATAAAAATAAAACTTTCTGGATTGAATAAGTAGGGACTCTCATTAACCATTTTTTTTAAGAAAACCATGATTTGATTCGCAACTGGAATAATTCTAACTTTACTTCCTTTACCTGTAACTCTAATTTCATCTTTAAAAGTATCTTTTAATTTAATATTTAAAACTTCACTTATTCTTAATCCATAGCCCCACATCATTAATATAATAGATAAATCTCTCATCATAATCCATTTCACCTTCTCATTTTTTATTTCATCTATTATTTGCATTATTTGTTTTTTTGATAGAGGTCTAGGCAAAGATTCCAGAAACTTTGGTCCTTTTAAATTTAAAATTTTGGAGCCATTAATCATTTTTTTTTTTACTAAAAATGAAAAAAAACTTTTCAATGAAGAGAGTGCTCTTGCATTTGATCTATGACTTGTTCCATGCTGTATTCTCTCATAAAACCATCCTGACAAGTCATCTTCGTCTATTGAGGCTAGAAGTTTCTCATCAACTTTATTGTTAAAATGATTTTTAAGAAAATACAAAAATGATTTCAGATCAGATTCATAGGAAATTATGGTATTTAAACTTAATCTTTTTTCACTCTCAATCCATAAAATCCATTCTGAAATTTTATTATTTAAATTATTTTTCATTTGAAAGTTGTATTAATTTTTCTTGTAAAACCTTAGATAGGAAATAAATTAGATCGTAGGCTGAATTATCTATAAAATGCTTATCTTTACTTCCATAAACAAGCAACGATTCTGATTTGAAAATTTCTTTATCTAGAGAAAAAATAGCATTTGAGTATATTTTATTTTTAGTTTCAAATATGTTTGTCTCATTTTCAACAGCATCCATGACCAGTCTATTTTTATCTCCGTAAATTTTATCAATTGATTCTTTTGTTTTATAAATTAGATTAAACTTTTCAGAAATTTTCAAATCACTGGTTACAATACTTACAATCTCTAATTCAAATGTTTTTGGTAATTCTTTAATTAAAAGAGTTATTAATTTAGAAAAATTTTTTTTTTTTATAATTTCCAGTACAATACGGTGAACCTTTGTCTGTGTTACAAAGTTATATTTGGCATTTTCAATAATTTTTCTTTGAACTTTTTTAAGATTGAAGATAATCCAATCTTTGAAAGATATAACTTTATGACTTTCATTATTCTTTCTTTGTACTAATGGGAAATTTATTTTTGAAAGTATGTCTTGATTTTCAATAAAAAAATTAGGATTTTGCTCAAGGAAATCTAGTATTTGATTTTTTTTTATTTTTTTTTTTATCATCAAAATTATAATATTTCATAAAAGATATTAAACAATGTTTTCATAAATTTATTTGTTATAATTTGCTAATGATTTACGAGATATTATTACCACTTCCTATTCGTAAAACATTTTATTACGAGGGACCTGATACCTCAAATGATCAAAATAATAATTATTTAGGTAAACTCGTTGAGGTAGATTTTAAAAACAAAAAAATTGTAGGTCTCATCATCAACACCACAGAAAAGAAAATTCAACAACCATTAAAAAAAATTATAAGAATAATTGAATATTTTATTTTTCAAAAAGAAGTTTTAGAGAGTTTGAAATTCATTTCAAGGTATAGCTGCAATAATGCTGCAATGATACTAAAATTATTTCTTTCAAATTTACCAAAAAGAAATAATTTTAATAAAGAATATTTGTTAACAAAATCCTACAAATCAGCAAACCTAAATCTGAATTCCGGTCAAAAAGACGTTATCAATAATATCTCAAATATTAATTTTCAGAAATTTAATGTCATCCTTTTAGAAGGAATAACAGGTTCAGGCAAAACCAGAGTCTACATGACAAAAGTAAAAGAGGTCGTTGACAGAGGTTTTCAATGCTTAATTTTGGTACCAGAAATAATTCTTACTAATCAATGGGTAAATGAAATAAAAAAAGACTTTGGACTTAATCCTGTTATTTATCATTCTTCAATAAAAAAAAGTCAAAGAGAGAATATTTGGTCCTCAATCAACAAAAATAAGCTCAAGCTTATTGTTGGTACACGATCAGCACTGTTTTTACCCTTTGTAAATCTGGGTTTGTTAGTTGTAGACGAGGAACACGACAGCTCCTACAAACAAGAAGAGCAAATTATTATCAATGCCAGAGACTTTTCCATCGTGAGAGCAAAAAATTCAAATTGCATGGTTATTTTGAGCTCTGCAACCCCGTCTCTTGAATCATATTATAATGTTAATTTAAAAAAATTTTGGCATTTTAAACTCAATAAGAGAGTGAATAACTCAGATCTTCCGGAAATAAAAATTATTGATATGAAAAAAGAAAAAGAAATAATTTCTAAAGAACTTAAGGAGAGCATTCAAAATAACTTAAAAGAAAACTACCAAACACTTTTATTTATAAATAAAAGAGGATATGCATCATTTGTTATTTGTAAAAGTTGTGGTTTTTCAAAAACATGTAAAAATTGTCATTCAAGTTTGGTTCTTCATAATTATAAAGAGAAAAGTTATTTGTTGTGCCACCATTGTAATTACAAAGAATTTTTTGAAAACAAATGTCCCTCTTGTAAAACTAAAAATAGTATGAGTCTTGCAGGAACTGGTGTAGAAAAAGTTTCAGAATTAATTTCAGAATTATTTCCAAATGCTAGTACAACTATATTATCAAGTGATTCTGTCAAAAATGCCAGAGCGTTTAAAGATATTATTTCTAAAATTATTTCCAATAAAGTTAATATAATCATAGGAACTCAATTAATATCAAAAGGTCATCATTTTCCATCACTTAAAACAGTTGGAATAATAAATATTGATAATGTTTTAAATGATTTCGACTTTAGGTCATCAGAGAAAACGTTTCAACAAGTTACTCAAGTGGCAGGAAGAGCAGGAAGGAAAAATTTAAAAGGGGAGGTTTTTATTCAAACACTTCAACCCACACATCCAGTAATTGAATTATGCAAATTTCAGAATGTCAAAAGATTTGTTGACTCTGAGCTTGGAAATAGAAAGAAAAATATGCAACCACCATTTGTAACTTATATTTCTATAATATTTTCATCAAAAACAGAAAAGTATGTTAAAAATTTTTCTAGTAGTTACTCTGAACTTTTGCAAAATAGATTTAAAGACTTATCAATATTTGGTCCTGCTCCAGCTATTTTGTACAAAAAGAATTTAAATTATAGATACAGAATTTTAATTAAAATGAAAAAAGAGAATGAAATACAAGGGATAGTAAAAAATTATTTAATAAAAATTAAAATACCACCGCCTATTAAGCTATTTATTGATGTAGATCCAATTAACTTTATATAAAAATTATCTGATATTGATATAAGACTTTTCTTATGCTAATAACAAGAATAATTTAGAGGTAGACTTGACGAACAGATCACAAAATACAAACGAAATTTGTCATCGTTATGCTAATGCATTAATCATTTCAGCATCAGATAAAGATGAACTAATTGAAATTTCAAAGAATTTTAAGCATTTCACATCAACAATACAAAGTTCTCTGGACTTTTCAAAATTTATCAATAATCCTCTTATAAACTCAAAAAAAAAATCAGAATTATTAAGCAATTTATGTAAAAAGCTATCTTACAATAATATCTTTCAAGGTTTTATAAAAGTACTAGCTAAACACGGTAAAATCCTTTTTTATAAAAAAATCTTCAATGAATTTAGAAAATCTTTGGATATAAGAGATGGATTAACAGAAATTGTAATAACCACTGCTGAACCTTTAGAAAAAGAAACTGAAGAACAACTAAAGCAAAAATTATCCAATGTTCTAAAATTAAAAATTAAACTAAAAAAAATCGTGAAAAAAGAAATTATTGGTGGCGTTATTATAAAAATAAATTCCATAATGATAGATAATTCTATCAAATCAAAATTAGTTGATTTTAAAATCTAAAGAAAGGTTAATTAAATGACAATCGATGCATCTGAAATATCTGAAATTCTCAAGACTGAGATTAAAAATCTTGGAGATGAGCCAAAAATATCTGAAGTTGGAACGGTACTAACCGTCGGCGATGGGATTGCAAGGGTTTATGGGCTAGACAATGTTCAGGCAGGTGAAATGGTTGAATTTCCAGGGAAAGTCAAAGGTATGGCTTTAAATTTGGAAAACGATAATGTTGGTGTTGTAATATTCGGAAGCGATAAATCCATAAAAGAAGGAGACATTGTAAAAAGAACAGAATCAATTGTTGAAGTGCCAACTGGAAAATCACTACTTGGAAGAGTGGTTGATGGATTAGGCAACCCTATAGATGGCAAAGGACCTTTGAAAGATATTAAATACAGAAGAGCTGAACTAAAAGCACCTGGAATTATTCCAAGAAAATCAGTTCATGAACCGATGCAAACTGGAATTAAAGCTATTGATAGCCTGATACCAATTGGGCGTGGCCAAAGAGAACTAATAATTGGTGACCGACAAACTGGGAAAACCTCTGTTATTATTGATACCATCATAAATCAAAAAGAGGTTAATAATTCTGATGATGAATCAAAAAAACTTTATTGCATCTATGTTTCAATTGGTCAGAAAAGATCAACAGTTGCTCAAATTGTAAAAACACTTGAAGACAACGATGCAATGAAATATTCAATTGTTGTGGCAGCAACCGCCTCTGATCCAGCACCCTTGCAATTTCTTGCACCGTACACTGGTTGCGCAATGGGAGAATTCTTTAGAGATAATGGTATGCACGGAGTAATTTTTTACGATGATTTGTCCAAACAAGCTGTAGCTTACAGACAAATGTCGCTTCTGTTAAGAAGACCACCAGGTAGAGAAGCGTTTCCAGGCGATGTTTTCTACATACATTCTAGATTACTTGAGCGTGCTGCAAAAATGGGAGAAAAAAGTGGTCTTGGTTCACTTACATCCTTACCGGTAATTGAAACTCAAGCTGGAGATGTTTCAGCTTACATTCCTACAAATGTAATATCCATAACAGATGGTCAGATATTTCTAGAAACGGAACTTTTTTTCAAAGGTATTAGACCTGCTGTAAATGTTGGCTTGTCCGTTAGCAGGGTAGGTTCTGCTGCTCAAATAAAAGCTATGAAACAAGTATCAGGATCTATAAAGCTTGATCTAGCTCAATTTAGAGAGATGGAAGCCTTTTCTCAATTTGCATCAGACTTAGATCAATCCACAAGAAACCTTTTGGAGAGAGGCAGAAGGCTCACTGAAATTCTCAAACAACCACAATATTTACCGCTTAAAGTAGAGGAACAAGTCATCGTTATTTATTCAGGTGTTAAGGGGTTCTTAGACAATATAGATATTTCCGCAATTACAGATTTTGAAAATTACCTTTTAGATAAAGTTAGAACAGAAGGAAAAAAGATTCTTGAGACCATAAAAAAAGAACAATCTTTGAGTAAAGAATTAGAGGATCAAATTAATAAATTTTTGGAGAAAACTTCAAAAAATTTTTTAGAGGAGAAAAATGCCTAGTCTTAAAGATCTAAGAAACAGAATATCTAGTGTTAAATCAACAAAAAAAATAACGTCTGCCATGAAAATGGTTGCTGCTGCCAAATTGAAAAGAGCTCAAAATAATGCTGAAAAAACAAGACCCTATGCCAAAAAGATGAGCGAAATCGTAAATTCCTTGGTGAAAAATCAGAAATCTAAAAAATTTAAGTTTGGCGAGAGAAAAACAAAGAACGTACTTTTAATAATATGTTCAGCAGATAGAGGTTTATGTGGAGGGTTCAATGGTTCCATTATTAAGTTTTCAAAAAAACTAACCATGGAAATTATCAACAAAGGATTAAAAATTAATTACATATTTGTTGGAAAGAAAGCCTATTTTTCTCTAAAAAGAATGTGCAAAGACTCAATTCTTAAAAACTTTACAGATATTGCAAACCCATCAATTGAATTTGAACTAGCAGGAGAAATAAGAGATAAAATTCTAGAACTTTTTCTAGATAACACAATTGACGAATGTCATTTAATTTATACTAAATTTCAAAGTGCTATTTCACAAAATGTTCAATCACTTCAACTTTTACCACTGAAAGAACAAATGAAGGATGTATCTCCTTCTCAGTCACAATCCTATGATTTCGAGCCAGACGAAGAAGTTATACTTAATGAAATAATTCCTAAAAATATTGCCATTCAAATCCATACTGCACTATTAGAAAACCTAGCTAGCGAGCAAGGGTCAAGAATGACTGCAATGGACAATGCAACCAGAAACGCTAATGATATGATCGATAATCTTACACTTTTTTACAATAGATCAAGGCAAGCACTCATAACAAAAGAACTTATAGAAATAATATCAGGGGCAGAAGCCGTTTAAATAAAAGGAGACTATGAAATGAGTAAAAATGAGGGAAAAATAAAACAGATTTTAGGAGCTGTAGTTGATGTTAATTTTGAAGAAAAATTACCACAAATTCTAGATGCTTTATTAGTTAACCATGATGGGAAAGAGCTAGTTCTTGAGGTCGCTCAGCACCTTGGAGAAAATACAGTTAGAACAATAGCAATGGACTCTACTGATGGACTTACTAGGGGGCAAAACGTGTTGGATACTGGAAACCCAATATCAGTCCCAGTTGGACCAGAAACACTTGGAAGGATTCTAAATGTAGTAGGAGAACCTGTTGATGAAAGGGGCCCCTTGAAAACAAAATTAAAAGCGCCTATTCATAAAGAAGCTCCAGAGTTTACAGATCAATCTACAGAAACTGAAATTCTAGTAACAGGTATCAAAGTTGTGGATCTTTTAGCTCCATATGCTAAAGGAGGAAAAATAGGGTTATTTGGAGGAGCTGGAGTTGGAAAAACAGTTTTAATTATGGAGCTAATTAATAATATAGCTAAAGGACATGGTGGATATTCAGTTTTTGCTGGAGTAGGAGAAAGAACAAGAGAAGGGAATGATTTGTACTATGAGATGATAGAATCAGGTGTAATTAAACTGGACAGTGACGAGTCAAAAGCAGCCCTTGTCTATGGACAAATGAATGAGCCTCCTGGCGCGAGAGCAAGAGTAGCACTTACTGGGTTAACTCTCGCAGAATACTTTAGGGATGAGGAAGGACAGGACGTTCTTCTTTTTGTTGATAATATTTTTAGATTTACGCAAGCAGGATCTGAAGTATCAGCTTTGTTAGGAAGAATTCCTTCAGCAGTAGGATATCAACCTACTCTATCTACAGATATGGGTGCTCTTCAAGAAAGAATCACATCGACTAACAAAGGTTCTATAACGTCTGTTCAAGCCATTTATGTTCCCGCCGACGATTTGACTGACCCTGCACCAGCAACTTCATTTGCTCATTTAGACGCAACTACAGTTTTGTCAAGACAAATAGCTGAACTAGGCATTTATCCAGCTGTTGATCCTCTTGATTCAACATCCAGAATCCTTGATCCTCGAGTTATCGGAGAGGAACATTATGCTGTTGCAAGAAAAGTACAAGAAACACTTCAGAAATATAAGTCCCTTCAAGATATAATAGCAATTCTAGGAATGGACGAATTATCAGAAGAAGATAAGCTTGTAGTTGACAGAGCTAGAAAAATACAAAAGTTTCTGTCACAACCATTTCATGTAGCTGAAGTGTTTACAGGGTCTCCTGGTGTATTCGTTAGCCTGCAAGATACAATTAAAGGATTCAAAGGTTTGGTTGAAGGAGATTATGATAACATTCCAGAAGCTGCATTCTACATGGTGGGTACAATCGAAGAAGCAATACAAAAAGCAAAAAAGTTAGAAAACTAAGTATGTCGTTTAAACTCGAAATCATTACACCGGATCAAATTGCATATAACGAAGAGATTGATCTTGTAATAATGCCAGGTATTGAGGGAGACTTTGGGGTATTAAGAAATCATATGCCATTTCTTACTTATTTAAGGATTGGGCAAGTTTATATATATAAAAGTAAAAAAGTTATTGAAACATTCTTAGTTAACACAGGAATTGTTGAAGTTACAGCAAACAACTGCATTTTGTTAACTGAGGATATTGTTAGATCAAAGGATTTCAAAATATCTGATGAATACAATGATTTAGATAAGTTAAAATCAGATGTTATAAGTAAATCTTATTACAGTTAATCTACAAATCTTCTAAACTCATTTAACAC
>NZHH01000025.1:0-20265 GCA_002691245.1 Rickettsiales bacterium | reverse complement strand
AGAGAAGAAGAAAAATAGATTTTTCAATAAGTTTATTCGAGCCGACCGAGTAAAGATTTCCTCGACAAAATACCTGATTAAAAACTGGTTTGGTTATGAAGGATTGTCGATGGTTTACGGTAGTAGCGGTGTGGGAAAAACTCTCTTAGCTTTAGACCTGGCCTTTCATTTAGCGGCGGGAAGCGATTGGTTTGGTAATCGTGTAAAGCAAGGGAGTGTTGCCTACATAATGAGTGAAGGTAACAACGTCTCAAACAACAGGATTAAGGCAATTGAGATTGAAAAAAGCGAGTTATTTTCTAAGGCTGCACGTCTGTTTTACTGTCTTAACGACATCGTATCACTTTACTCTGTAAAGAAGGATACAACTGATTTTATAGAAGAGGTAAAGCAATTTAACCCGAGACTTATTATTATAGATACACTTGCCATGGCAATGTCTGGTGGTGATGAGAACAGAACTCAAGATATTACTGTTGTAGTAGAAAATATGAAGAGGATACAACAAGCGCTTGGTTGTCACATCATGGTCTTGCATCATCCTGGAAAAGATGAAACTAGAGGTGCAAGAGGGTCATCTGCTCTACATGCAGCCTCAGACACAGTATTAGAGTTAAAGAAGAATAAGCATGTTGTGTGTGTTAGGGCTGTTAAGCAGAGAGATATGGAGGGAGATAAAGAGCTTGACCTCAAGATAGAAAAAGTTGTTATCGGAGAGGATGAAGATGGAGACGAGGTGAGTAGTGCCATAATTCAAGAGTCTGGGCCAACACTGGGAACCAAGCAGGAAGATATCTTGAACATAATACTTGCCCATAAGGATAACGGCATTTCTCAAACCGAGGTTTTATCAAGGCTATCTGATGAAGGAAAAACTTCTTTCCAATCAAATGTGAGTAGGGACTTAGCAAAGTTAGAGGAAAAAAAATGTATTCACAAGTTGAACAACAGTTATTTCCCGATCTCTAAAAATTTATAAAAAAATCACTAAGTCTATTGTCAAAGGCTTAATTGAAATTAAAATAGATATTTTTAAGGATAGAGAAATTAGTGTAAGCAAAACAATTTGGGGAAGGGTGCCATCTGGTACTGATGATATAAAAGATATTTATCGTAAATGGGCTCCTTCCTACGAAGATAACTTTGCAGAAAAATGGGGATATGTAGCTCCTAATAAGATAGCAAATCTTTTTTTGAAAAACTTTCAAGGGTCTGGTCCGGTTTTGGATATAGGAGCAGGGACAGGTTTAGTAGCTGAAAATCTGACGGGATTAGATGTTGATGGCTTAGATATAAGTAAGGAAATGCTTTCAATAGCAAAGAGTAAAATGGTTTATAGAAACGTTATTGAAGGAGATTTGACTAAAAGGCTTGAGATACAAGATGCGAAATATAATGGGATAGTTTCCTGCGGTACATTCACTCATGGTTTAGTCGGTTCAGANTGTTTGGAAGAGCTTTTGCGGATTGTAAAAAAAGAAGCTCTTTTTTGTTGTGGAACAATTTACTCTGTTTTTGATGAACTGGGATTTGGCTCAACATTGGCAAGATTAGTTGCAGAAAGAAGAATTTCCTCTTTAGACTTTAAAGAGATAAGAATTTATTCTAAAGANGATCACACCCACTCGAAAGATGTAGGGTTAGTTATGTTATTTAAAAAACTTTAAGAAAATTCGTTTCTAACTGTTCGAGACATTTAAACTAAAACTAAACCAATGATATCCTTGATATATCTGATATAAATCAGTCTTCATATATCAAGTATATCAGGCATATCACCAACATTATAATCTAACTAACAACTGTAATTATCTTACTAAGACGTAAACAGTAGCACACCCAAGTTTCAGATGCCTCTCTATAAAACTCTATTCAAAACTTATAAATTATTTACAATGTTACTAACGTAGCATCACAAGGTACTATTAAAAGAATGCCCCAGAGACGCTAGCAACTATTTACCATCGGTTCTATGTCTGCCTCAATTCTCCGAAAATATCTTGGTATAGAGCCATTAAACCAATAATTTCTTCTTCGTATTTGGAATTTATGGAATATACCCGTCTACGATTATCCTTATTATCCAGGGCCTTAAAATAAAATTCTTGTGTCACCGCTTCATCCAAAATATTTTTTACTGAGGTTCTACTCACCAATTTCCTTGGTATTCGTTCCAATATATTTTCTAAAGAATATTGTTCACCATCTTTTGCTGATGCAATTAANAGGGTCACAAAAACTGTCGAACGTGATCTGTAGAAGAACTGTTTAAATGCGCTGGAGGTAGAGTTTTGTATTAAAGCTTCGAAAAGTCTTCCTGCCGTGTACTTATAGTTCATTATATCAACTTAAAGATAACTTAATGACAAAAAAGCTAAACACTTAATAAAAATTTACAACAAAAATTTAGCCAATATTGATTGCAAAAATTGGAGCCAAAAACTGGTAGTAAATATTTATATTTTTTTCAACTTCATAATTTGTATTAATAAATTTGAATATTGTGAGAGTCCCCCAATGAAGGTTGTCGTTCATACAATTATTCTAGTTGTTTTCATATTTTCCCAAGCTGTTGCTGAGGTTGGTAACTCTGCAACAGCAGCTATAGCCAGTGCAGCAAAAGAAGTAGCGCAAAGCGAAAATCAGGGTNGTACCATTCGTAGCTACCTCTCTCGCTATTCCTTTGGCCTTATAAATTCTGAGATAGATAAGACAGAACGACAAATAGAAAGTAGCACCAACTTTACACATCTGAATCTCAACATTGCTAGTGACAGCCTTGGTCTAAGAAATGGTTCCTCTGCTCTTACTGAGTTAATGGCGGTTTATAGATTGTATGAAACACCAAACTCATTTTTCTTTAATCAAACCTCACTATCTAATTTTGATGGGCGTAACACTGTCAATATTGGTATTGGTGCGCGCTATATTTTCAATGCTGATACGACTATATTAGGAGCCAACACATTTTTTGATTATGAATTTGACTCCGCTCACAGACGTCTTGGCTTTGGAGCTGAGCTTATTACTTCGCTACTTGATGTAAGAGCCAATTCATATGATGCTCAATCAGGAACAATTAGCTACAAGGGTGTCGATGAAACGGCACTAGATGGTTATGACGTCAAGTTTACTGGTAAAATACCCTATGCTGATATCTACTTTGAAAAGAGCTATTGGACGGACAACAGTGGTTACAAAACTAACAATGAAGAATTAGGAATTTCGGCTGAGATACTTGAAAATTNAACATTAACTGTTGCACAACAGAAAAAGGANTCAAAGGACGCTGTTGGTGTTATTGCACTTAACTACTCCATTCCTCTTGGCGCTAAAGCATCAACTGTAGATAGTAAAGCTGATAGAGATTTTTCCTTCAAATTAAAGTCAGTAAGGTCAGAATTGTATAAACCAGTTCAGCGTGAGAATAGAATTATGAAAAAATCAATCAAACTANGAGTGACGGTAAGTGGCTATTAATCCGAGAATTTCTCTTTTAAAGTTTATCTTTGTATTAATTTTTTTATCGGGGTTTTTCATTTTCGATAAAGGACATGCCCAACTTCTATGTAGTAATTACACCAATGCAGATGGTACTATCACTTACACGGACGACTCCAGTGGAGCATCAACCGCATGTAATCTAACGCCCGATAGTATGACTATTATTTTGCATTTTATTGGCTTATGCACCTCAGAACCAACCATTGCCAACTTTAGGACAGCGTGCTCATCCTTATTCTCATCTAGTACGGGTGAGTCGAAAAAAATCACAACTACAACATCAGTTAATCTCATGAACGATGTCACTATTACGGAAGGAAATTACACCCATGCTGCGATATTGATAAAAAATAATATCGGCTTTAGTGTGAAAAAGAAATTCTCACCAGCGAGGTCCGGTAAAACAGGAACTGGAGAGTGGTGCTGGACACTAGATGGCGAAACTACTACCGTAAACACTAATTTTGCTCAAAGGTCTACCTGGATAGCTGAATGTGGCGCTGACGAACCGACAACTATAGGGACACATACTGCTAACCAAAACGCGGTGTGGAGTACTGCTAGTGGAGGCCGTTTTGATAATTATGAAACTGGAACAACGACGTCGACAACCTGGTCTGTTTATTTACTTAAAGCCGATGAGACAATNAATACGGGGACGCCAGGTAACTATGGTTCTTTTGGCACAGCGAGTTATTATTTGGGAATACAAAAGTTCAATACTGCTGTAAGTATCACACCAAAAACATCTAATTTAGATGTTGGGTTTAGGTTGGAAGATACCTTTTCTATGGAAACCACAAAAAATGGGGGAACTCACTATGTCCCCAGATATGGTCTTGGCGGTTTCGAGTTTAAAGTATTAGCATCGGAATAATAAATTTTATTGGAAACTTCATTTATATCAGACAGATGAATTGAGTTAGAATTCTATTTGCTAAATTGTTTCACAGCGAAAAATTTGTGTGACCACTATCCCTTGCATTAAGAAGGGTAGGAGTTTTGACCCACCCCCTTTATCTCTGGGAAATTTTATATCTTTTTAGTCTGAATTCATACCGATTGGGGGATGGAATGGGGGATGGATTAGCTCCTTAAAACCTAAGCATCTGATTATTATAGTGTAATTGAGATGTTGTGGCGGACAGGATGTCTTCCACACTATTATCTATTAAGGTCTTGAGTAGTACTTTAAAACCTATATTTTTATGAGCTTTATGGTATTATATGTCTAATAAAATCTAATTAAATCGATTAAAATCTGTAGCTCTTTTGTGGGTAGAATTGTGGGTAGAAAATTATATGACATTTCTTAGTTCAGCGAAAAGCGTTCAATCAGTAAGTACAAAAGGTTACCACAGATGTGGAGATGGCTTGTATCTTCAAGTATCAAACCAAGGTACTAAATCGTGGCTTTTTAGATATAAAAGCCCAGTGACAAAAAAACAGCGAGAGATGGGTCTCGGTTCCTATAAGTTTGTAGACCTCGCACAGGCACGACAATGGGCACTAGACAGTAAAAAACTAGTAATAGAGGGCAAAGACCCTATTGAAGAACGTATAGCTGATAATAGTAGGCTCCGACTTGCTCAAGCGCGCAATCTGACTTTTAAGGAAATATCTGAGGCATGTATAACCTCAAAGTCACATGAATGGAAAAGCTCAAAGCACGCACAGCAGTGGAACAATACTCTGAAGACATACGCATTTCCAATCTTGGGCGAGTTACCAATATCAGCAATCACTACTGATTTGATTCTAAAAGTCTTAGAGCCAATATGGGTATCTAAAGCAGAAACAGCAAGCCGGGTACGTCAACGCATAGAGACAATTTGGGACTACGCCAAAGCTAGAAGCTATGTCACTGGTGAAAACCCTGCTCGACTTAGAGGGCATTTAGACAAGATTCTCCCAAAGACATCCAAAGTAAAAAGAGTTCGCCATCATCCAGCGCTTCCCTACAAACAGATTGGTGCTTTTATTGTAAAGCTTAGGAACCATGATGGCTTTTCTGCACTAGCACTTGAATTTGCAATCCTTACCGCTTCTCGTCCAAGCGAGGTCACTGGTGCAAAGTGGATTGAGTTCGATATTAAGGAACTAGTTTGGACTATTCCTGCCGATCGTATGAAAGCAGGACGAGAACATCGAGTTCCACTCTCTTCAAGAGCAATTGAAATTCTTAATAGTATTAAATCTAATAGAAATCCTATGGACCATGTATTCCCAGGTCTTAAGCATAATAAAGGCTTAAGTAATAATGCATTTCGAGCATTGGTTAAAAAGATGCATATAACTAATGTTACTCCACACGGTTTTCGTAGCACCTTTAGAGACTGGGCATCTGAAGAAGCTTTTCAATTTTCTGCTGAGACTGCCGAGCTAGCTATAGCTCATACAAATAAAAACAAAACCGAAGCGGCCTATAGACGAGGGGATCAGNTTGAGCGTCGGCGAGAGTTAATGACAGAATGGGAAAGGTACATAATGTCAAATATGAAAATAGGAGTTTAGGAAATATGAGTGTACGTAGAGGTCAAGCCAGACTGAGGAAGTTGGCACATACTCTAACAGCTTTACCTTCTCCAACAGAAGATACTAAGTTCTTATCATCAGCATTAATAGAAATTGCTTCTGGTAAAGATGCAAATGATGCTTTGGGTGTNAAAGCTAAGAGGGGAGAACGNAAAGGAGAGTACGATAGGCTATCTAAAATAAGGCTCCAAAACTTCATGTCTTGGGTAACATTGGCGACAAAACCAATTGATCAAGAGGGTCAAGGTTATACCTTGAAAAAAGCCATAAAAATTGCAAAAGAGAATTTCAAAGATTTACCTTCAGAGGCTGCTCTCCATCGGTATTGGACAAGATTCCCAGAAAGACAGAAAATTGTGTTTCAATTAGAATCGGACTGAAATACTGATTTAAGTCCTTAGGCAAAAATTTCAATCGTCATTAACATCTCCTCTATTAAAACTTTACAGGAGATAATTAGACATGACAGAACATGGGTCATCATTAAGAGTCATAAGAATGAAGGAGGTTGTATCAAAAGTTGGATACGCGCGTTCAACAATCTATGCGCTTATAAAAGAAGGTCATTTTCCAAAACCTTTTAAATTGGTTCCAAATGGTAGAGCCAATGGTTGGCTTGAAGAGACCATAGATAATTGGATGCAAGACCGCGCAAGTAAAAAATCATCAGAGACTTATCATCGAGATCACCACTAGATGCAACAATATTATCGAAAAAAAGGAAGGAACCTTGGACGCTTTGCGAGAATACCATTTTCAATATTAAATTCGGATGCGTTCAATGTATTGAAGCCTTCTGCCGTATCTGTATACCTAAATATGTTTAGGCAGTTTAATGGATATAATAATGGTTATATTATCTATAGCTGTAGACAGGCAGCAACCTGGGCCAATGTTTCTGCCAACACTGCAAGTCGCTCTTTAAAGCAACTTCAAGAAGTTGGTCTTATAAAATGTACAGTAAAATCGACTTTTAATAATAGAAAGAAGTTAGCAAGTGAATGGGCTTTTACTCATGAACCAACGGTGGGATCAAAGACACCATCCTCAGAGTGGAGGAACTTCACAGCAAATCCCAGTGTCAAAAACAAGGGTTTTGGTATCAATAGAAATACCCATGTGTTTGATCTGAAGGATCACATCACTCGTTAGTACCATAGAGGATACTGTTTACATATATCTTACTGATCATGGGTGTCAAAAGGGATACACTATATATATACCATATGTATGGCATAACATGTTGTTATGAAGAGAGGTTTAACGATGATTGATCTAGCTGGTTAGTTGGTAATTCAATCCACAAAATAGAGCAATAGATTACAATCCAGCGGAGCACATTGTATTCAGAGTAAAAAAGCTTGCAAAGCCAATGATCAAAAATATCCAACCTCGTTTTTCCAGGCTCTTAGTAGATGACGACAAATAGCTTAACCCCATAAACAAGATACCTAATCCGAGGCCTATTAAAATCCCTGCAGACAAAATAAGCGTTAATAACGTCGATACTCCTTCATCACAAGCATCCATTACTCAGTCATTTCCTTCTTCAAAATCATCTTTTGAATTTTCTTCTTTAGAAGGGGCATCNAAGCCACCGCTAGCAAGTAACCCTATCGCCAATGTAGGCAACACATAAACCATCTTTTCAAACATTAGAGATATTGTGAAAGTAGGTACAAAGATAATTAAAAGCTTAAATAATAATATTTTTGGATTTTTTATCTTTAGAGAAGAAAGGAAGCTTAATGTATTTGCTTTTGCCATTACTTACGCTCCTCCTGCATCTTCGCCTGGATCAAAATCTCCTCCGTCACCCTCGTCATCTATAGCGCCATCGTCGTCCAGCCTGTTTCTATTAGATAGCAATCCACTTTCAATGGAATTTGCAATTAACATGAACATTGCAATCGTGGGTACAACAATTGTAACTTTTTCTGTCAACAGAGCAGCAGCGTAGGATGGAATAGCAACAACCATCACTTTAATGAGAATTAAACCTTTTTGAACATTAATTGTCATAAAATGCCCTTTAACCTATTGAAGTAAGGGAAGGAGTTCTGTTCTCTTCCAATACCCTACCAATATAATGGCTATTATCCAATACATCCAGTATTCTTGAAGGTAACGTATAAGAGGTTTGAAAAATTCCTTTATGTCATTCTTTTCGCTAATACTCGGTCTCCATTTACCAATCGGTTGAGAATAAATGTAAAAACTCCAAAAACAATTAAAGCAACAATCAATGTTCTGTATGATGATTTATTATCGAAAATTTTTCCAACAATACCAATCATCAAAATACAAACAATGATGCTTGCTAATATCTTAAATACGAACATAANAATACCGAGAACAATCCCATTATTGCCGATGCAATTTACAAACATCTTAATCATAGATACCACGGTACCTATAATTCCAATCAAAGAAATCACTGATGTGTTTGTTGTTTGCCAATAAAAGTCATATTCCGGAGGAGGGACCTCAGGCATCAAAAATGATAAGCCTATAAAAGTAAATACAGGTGCAACCACTACGGCGATTGACCAAATAAAATCATTCATGTCCCTATACACAATAATTGTATTAGTCATCCCTAGGATAACTAGTAAAGCAAATGAAATAGCTGTTAAATACATTAGAAGCTTGAGAGTATCTTCCTGAGTTAAGTAATTAATGAGTTGGTCCATGATACTAAAAATTTTGTTTTTTATATTTTCTGTTTATGTACAATATCTTGAGATACCGCTTGATTCCTTGCAAGAGTTAAAGTTTTTATGGCTAAGAAAAAAGAAACTTCAGTAATACCAAAATTTTTTGGTCCTTTAGAATGTGAGCTAGCAATTTTATCCATATTCTCCTGTTGGGCAGATGGGGACTTAACTCAGGATGAGCTCAATTTTATGGTTAATCATGGGGTGAACTCAAAAGATAGAATGCGGTTCACACCTCTTGCTGATCCGACAGATAAGAAGTTATCCATAAAGGAAATCATACTTTCCAGTCTCGAAATTATAAAAAGTCTGAGAGACGAGGCAGATAAAGATGGAGAAGATGTAAAAAAAATTGAGGAAAATATCCTTGGCGAATTCACTCAAGCACTTAAAGTTCTAAGAGATGAAGAAGAAAAAAAGCTTAGTAAAGATAAAAAAATCAATGATGAAGATAAATCTGAGGCCAAGTTAAAGGTGTTTGAAAAAGTTCTTACTCAGTTAAATGAATTGGATGAAAACGTCTCCGACCGAGAGAAAAAACTCTTAAGCACTTTTCGTGAAAAGGCTGCATTGTATGCATTTGGGCCTTGGACTTGGTTCTGGATTATTGCTATGGGTACTGGACTATATCAATGCACAATTGGTTTTTAGGAGAACAACGTGGCTAGAAGAAAATCAACACTTTCAAAATGGATGGCAGAGGCGGAAAAAAACCGAAAACGGAGAGATCGTGAAGCNACAATCGCTGCGAATGAAAGAAAGAGACAGCAAAAGCGTGCTGATATTGACGCAAGAAAGCGCGAAAGAGAACAGGTACGAATAGCGAGAGAAAAAGAGAAAGAAAAGAAAGCTGTAGAGCGGCTAAAAGCGCAAGAGGAAAAGATCAAAAAGATAAAAAATCAGTGGGTTAATAGATTATCTCTTGAGCTGGAAAAACGAAATATCATTGCACAAAACAATTTAGTTCTGGACCTAATTGAAGAGGCCAATGATAGTGGTTTAACGGCTACACAAGCAGTAAGTTTACTGATTAAAGGCAATGAAGCAAAATTGGCAATACGAGCAATAGTGCTAATCTTTGAAAAAAAATTACATTCTAGGCATCATGATAAAAAAGAAATAAGACAAATTGCTGAGAGATTAGCAAAGTTAGATGATATGAATAGTGCAAAAGCGTTGGCAGATGGTAAATGGAAGGCATTTAAAGAAAAATGTGAAAAAGAAGATTTAGAAATTTTGGAATTGAACAATCTGTATGACCGGGTTGCAAAACTGCCTATGGAGAAAATCGTGTTGCCATATGATGTACCTAATCTGGAAGCANTAATAGGCTATGCTTATAAGACAACTAGTGAGTTTGAGAATTCTGAAGACTTTAAAGAAGCTTTAAAACGAAAGGCTGACTATTTAGACAAAGTAAATAAGGGACTTGATAAGTTTATAAAAGCTGATTTAGGCAGGGAAAGTGACCCTCCGGCACCAAAAAAAAAAATAAATGAAGATAAGGAAGTAGATAAAGAAGCCGCTAAAAGCACAAATAGTGCACAACTATCAAAAGACACCAAAGTCGAAAGCAGTTCTGAAAAATCATGGTTTCTAATGGTGCTTTTATATCTAATTAGTGTGCTAGGATTATTGGGTTTGCACCGAATTTATTTAGGTCTTTATGCTTCCGGGGTTCTGTATAGCGCAGCATTTATTGTATATATATACTTATATTCTGTTAAGAGCTTGGAAGGGACTTTTGCCGCTTTTATATTTGTATTGCTGTTATGTTTAGTAGTAACTGACTTATTTATTTTGGTTTTTTTAGGCTTTAAAGACAAACACGGAAAAAAAGTAAGACTTTTTAATAAGAGAGAAATCTAGCGTTTTTGAACAAGTCTTGTGAATTTGAAGTTATTGGGAGATAGTAATGGAATGGCTGAATTTAATTATCGGTGTTATTGTTCTCTGGTATGTAATTAAGTTTTTTATCTGGGTTCTTAAGCCTACATATAAGGATAAGTTGACAAAAATTAAAGGTGTGGGAAGCAAGCTCGCTGATGATATAATTAGTCAATACCCAGAGGAGGATGACTTGAAAAAGGCCTCAGCTGGCCAAATTAGTAAAAGTATAAACGGTGTTGGTTCTGGTCTAGCTAGCAAGATTAAGGAAAAGTTTTATGTATAAGGCTCATAAATAAACCTTTGACGTGAGGACTTTTAAAACTTAAAACTTTTCCCTATTTTTTTATCCTAGTTGATTTCTATTTATCAATTTTTAACTTTTAAGTTAAAAATTTGTTGTTCAGCCCAAGAGTCATACTTCTTAAACCCATTATCCGTAATAAGCATAAATCTTGGCTAAAATGTTGCAAAATTTGTCAAAAATTGCATTCTAAGAGAATGTACTTGTCCAACAATCAAAAAATCATTCATTTTCCAATATGGTTGACAACGGGAATATTCGGTTCTGAAGCCGATACGAAAGAGTTTGCCTATGCGAATTTCCTAAAAAGTTATTATGAGAAAAAACTGAATTTAAAATTAAGAAATACAAGGTTGAGGATTAAATATCAAATACATCAGGTTGATGCTTCCGGTGACGACACACTTGAAAAAACCCATGATCGAATCTTAAAATATGTAAAATCGGAAAAAAATGTATTCGTATCATTTATAAATAGAATTTACGGTGATTCAAAAAAAACTTTGTCAAAAAAAGACGATGACAAAATTTTTTTTACTATGTCAGACCCTGCGTGGAATGACGCGGTTGCTTCTGGAATGTATGACCTTACACCAGAGGCGGTAAACAATTTTGAGGTTACAAGTTGGCTTAGTAAACAAAAAAATTATAGTGAAATTAGACTTATTCACCATGAAAATACAAGTGATCTGAAATATAAAAATTTGTTATCAGCGTCAAATAAGAAAAAGTTAAGGTCATTTCAGTTAAATAGCATGTCGAAAGACTGGAAAGGTAAACTAAAAACAATTTTAAAAGATGTAAAAAAAAGCAGCCTACTGGTTTTTAACACTGTCTTGACTGAGTCTGATTGGAAAAAAGCTGAATATGGAAAAGAAATAGCTAAATTATTAGCAGATCAAAAGGGATCGATTGATTTTTTATTACTTGCACAAGACATGGAATTTGCAAGCGAAAATGAAAGATCGGATTTTATTTGTTTAGAAAGATTTGAAGGTTCAAGTCCTTGGAGGTTTCACCGAACTCAAACCTTACAACAAGAATTGCCAAAAAAATTAAAGAATGTCTCAACTCATGAGTGGACGCTTCCGCAGTTTGACTTTGCAAGTCTTCTTTGCGCTGTTATAGCCAACGACAGTCTTGATATGAATGATCCTGATTTTATCACTAAGTTGGACTCTGGGATAGCTAGGTATGATGGTAAATCTGATATTTTTATTGGCGAACGTCATACTTGGAATTTCAAAAATAGAAGAAATACTGAATCAGAAAGTTATTTGGTGAAAACACCTGCTCACCTCAAGGGATTTGAGAATAAAGAAAAGAGGACAAAAATCCTTCATTATCAACAGCCTCAAAAATTGGACGGAAGAATTATAGAAGTACCCGTACATTTTTGTTATCTCGATGTCTTGAATATAGTTTTCGTTGATATATCACAAGGGGTGTGGGGGGTAGAATTTAGATTTGAATTTATTACAAAAAACACTGAGGGAATAGATGCAATAAATTTCAAAAATTTGAGCAACATAAACCCATTGCTCAGGATAACCCAAATTACAAAAACGGTGCCTGACGAACATGGATACATATCATTTGTATATGAGATTACAGGCAACTTTTCTTTCGAGGCCGATGGCAAGTCGTTCCCTTTCGATATTCAGGATACTTATATTGAATACACGTTAAAAGACCATAAATCTGGAATATTGCAGCCAGTGCCTGAGGGTCAGCTTGACTATGTGTTTAATGTAAACGGCTGGGAACTAATTACACCTTACTCAGTAATGCAAAGAACAAAAGAGTTTTTGAAAACAGGAACCAATTTAACAAAAACGGTGTTTTTAGATAATACATCGAGATATGGATTAATTTTAGAGAGAGCTGAACCTGCAAATTTGGTTAAATATCTAGCACCTTTATTTTTATTGACGGCTATAAATTACTACTGTCTTCTCATGCCTGTAGATCAAGTCTATAATACAATTATTTTTCTTATCACAATTTTTTTAGCAGGCATTGCGCTTTACTTTTCAAGTGACAGGCCTAGGCCTTTGAGCTTTTCTTTAATAGATAAAATTTTCCAATGTTTTTACTTTATTTGCGGAATAAATATCTTATTTGCTCTTACCGTAAGTTTAAATATGGGTTTCATAGACTCACTAAGAAATTTCTTGCTTATAACTGAACCTTTGGGATTAGTGGTGTTTTTTGGATATATTTTGATAAAAGTTCAGAAAGGAAAGTTAAAATATAAAAGTTAAGAAAAAAAGATTTTTCAACAACAAAATGTTTTATAAAAACAGAGTAAAAATTTATGCTGTTATATATATTTATTGGATACACCTCCTTGTTTAGCGAGCAACTAAAGTATATTGAGATGGTGCTCAAATTCGGCAAAGTTATATTTTTTTGGACGCCAAAATGACGATTGAAGAAATTAAACCTATGGGTGAAATGACTGAAAAAAACTTGCTAAAAACAGTCAGTATATTTTGGCCCGAAGGTAATTGGCAGGCACAGGTCAGATTTAACTATGACCCTTGCAATAAGAGAAAATATTATCTGGTTGATTGTTGCTCAGTAGAAAAAAAGATAGTTTTTGAATATGAGGGACCTGATCACTATGAAAATGTTTGGAAATTAAGAAGAGATGAGCAGAGAGCAGAGTATTTCACCCAAAAAGGGTACTCGTTTTTGAGATGGCCCTATTACTGTCAATTAACTAAAGATGTTGCGAAACATTTTTTCAAAGAGAGTTTTAATGAAAATAAATATACCGATGCAATTAAAACTGTTTATAAAGTGACAGAGGAACAATACGTATTGAGTCCTGGTATTCATACTAGTAAGAATACGCCTGCAAATTATGTAGCGAGAGGGGTGAGCAGATTTTTCGATGAACTTAATTCGTTTCCCAGGTCGGTAAAAGCACAGGTGGCAGAGACACTTCGGAGGTACATTCAGGGAGTAGATGATCCATATCTCATTGTTGGAGAGGGAGATGTTTTTCAGACTTTACTAAAGACGCCTATAAGTAAAAAGGAGTTAGATGTATATTTTCACAGAAAATTGGAAACTAATTAGTCGTAGCTTATTTCATATTTTTCTTCAAATGAATAATATAGTAATTTTGGTTCATCAAAAAAAATAGGAAAAGAATATCTATAAAATGTTCCAGAATTATGAATCGACCTATGTTATCTAAAACCGACTATTTACAATTCCTGAAGTGTCCTAAGTCGTTGTGGTTGTTAAAAAATAAGCCTGCACTTTATCCGGAAAGTGATAATTCTGTATATGAAGAAAAGCTTTCAAGAGAAGGCTACGAATTTCAAAAACTTATTCAAGACATTATAATTGGTAAAAATGGAGGTGCAAATGTATCGTTTGAAAAGCCATTTTCAACTAAAAAAGGCCTTTATGCTATTGCTGATATTGTAATAAAAAATATCGATGGCAAACTTGATATCTATGAAGTGAAATCGTCAACAAAGGTTGAAAAAACACACTTAAGTGATGCGGCATTCCAGGCAATCACGGTTAGTGATATGGGCTTCACAATAGGATCGATTTATATAGTGCATCTCAACAGAGAATATATTCATAGAGATCAAAAAAATGAAGAAGAAATGGCTATTTTTTCTCTAGTAACAGCAGAAGTCAAAGAATTAATAGCTGAGACACGAGGTAAAATAGATCAAGCAATTTCTCTTCTTAATAAAAAAATAATTGGAGAAGATAGTTGCTCTTGCTTATATCTGAGTAGATCGCATCATTGCCCATCTTTTGACTATTTTAATAAAAATATACCATCTCCTTCGATATATGATCTACCAAGGATACATAAAAACAAAATTAAAGCTTTTGTCTCTGAAAAACGCTTTTCTTTGGATTGTGTGCATGAACATGAGGTATCTGAACGACAGCTACTTGTGCTAAAAGCTGCAAAAAATCATGCTCCAATAGTAGACAAAAAATTTATTCGGAAATTTTATTCAAGAATAAAATACCCTCTGTTTTTCCTTGATTATGAAACATACAGTTCTGCTATTCCAATTGTTGAAGGTACAAAACCTCATTCTCATATACCGTTCCAATTTTCAGTGCACAGGATACAGTCACAAGAAGGCCAAATTGANCATTTCGAATATTTAGCTGACACTGCAGAACTACCTTTGAAATTTTTAAGTAAGCTTGAAGATATTCTTGGTAATACAGGTAGTATTATTTCATGGCATAAATCGTTTGAAAATACCAGAAATAAGGAGATGGCAAAGGTTTATCCAGAAAAAAGCGAGTTTTTGGTAAACCTTATCAGCCGAACTATCGATTTAGAGAATATTTTTAAATCAGGTTACGTAGATATTGAATTTAAAGGATCAACCTCTATTAAAAAGGTTTTACCTGTAATTGTTCCAAGCCTTTCCTACGAAGATATGACAGTATCGAATGGTACTGATGCAATGTTGGCATTCGCCGAAATGATCTCTATTAAAGAAAAAAGGAAGCGGCAAAAAATTCGTAATGATATGCTAGCTTATTGCAAGTTAGATACTTTGGCCATGCTTGAAATTTATAAAAAAATTGCAATGCTTATATAAGTTTTTGAGAGTTAAGTCGGACTCTATTATTGTTAATTAGGCTTGTGGTACTGGTCAACAGTTATAATAAAAAAGTGGTCCCCTTACTTTATGTCCAGGATGATTTAGCATACTATAGCCAAGGTAATTTTGAAGATTTTCGTACTCTTCACCATGGAAGCGGTGTCGAACTGGCGATCTTTGATAGTCTGTTTCCCAACCATTAATTTTATATATGCTGCGAATTACTCCATGACAAAGACCAATCCCATATTCAGCTCGTTGTGCACGCTTTAAGCTTAAGTACCACGTACCTCTTGTTTTATTATAAAGCTCATCTTTAGACATGTTTTTTCTCCATGCCCTATTTATTTTAAAGCATACGGCAGATATTTTCAGCTTAAACTCTTTACCTTTGAAATTTGCTTCGACATTTTTTGGCGACATCAAACCATATTTATTGGCATCGATACCCCTCACCTTATTGGTTATTTGATCAACTCCTAAAACATCAATAAGTGAGCTTTCAAGTAATAAAGCTTGATATTCTGATAAGCCGTGTCTAATGATATCAATCTCTGGGCCACCAGATGCTCTTAAGCTTTCTATAACCTCAAATTTAGGATCGGCTATTCCCCTTTTTACAGATTGATTTGTATGTGAAAACACTCTATTTCCTTTGCCTTTCCCAATATAAAAATATTGGTTTGTGCCAGGATATCGAAATCCGTAAACATAATATTTAATTCCCTCTACAGTTTTTCTTGAAAATCTCATATCTCTTCGTCCATTCTTATCTCACATTGAGCCGCAGTTGATACTTACAATGACCCCGAAAAACAATAGCTTGATTTCAAAAATAAAAACTGATTCTTGTCTCTCAGGGATTAAAACTGATGATTTCATAGACTAGGTACAGAGTAAAAAGTCTTGTATCGAGTAACAAAATACTTTTGGTTTTTTTTGCCTTTTACATAATATGTGTGCATTATGTAGTATTTGTATCGATATCAAATTCAGGCGTATTATGTTTGATAAAACCGAATATATTCTGCGAAGCCTCTCTAAGATAACTCATAAAAAATGGGAACTATACATTATTTCAAGGATCGTCCACTTACTAAACGATCACGAATTGGAATTTGTTTGCCAGCAACTAATTAAAACAAAAGATGGAAATAGATATCTCATGGACCTCTGTTTCCCCCAATTAAAAATCTACTACGAGATCGACGAACTTCATCACTCTGTGCATGAAAATGCAATTAGTGATAAACACAGAAAAAAAGAAATTTTGGATGTCTCTGATTTTGAAGAATATCGAATAAAAGTGTGCAGTGAAATTGATATGTCCAAGACAAAAACAGTTAGTCAAATCAATAAAGAGGTAGACAGCTTTGTCAACATTTTAAAAGTGAAGAAACAAGCTTTAGTAAAAGACAATAAATTTATTGCTTGGGACCCCAAGAAAAAGTTTAGTCCGTTAGAACATATAAAGCGTGGTTACATTGATGTCTCTGACAATGTTGTTTTCCTTACGCATAGAGATGCTATGAGGTGTTTTGGCTACTCTAAGGGTCACTATCAGAGAGCAGTTTGGAAAATCCCATCAACTGATAAGAAAATTTGGTTCCCGAAGCTTTATAGAAATAATGATTGGGAAAATACTCTTAGTGAAGATTTTGACATTATTACTATGAAAAATTTAAAAGGATTAGACATTACACCTGACTTCAATAAGTACGTGGTTTTTGCTCACTATCAAAATATTCTAGGCCGAATTATATATAAATTTTTAGGTGAATTTCACACCTCAGTAAAAGAATCATCAAGCTCAATAGTGATTTTTCGAAGACAGCATAAAAAAATATGCTTAAATGAGTTTAATAATTTATAAAGGATGAAATTAAATGGCTAAAGCTGTTGGAATTATAGATGAACCAGTAGGCCCAGGAGAGACAGATAATCTAGATATAAATATCCACTCTCAGTCTTTAATTGATTTTATAAGTGAGACAAGTACCCCAATTACAGTTGGCATTCAAGGTGAGTGGGGTAGCGGCAAGACATCATTAATTAATTCCATTCATCACAAATTTGACGCGAATGGAGATATTAAGCAAATTTGGATTAATTCTTGGGAGTATTCTCTGTTATCGACGCCTGAAGAGGCATTATTGAAAATAGTTAACAGGATTATTGACGATCTGGTCTCTCATGATGGTAATAAGAAAAGGCTTTCCGCTATAAAGGATGGAGCGGCAAGCATTTTCAAGGGAGCTTTGAGAGCAGGTGCAGGCATGACCATGGGGCTTGAAGCTGCTAATGTTGCCAAAGAGCTGTTAGAAACAACCGAGCAAACCATCGCGGCTCTGAGAAAACAACTATCAGATGTTATCAAAGACTCAAAATTCAATAAAATAATCATTTATGTAGATGATCTTGACCGTATTGAACCTCGAAATGCCGTGGCCATACTTGAGCTACTGAAAAATATATTTAGCGTTGAGAGATGTGTTTTTATTTTAGCTATTGATTATCAAGTTGTCGTTAAAGGTCTAGAACACAAATTTGGCAAGCAAACAGCCGAAAACGAGTGGGAGTTCAGAGCGTTTTTTGACAAAATCATCCAACTCCCATTTATGATGCCGATGGGCCAATATAATATTGGAAAATATGTTAACTCACTGCTCGTAAACATTGGCTTTGTAGAGGATGAAGGTCTTGATGATGAATCCGTGAGACAAATAGTGCTGCAAACGATAGGGGGAAATCCGAGATCGATAAAAAGGCTTGCAAATTCCGTCTCTTTGATCCAAATTTTTGTGAAAAATAAGTCTAGAGACGATCTTTCTGAAAATGATGCAACCGACAATGGCGTAAGTGTAGAAAATGAAAAGCTGTTAATGTTTTCCCTTCTTTGTCTTCAGATTGCTTTTCCAAGTATTTACAACCTCTTGACTCAAGAGCCAGACTTTTCTAACTGGGACGAAAAATTTGCTTTTAAACAAACTAATCGTTCAGAAGAAAGAATAGGTGATTTAAAGCCTGAGGAAATGAAACAAATTTTTGAGGAAGAATTCAGTGCAGCCAAATCTACTGACGATTTTGACGAAGAATGGGAACAGGCTCTTTTCAGAATCTGTTATATACGACCAAGGCTCAAACCTAGAGTAGCAGACATATCAAAATTTTTTAGTTTTATAAAAGATGATTTATTATCAGAAAATCAAGAGGATATTGGAGCTATCATCTCAAATATACTTAGCCAAACTTCAGTCACTAGCGTTGAGAGTACCGACCAAGGTCAACCTCCGTTACCAGAAAGAGAGGGGGCTTATAAGAGAAGAATTTTAGAAGATTTAAATCACTGGAAGCTAGATTACAAAACTAATAGTCCAGAACGATTTTCAGAAGAGGTGGAAGATGTTGTCGACAATCTATATAACGACATTAAATCAGAGTTTCCGGACTCTTCATTTCTTTTTGCAGGGGGTATTTCAGCATACACTAACAAACATAAATTTTTCGGTGGTTACCCATCAAAGACTAATCATAAACATATATTTGCCTTCCATGTGTTTAAACATTTTTCAAAAGATTACAAAGCGCCCCTTATTCCAGGTACAAACATGATACACCTTCATAGGGTATATCAATCTGGAAACGTAAATACTTTAAAGTATGCAGAAAGATTTGATATAAGAGTTCATTCGCTAGAAGAGTATTCAAAATACAAAAATGTGATCTTTGAGTTAATATCGTTATCTTATGACATTGCAAAAAATCACTGGGATGGTCGATTATTATTTAGAAAACGGGAAGGAACGTTTCTATCAAAGGATATTTCGTTTGAAAAAGATGAACAAAAAATGTGGGAAATGGCCGATAAGTATCTTGACGCTGAGCATAGATATGATGCTACTAAAACTAGTTAGCAAGTTAATTTAAAATGATCGATATTTTCTATCTTTTTAAAAATTTCAGCAAGTAATTCTTTTGAAGTTCTCTCAACTTCAACTTCCTTTTTGGGGCTGAATAGACCGATATATTTTCCAAGAAGTTCCATTGCTTTAAGCTTTCCTGATACAGAGCCATCACCAAAGGCTATCCTCTCCAGTTCATTAAGAACTCTCTCTTCTCTCGAGACCACTTGTAAGCGCCGTCTGTCCTCCTTTTCCTTCTTTAGTTCTAAAATCCTTGTACTGACCTTGGGGTGTCTCCTGAGCCTTGAGGCTTCCTCCCAGACAGACTTATCGGACATATTTTGGGTGTCATAAGCACCCCTATACGCGGAAGTTTGACTTGTACCTTGAGTAAGGAGTTCAACGAAGTTTTCTTGTTTAGCTGTTAACATTGTAGGGTATCCTTTGAGCATTTTGCAGTACATAGATTATGTTGATGATTACAAATTTTTGGGGGTACGGGGTAGGTGGGGTACCTGTAAATTCGAAAAAGCTTAAAATCATCTTGATTTGTTTACCTTATTGTGGGTAATATACCACAATACTATACAATATGTTTAAAAATCAATAGTTTATGTTGTTTTTATGGCGGACAGGATGGGATTCGAACCCACGGAGGAGTTTCCCCCTCACTCCCTTAGCAGGGGAGCGCCTTAAACCACTCGGCCACCTGTCCGAGTTAAGGGTTACAACGCTATTTGTTTCTATTCAAGGATAAAAAGCTTATATTCAAACAATTAATTTTTAATTGTAGCCTTTACCACTGCAGC
>NZHH01000024.1:0-103036 GCA_002691245.1 Rickettsiales bacterium | reverse complement strand
TTTTTCTGTAATAATTTTTTCTAATGTAGCTTGTCCGTCAACATGACCAAAAACTAAATGACCACTAAGATCGTCTCCAATTTTTAAAGATCTCTCTAGATTAATTCTATCGCCTAAGTTTTTTATTTTTAAATTGGTTCTCTCGATTGTTTCAGCAGATAAATTACAATAAAAAATATCTTTATCAATTTTTGAAATTGTTAGGCAAACACCTGAGCATGAGATTGACTCGCCAAGTACTAATTTTTTAAAATTTGATTCTATTCCTAATACTTTTGATTCTAAATTAATTAAACGAATCACTCCAATTTCTTTGATAATTCCTGTAAACATATAATTATTCTTTCCTCTCTAAAACTTCCATTGTATTATCTCTAACAATACAAAAAGAACTTTGAAAAAAAGATTTTTGCTTTGATTTATAGTTTTTTGTAAGTAAATCTTGGCCTTTTGAACCAATAAAAGAGTTTGATCTAAAAATAATGATCTGGTCAACCAAGTCCTCATTTAAAAATGATGTAAAAATTTTGCTACCTCCCTCGATCAACAAATTACAAATGCCAAATTTAGCTAACTCATTCAGTATATTAGATAATGTAAAATTTTGTTTATTTAAGCTAATTAATTTGAAGCATTTGTCTTTAATTTTTTCTTTTTTTCTTTTACTTGATTCCAAGGTAAATATTATAGTAAGTTTTTGATTTCTTTTCTTTAGAATTTCTGAATTTGAATCAAAATCTAACGATTTAGATAAAACAATTCGATAAGGTGACAAATATTCAAGTCCTTTTATTCTACAATTCAATTTTGGATTATCTATATTTATAGTATTCCCTCCGACTAAAATTGCATCATATTCAGCTCTGTAGTTGTGTACAATTTTTTTTACCAATTTATTGGTTATAAAATCCTGTTGACCTCTCTTCATAGCTATTTTGCTATCGATAGAACAGCCTACTTTTAAAGTAACTTGAGGCCTTTGGATAGTTCTATTGTAAATATATCCTCTATATGTTTTTTTAATTTCATCACTTAAAATATTATATTTTACTTCCAAACCATTTTTCTTCAAGATAGACATGCCTTTTCCATTTACTCTTTGATCTGGATCTTTAATTGAAAAAACCACTCTATTTACCTTAGATTTGAGGATCTTTTTAACACACGATTCTCCTCTACCCTGATGGCAACAAGGTTCTAATGACGAATACAAGGTATAAATTTTATTAGCGAAAAATCTTGCTCCAGAAATTGCAACTGCTTCAGCATGAGGTCTTCCAGTAAATTGTGTAAATCCGAAACTTACAATTCTATTCGAAATAAATTTCTTGTCAGATTCTACTATTAAAGCAAAAACTCCTGGATTTGGGAAAGTGCTCCCTCGTATTTTTTTTAGCAAATAATTAATGATTTTGATATATTTTGTATCTAAATCCACTACCTATTCGTTTTTCAAATTTAAGTTTTTATCAATAAATTTTCTGAAATCATCTGTTTCTTGAAACTCCTTGTATACAGATGCAAATCTTAAATATGCAACTCTATCTAATTCTTTCAAAGCGTCCATTACCAACTCCCCTACAACTTTTGTGGGAATCTCCGTTTCTCCAGAACTCTCAAGTCTCCTTTGTATGCTATTTGCTACTAACTCTATTTGGTCTGAATTTATTGGTCTTTTTCTACAAGATATGTGTATTGATCTTACTAATTTCTCTCTATCGAATATAGTTCTTGAGTCATCTTTTTTAATAACCATTAATTCTCTGAGCTGTACTCTTTCAAAAGTTGTAAACCTGGCTGCGCAAGCCGGGCATTGTCTACGTCTTCTAATCGAACTGTTATCTTCAGAAGGTCTGGAGTCTTTAACCTGAGTTTCGTCATGACCACAAAATGGACATCTCATAAATAGCTTCCTTAATAAAAGCAAAAACCGTGTACTTTTAGTTAATTAAAACCTATCATATAGCTGTGCTATATATAGGAAATTTTTCACATAAAGATTTCACTTTTGATTTTACTTCCTTTTCAATTTTTGAGTTGTCATCCATATTGAGGGACAAACCATCTAAAACATCACCAATCAAATTACCAACTATTTTAAACTCTTCTGTTCCAAACCCTCTGCTTGTTCCAGCTGGTGTGCCAAGTCTTATGCCGGATGTCACAAAAGGACTTTGCGGGTCAAAAGGGACACCATTTTTATTACAGGTGATTCCAGCATTCTCAAGTGATTTCTCTGCGGCTTTACCAGTTAAATTTTTGGGTCTCAAATCAACCAAGACTAAATGAGTGTCGGTTCCACCCGAAACAACTTCCAACCCTCTATCTAGCATTACATCTGATAACACTTTAGAGTTTGAAACGACAGATTTTATGTAATTTTTGAAATCCGGTTGGAGTGCTTCACCAAATGCTACTGCTTTGGCACAAATCACATGCATCAAAGGCCCGCCTTGTAAACCTGGAAAAACAGCCGAATTAATTTTTTTGGCATGACCTTCGTCATTAGTGAGGATTATACCACCACGAGGACCTCTTAGGGTTTTATGAGTTGTAGAAGTCACTACATCGGCGTATTCTAAAGGATTAGGATAAAGACCAGTGGCTACCAGTCCAGCAAAATGAGCCATATCAACCAGAAAGAGTGCTCCAACTTTATCGGCAATTTGTTTAAATTTTTTGAAATCAATAATTCTCGGATAAGATGATCCACCTGCTATCAGAAGTTTAGGCTTGTGTTCGATTGCTAATGATTCGACCTCATCATAATCAATTAAGGCGGTGTCTTTTTTCACGCCATATTGTATTGCATTAAACCACTTGCCAGATTCGTTTGGAGGAGCTCCATGTGTGAGATGACCACCAGCAGCTAAAGACATTCCCATTATGGTGTCTCCTGGTTTAAGAAGTGCAAGAAACACTGCTTGATTAGCTTGAGACCCTGAATGAACCTGAACATTTGCGTAACCAGCGTTAAATAGCTTTTTTATTCTTTCAATGCATATGTCTTCAACAACATCAACGTGCTCACAACCACCGTAATAACGTTTACCTGAATACCCTTCTGCATATTTATTTGTAAGTATTGTCCCCTGAGCCTCTAATACTGCTTTAGAAACGATATTTTCTGATGCAATTAATTCAATTTGATCATTTTGCCTATGATATTCATTTTTAATGGCATCTAATACTGCTGGGTCTGTTTGTGTAAGACTGCTTTCGAAAAAAACTTGTGCTGTCATTTTGTCTCCAATTAAATTATTATCTTACTAAATTAAATTTATCAAGTCTAGCCTGATGACGTCCACCTTCATAATTTGTATTTATAAATGTTAATAAACATTTAATAGCATCTTCTAAAGAAATCAACCTTGAACCTAAAACTAATATGTTTGCATTATTGTGTTGCCTTGCAAGCTTGGACATCTCAGAATTCATACACAATGCTGCCCTAACTTGACTGTATCTATTTGCAACCATTGACATCCCTATTCCAGAACCACAAATTAACACACCCTTTTCAAATTTTTTATTGTGAATTAAAAGGGATAATTTATTTGCATAATCAGGGTAATCAACAGAATTGCTTGAGAATGCACCCAAATCTTTAAATACTTTGTTAATTTTAGAATTCATGATTAAATTCTTTTTTAGCTCAAATCCTGCATGATCAGATGCTATTAGTATCTCCCCCACTTTTAACTATTCTCCATTTTTTTAATATCTTTCTTAAGTTCAGATGATAAAAAATATAATCCAATTATATTTGGGACTGACATAGCAAAAATCATGGAATCTGAAAAGTTAATAACACTCTCTAAGTTCATTGATGAACCCACAATGGTGAAACTTAAGAAAATAAATTTAAAAGAATATTTGCTAAAGTTTCCTATCACAAACAAATAAGTCCAACATCTTAAACCATAATATGACCAAGTAATAAGAGTAGAAATTGCAAATAAAGTTATAGCTACAGCTAGTATCATTGGGAACCAACTGAAAACTGATTCAAATGCTCTCGAAGTTAATTCAACCCCTTGAATTCCGGTGTTGTTTTCATAAACGCCGGTTATAATTATCACAAGAGCTGTCATAGAACAAACAATTATAGTATCTACCACAGGAGATAATAACGACATAAAACCAGTGTTTAAGTGATTATCACTCTTTGCTGGAGCATAAGCTATAGGAGCAGAACCTATCCCAGATTCATTTGAAAAAACAGCTCGTTTGACACCGGCTATCAATGATCCGATCAGCCCTCCTACTGACGCATCAATACTAAAAGCGTTTTCAAAAATCCTAGCCAAAGATTCTGGAAGTAAATTTATATTAGAGAAAATTATATATAAGCAAGAAATCACATAAACAAATGCCATAAAAGGTACTAACTTTTCTGTCACTCTTCCTATTGATTTTATTCCACCAATAATGATAAAGCCAACTATCAAAGCAAAAATTAGCCCCCCTAACCATCCTTTATCATAAAAAGGACTATCTTGTGAGCCGGTTGCTTCAACAATTTGTTGAAATGCTTGATTTGCCTGAAACATATTACCCCCACCGAAAGATCCACCAATACAACAAATAGCAAAAAAAACTGCTAGAAACTTTCCAGTTTTGACATAACCAAGATTTCCCAAGCCATCTGAAAGATATCTGATTGCACCTCCAGAAACAGTTCCATCTTTATGGATAACTCTATATTTATGTCCTAGGCTTACCTCAACAAATTTTAGTGTCATACCAAAAAAAGCTGTAATTATCATCCACAACATTGCTCCTGGTCCACCAATAGATATTGCCACGGCAACACCAGCAATATTTCCGAGACCTATTGTACCAGACATTGCTGCAGTGAATGATTGAAAATGTGTTATTTCTCCAGGATGATTCGGATCATCGTATTTTCCAAAGGCAACTTTTAAAGCTCTTTTGAAATATATAATATTGACAAAATTAAAATAGAAGGAAAAGTATAAGCTAGCAAATACTAACCACAAAACAATGTAAGGAACTTGAGTTTCAAAAAAGGTGAAGCTACCAAATATAATATTTGTGATTAAGTCTGAGGTTGGCTTTAATAATGACTCAATCTTATAATCTAAATTATCAAACATTATTTGAGTTTAAACTAAAAAATAATTACTGCAAAATTTCAATTAATTTTTCATATGAACTTACTAAATTTTGAGGAGAAATACAAAAAGGAGGCATGAGATAGATTGTATTACCTAATGGCCTAAGAAGTAGTCCGTGCTTCATGAATGTGTTTTTTAAAGATCTACTTTCCTCTGAACCATACTTACTTGATATACCATTATAATCAAAGGCAGCAATAGTTCCTAACATTCTAACTTTGCTTATATTTTTTTTTGTAGAAAGTTCATCAAGATAATTTTGATGTATATCCGAGATTTTTTTGATTTTTTCAAAAGTATTATCTTTTTGAAATAGTTCTAGCGAACTTAATGCTGCCGAACATGCTACAGGGTTTGCAGAAAAAGTATGACCATGTAAGAAAGTTTTCTCGAAATTTGCATCAACAAATTCTTTATGAATATTTTCATCAAAAATCGTAGCTGCTAAAGGTATAAAACCTCCAGTAAGAGATTTTGCAAGACAAATTATATCAGGGTAAATATCAAGATGATTACAAGCAAACATTTTTCCAGTCCTTCCAAAGCCTGTCATTACTTCATCAAAAATTACAATTATTCCGGATTCTCTGCATATTTTTACAAATTTTGATAAAAATTCTTTTCTACATATTCTCATTCCACCTGCACCTTGAATTAAGGGCTCCATTATTACGGCTGCAATCTCATTTTTTTCTTTTTTTAGTAATTTTGAGATTTGTAATAAAGCCTCATTTTCATTTTTTTTTAATTCATTATTTCCTCGCCAGTCTTCTGGAAAATTTATGAAATCAACTGGATTTAAAATCTCTCTAAAAGGTTCATAGAAACCAGAGGTTTGACCAACTGACATGGCACCGAAAGTATCTCCGTGATAACCTCCTCTAAAAGCTACAAATTTGTTTTTCTTTTTTCCTTTGTTATACCAATATTGAACTGCAACCTTCATTGCTATTTCAACGGCAGTGGATCCGTTATCAGAATAAAATACTCTTGATAAGCTTTTAGGTAAAAAGTTTACTAATTTTTCTGCTAAATCAACTGCTGGTTGATGAGTAAAACCAGCAAAAAGAACTTGTTCTAATTTTTTTGATTGATTAAATACAGATTCAATTATTTCTTTTCTACAATGACCATGAGTATTTATCCACCAAGAAGATATGAGATCTAAATATTCATTTCCATCAATATCATATAGTTTTTCACCTTTAGCATTCTCAATGATTATTGGGTCATTAGAACCCTGAATTTGTGTAAAGGGATGCCATAAATATTTTTTGTCTTTATTAATTATATTTTTTTTCATTTTCATATATTGATGAAAAGTTTTTTTAAATTATCAATTACAACTTTATTGATTGTTTTTTTTATAGGTATCCGTGCTAGGATCTTCAGCCCTTTTCCATAAATTTTTTTACCATGATATAAAATTGTTTCAATAGTCTCGGGTTCCTCTTCACCTACAAATACAAGACCAAACAAGTTAATATTTTTTTCTTTGATACATTTAATTGACAAAAGAGTGTGATTTATTGTACCCAACCCAGTTCTACAAACCAAAATAACTGGAAGTTTAAAAATATTTGCAAAATCGTACAAATACAAATTCTTATTAATTGGCACATGTAATCCGCCCGCACCTTCAACTATTATTTTCTTATCAGTTTTAACTTTTTGTATTTGTTTTAATTTTTTAATGTCTATTATTACATTTTCATCCACCGAGGCAATATTAGGACTCAATGGTTTCTTGAAAAAATAAGTTTCTTTGATTATGGTCTTTTTTTTACATATTTCGAATATGATGTCTGAGTCTTTCATTCCATTTTTATTTAACCCGCATTGAATTGGCTTATGATATACGGCATCTAATTTGTTTACCAAAATAGCAGAGACTATTGTCTTACCAACATTAGTGTCTGTACCAGTGATAAAAAAACCTTCATGCATTATTTTTCTATTTTCTTAAAAAGTAAGTAACTAATTTTGAAGTTTACTATAATATTATCTGAATCTACTCTTAACTTAAAAAGGTCTTTTTGTTTAGTTTTACTTGCAGAATTTACGTGTGTTCCTGTTTTTTTTAAATTTTTTAAAAAATCTAAAATGTTTTTAAAGCTTTGATAGTGTTCAATTTCTTTATGCTTAAAATAAAACTTTTTAGATTCAAATTCTTTTTCAAATTTACTAATATTGGGAAAATCATTTAATAATTTTCTATGTTTTTTTTTTAGATCACTAAAACTTTTGGAGTTAGGTAGCGATAAAAGTATGATTGTATCTTTTTTTATCGAATTTAAAATTTTCTTTATCAAATGAAAAAAATTTTTAGACCAATGAACTGACATATTAGACATTATTATATTATACTTTTTAAAATCATTGAAATTATCAAAGTCTTTTTGATAAAAATAAATATTATCATGGCTAATTTTTTTTTTGGAAACTTGTAACATTTTTTTTGATATATCTACCATATGAATTTTTTTAATTTTAATTTTTTCTAATAATTTTTTACTTGTTTCACCTGTTCCACAACCCAGATCAAGAAGAAATAAATCATCTCTTTTATTTTCTTTTAAATCAAAAAAAAGATTTAATAGCTTTTCTGACACTTCTTTTTGCAGAGCATTATGATTGTCATAAATTTTTGAACTTTTATCAAATGATAATTCAACTTGCTTTTTGAATAACTTCATTAAATTTCACTTATAAATTTCTTAATAATTTTAAAACAAACACTTGGGTTATTTAGAGGGAAGCCATGATCATAATTTTTGAAAATTTTAACCTGATGATTTTCGTTTTTAAACTTTAATACTTTCTCTTTCTTAAAACAAAATACTTTGTCATTTAGAGAATAGATTGATAAAACTTTGTTTTTTGAATTAAGAAACGGAGTCAAAAGGTTTTCAGATCTTAAATCTATCAATGATTTTTTTAGGTTTTTTATATTGAATATTTTTTTTTTTTCATAACTAATATTACAAAGTTTATAAAATTTTTTAATCACATCTTCTGGTTTCAAATCAATGGTTTCAATCATTCTATCTATTTTCATGGTTGCTTTTAAAGGATTTAATTGAAGGTTAATAAAGTCGGGCGAACCAAAAAAGTTTATCAAGGCTTTGCATCTTATTTTTTTTTTTAGAAACCAATTAAGTCCATATGAATGAACTATAAAAATATTTTTTTTCTCAGATGTAAAATTGTAGTAATTTTCAACATTCTTTGAGAAATAGTGAAGGTCAACACTAATTAAATTTTTTGACAAATTGTTCTCTTTGATCATTTTTTTAACTGGATCCCAAAATGATTGCTCAAAAGACCAACCGTGAACAAAGTAAAAATTATATTTCATTTCTTTTAAAAGTTAGCAAGATATTAATAAATTTTTCAAGTGTGCTTTTTTTTAAAGTTGAAGTTATTGACAACCTTATCCTTTCTTGATTAATAGGTACTGTTGGGGGTCTGACATATTTAACAAAAAAACCATTTTTAAACAAATATTTTACTAAATTCTGACACTTAAAAGAGTTATTAAGTACGATAGGTATTATATGAGAATTCGAACTTGAAGTATTAAATGATAAAGTTTTCAAGTTTTTTAAAACGTATTCAAAATTATTTTTAATTTTCTTTCTTAAGTTTTTAACTTTAGGATTTTTTTTTACTGCTGCATATATAGAACCCAAATTTGAAGGCGGTAAAACAGTTGAATATATCAAACCACTACAATAATTTACTATAATTTTATGAAAGTAATTTGAACAAGAAACAAACGATCCATAACTCCCCATAGCTTTNCTAAATGTTCCAACAACTATTTCATTCTCTGACCTAATTGTTCCTCCAGATAAACCAGAACCATTTTCACCAAATACGCCAAAAGCGTGAGCTTCATCCAAGTAGAGTAAAGCATTATATTTTTTTGATAAAAACCTTGCAATTTTAACATCCAAAAAATCACCATCCATACTAAATAAGGTTTCTGAAATTATAATTTTTCTTGAGTCAATTGGTACTTTTTTTAATAAACTTTCAAGATGATTATAATCCAAATGCCTATATCTAAACAATTTTTGTCTAGAAAAAATACATCCAAAATTAATACTAGCATGATTGTATTTATCAGAAAAAATATAACATTTTTTTCTGCTTCCAAGATTATTTCCTGTCAATGCAGGAATTAAGGTAGAGTTTAATAAAAAACCATTGCCAACAATTATAGATTTTTCATGCTTTATATTTTTGCTTATTAGCTTCTCTATTATAGAGATCTTATTTAAATTTCCAGTTATTAATCTTGATGAGGACAAACTTGTTCCATATTTTTTGAGCCAACTTAGTGATGTATTTATAACTTCGTTATCTTTGGATAACCCTAAATAATCATTACTTGCAAGATTAACTAGGGATCTACCCTTATATATGATACGACCCTCTGTATCATAAGAATCTTTTTTGCTATGATCAAAATTTTCTAACTCTCGAAATAGATTTTTATTATTTGAAATAAATTTTGTCACGGTTTATTATACTATTATAACATAACCATTAAAGAGTATACATGAAAGAAGAAACCATAGTTTTACATGCTGGGCATCGAAGAGATGAAACAACAACATCTGTTGCAGTTCCAATATATCAAACCACATCATACCAATTCAACAACACAGAACATGCCGCAAAGTTATTTTCTTTGCAGGAACTGGGAAATATTTACACAAGGATAATGAACCCAACGTGTGCAGTTTTAGAGGAGAGAATAACAAAACTTGATGGAGGTGCAGCTGCAATGGCTGTAAGTTCGGGGCAGGCAGCATCAGCCTTCTCTATACAAAATATTTGTCATTCTGGAGATAATTTTATAAGTTCTACTGATCTATACGGTGGAACATGGAATCTATTTTCAAATACTTTGAAAGAAATTGGCATTGAATGCAGATTTGTCGATCCGACAAAACCAGAACAATTTGAAAATGCGATTGACGATAAAACAAGGTGTATTTATGCTGAAACTCTTCCCAACCCAAAACTTAATGTTTTCCCTATTAGTGAAGTTGCACAAATTGGTAAAAAGAATAAGGTACCACTCATAATGGATAACACCGCAGCTCCGTATATTTGCAAACCTATTTCTCATGGAGCAAATATTGTTGTGTATTCGACAACAAAATATATTGGTGGGCATGGACTCTCAATTGGAGGTTTGATTGTTGATGGTGGTAATTTTGACTGGGAAGCTGCAGGTGATAGGTTTCCAATGCTTAATTCGCCTGACCCAAGTTACCATGGAGCTGTTTGGTCTCAAGCAGCAAAAGCATTAGGGCCGATTGCATATATTTTAAGGGCAAGAGTAATTTTACTCAGAGACTATGGTTCGTCAATGAGTCCATTTAATGCTTTCACTTTCATACAAGGTTTAGAAACTCTTCCTCTAAGGATGCAAAGACACTGCGAAAATGCTCATAGTGTATCGGAGTTTCTATCTAAAAATAGTAAAATACAAAAAGTAATCTACCCCAATCTCATGGATGGTGTTCATAAAGAGAGAGCCAACAAATATATGTCTGGAGGATTAGGTGCTTTGTTAGGATTTGAATTAAAAGGTGGAGAAGAAGCAGGAAAAAAGTTTATAGATAATTTAAAATTATTCTATCATGTTGCTAATATTGGTGATGCACGATCATTAGCCATTCACCCTGCCTCAACTACCCATTCTCAATTATCAGCCGATGAACAACTGTCATCTGGTGTCACACCAGGTTATGTNAGACTCTCAATTGGTATTGAACATATTGATGATATTCTTGAGGATCTTGACCAAGCTCTCAATAAAGTNTAAATGAANTACATCCNAGGAAATGGNTTTCCTTATCACAGAGGNAGAAGGTTAAGNAGATCACAANATNTNAGGGATTTAGTTTCAGAAACNANCCTAACAACAGATGATTTAGTTATGCCCTTTTTTTTGAAAGAAGATGATGANAANACNAANACAAAAAATCTTTATGATTTAAAAAGATTTACAATAAAGGAACTTTGTATTGAATTAGAAAAAATAGTGGATNTTGGAATTAAAGCTATTGCAATNTTCCCNAAAGTTAAAGACAATAAAAAANCNACAAAAGCCGAAGAAAGTTATAATGAAAAAAACTTAATTTGTAGAAGTTTAAGAATATTAACAAAGAAATTTCCCAANCTTATTATTATNTGNGATGTAGCGCTTGATGCTTACACNTCAACAGGNCACGATGGAGTGGTNAATTCTTATGGTGAGGTTGACAATGATAAAACNGTCGAGGCCCTTACAAAAATGTCAATTTCTCTGGTATCATCAGGATGTGAAATNATTGCTCCAAGTGATATGATGGATGGTCGAATAAAATCAATTAGAGAAAACTTAGAATCATTAGGTTTCAAAGAAACAATAATACTTTCATACAGTTCAAAGTTTTGTTCAAATTTTTATACTCCTTTTCGTGACGCCATTGGAAGTTCAGTTAATTTGGGAGATTCAAAAAAACATTCATATCAAATAAATTTTAGAAATAGAAAAGAAGCTCTAAAGGAATCATTGGAGGATATAAATGAAGGTGCAGATATAATTATGATTAAACCAGCAGGCTATTACTTAGACATTATAAGAGAAGTTAGAGACAGTTGTTTAATTCCAGTAGCAGCTTTTCAAGTTAGTGGTGAATATTGTCTAATTAAAAGTGCAGCAGAAAGAAAATTAATTAACTTAAGAGACTGTGTTTTAGAGAGCTTAAATTGTATTAAACGTTCGGGAGCAGATTTGATCTTTTCTTATTTTTCCATGGAAGTTGCTAAGTGGCTAAATAAATAATCTTAATTTATAGACTTGATTTTTGTTCATTATCAGATTAATAATTTAAAAAACAGAAAAAGGAGATATTAAATGAATAGAAAACATCCCGGAAGATTTCATATAGCAATTCCAGGTCCAACAAATATACCTGAAAGAATATTAAATGCTATGCACATATCATCAGAGGATCAAAGAAATCCAGAAATTCCTGAATTGACGATACCTTTGTATAAGGATGTAAAAAAAGTATTTAAATCTACCGATGGACAGGTTTTTCTCTTTCCCGGTTCTGGAACAGGAGCATGGGAGTCAGCAATTATTAACACTATGTCACCCAATGAAAAAGTTTTGATTTATAGATACGGTCAATTTAGTCACTTGTGGGCTGATATGTTTAAAAGGCTTGGGTTAGATGTTGATATTGTAGAAAGAGAATGGGGAACAGGGACTCCACCTGAAGAAGTAGAAAAAACATTAAAAGATGATGTTGACCACAAGATAAAAGTTGTTTGTGTGACGCAAAATGAAACAGCCACAGGCGTTACCTCAAACGTTGGCGATATAAGAAAAGCGATGGATGCTGCCAATCATCCAGCGTTATTATTTGTTGATGGAGTAAGTTCAATTGCCTCAATTGATTTCAGAATGGATGAATGGAAAGTAGACTGCGCAATATCCGGATCTCAAAAGGGTTTTATGTTACCATCTGGAATGGCAATTATGTGTGTAAGCCAAAAAGCTTTGCAGGCTCATAAAACTGCCCAACTTAAAAGATGTTATTATTCTTGGGAAGATCAAATTGCAACTAACAAGGATGGATACTTTCCCTACACCCCTCAAATTCCTATGCTCAGAGCCTTAAAAGAATCGTGTAACATGATATTTGAGGAAGGTCTTGAAAATGTTTTCAAAAGACATCATAGAATAGCTGAAGGTGTAAGAAAAGCAATATTAGAGGGTTGGGAATTAAGACTCTGTGCCAAAGACCGTTATTGGTACTCTGACACAGTATCGGCAATTGTAGTTCCTGAAGATAAAGATGCAAAAAAAGTACTTTCCACAGCCTTTAGTAAATATCATTTATCACTTGGTGCTGGGTTAACTGAAGTAGCCGGAAAAGTATTCAGAATAGGTCATCTTGGTGATTTAAATGAACTACAGGCCTCAGCCTTTATAAATGGTGCTGAAATGGCAATGATTGATTCAGGTATTAATGTAAAACCAGGTAGCGGGATTGCAGCTGCNTCTGAATATTGGAGAAAGGCCTTAGATAATGACTCAAAAATACAGAGTATTGGTAACAAGGAAGTGGCCTAACAGTGTNGAATCAAAACTTAGAGATTCATTTGATGTAACTCTAAATGAATCGGACAAACCTNTAACCGAAAATGAGTTGTTCGATGCAATNAATANTTTTGATGCTTTGNTGCCCACCGTCACTGACTCAATAAATGATAAGATAATCTCTTCAAGTAATAGAAGNGTCAANATTATAGGNAATTTTGGAGTNGGNTTTAATAATATCGATATAGATTCNGCAAAAAAANATGAAGTTGTAGTTACTAATACNCCTGAAGTACTCACNGATTGNACAGCCGATATAGCAATGCTACTTTTATTAGGTGCAGGCAGAAGAGCATCGGAGGGTGAATTNCATGTNAGGAAAAAAGAATGGACTGGTTGGCGACCAACTCACATGATGGGGTCGAAAATCACTGGAAAGGTTTTAGGTTTAATAGGTATGGGAAGAATAGCGCAAGCTGTTGCTCATAAAGCACATTTTGGTTTTAATATGAAAATTATTTATTACGANCCNTATTTCAAGGACATCNNTGTTGCAAAAAAATNNGCAGCTGAATCATGTAANAGTATTGANGANNTGTTGAAAGCATCTGATTTTGTTTCACTACACTGTCCNTCAACAAAAGAAACAAAAGGACTAATTGATCTTGATTTATTATCTAAAATGAAAAAATCAAGCTTTCTTATNAATACAGCAAGGGGTGATATAGTTGTTGAAGACGATTTGGTAAANGCATTNGAAGAAAATATGATTAAAGGAGCAGGTCTNGATGTTTATGAAGAAGAACCCAAAGTNAACCCTAAATTATTAAATCTAAAGAATGTCTTTCTGTTACCTCATTTAGGAAGTGCTACAGAAGAAACTAGAGANGCAATGGGAATGAGAGTNCTNTCAAATATAACCTCATTCTTTGATGGCAAAGAACCNGCAGACAGAGTTGTTTNATTGTCTAAGAACTCACATAGAGTTTTTAATAACCACAACAAAACTTTACTNGAATTATTCAATNAAGGTATTTCATCAGTTAAGCCTGACAACTTTTTAAAAAAATTTCTCAATATTTATAANGATAAAATAATTGTGAGAGATGGNAAATCTTGNAAGGAATATTCTAATTTTAAAAATGTAATNCCAATATGCGTAGGAAAAGCTTCTGTTGACATGGNCAAAACATCNCTATCATTACTAAAAAAANTAAAAAAAAANATTCTGGAAGGAATAATTATTGTTAATAATGAAAATTTTCAAGAAGTTCAGGGATTTAAATGTTTTAGGTCTGGTCACCCTATACCAAATAAGGATGGATTACTTGCAGCAAGATTTTTAGAAAAAAAATTAGAAGNTCTTGATAATGACTGTTTAGTGTTATTTTTNCTTTCAGGTGGTGGTTCAGCACTTTTACCCTACCCTTCTTCAAATATATCTTTAAATGACAAAATTAAAATTAATGAACNATTATTAAGCTGTGGTGCCAATATCAAGGAAATAAATACAGTTAGAAAACATCTTTCAAAAATTAAAGGGGGTAATTTTTTAAAGATGTCCCANCCGGCAAAAGTTCACACTTTTATACTTTCNGACGTAATAGGNGATGATTTAAGTTCTATAGCTAGNGGNCCTACCGTTCCTGACANNACATCATTCAATGATGTGAAAAAAATATTACAAAATTATAATTTATGGAATAANTTATCNTTTAGTATAAAAGATCATGTCAATANAGGAATTTCTAATAAAGAATTTGAGACTCCCAAAAAAAATANTCTTTTATTTAAAAATGTAAAAAATACTNTTGTTGGAAGTAATTTCCAATGCTTGCAAACAATTCANAATTTATGNAAATCAAAAAAAATTAATTCAANTATTTGGAAANGTGANGTCGAAGGTGATGTCNAAGACCTTGCNAAAAGATTTGTTNNCGATATAAAAAAAAAAAAATTTAATAAACCCATAATATTAATTTCAGGAGGAGAAAGTACGGTAAAATTAAGAGGAAATGGAAAAGGTGGAAGAAATCAAGAATTTGCACTTCAATTTATTAAATATGCAGACAAAGTTATACCTAATTACAAATTCACTTTACTNTCCATTGGGACTGACGGAAGAGATGGCCCAACTGATGCAGCAGGTGCGATAGTTGATCAAGATAGCTTAACAAAAATAAATGATATTACTAATTTTGAGCTTGAAAAAGAATTGAATAATAATAACTCATATGAGGTATTGAAAAAAATTAATTCCCTTGTAATAATTAATGGAACAAATACAAATGTCGCTGATTTACAAATTATAATGCTTGAATAAATATGGGTACTGTAAAATTAAATGATTTGCTTTTTAGAAGTTCTATTGAGTTTCCTTGCTCATATATCAAAGGCAACCAAGAAAGAAGATTTTATGTAAGTATTTCAGTTCCAGATTGCGCCGATATAGTCTCAGAGTTAACAAAGAGAGGCTTTCGAAGAAACTATAACCACATGTATATACCATCTTGTAAAGATTGTAATTCATGTATTTCATCAAGAATTAATATAAAACAATTTATTTTTTCAAAAAGTAACAAAAGAAACCTAAAGATTAATAATGATTTATCATTAGTTGTAAACAAAGATTACAATGAAAAAAGATTTAATTTATTTAAATACTATTGCAGGGTTCGACACACTAACGGAGGGATGAAAAGCATGACTGAAAATGAATTTATAGGTTTTTTTCATAAATCAACAAATGAAACAAAAATTTTCGACTTAATTGATAAAGATGAAAAGCTTTATGGCTCAATACTTCTCGATATTTTAAATGACGGATACTCTGCAGTTTATAGTTTTTTTAATCCAGATTTAAATAAAAGAGGATTAGGAAAAAACTTAATTTTAAAAACAATCGAAAATATGAAACATAACCAAGGAAATTACCTATATATTGGTTATTGGGTTAAAGAATCTGAGAATATGAATTATAAATCATCTTTTAATAATATTGAATATTTCAAGGAAGGTAATTGGTCTCCCTCAATTTGATAAATTATTATAAAATTTAGTTATTTGGTCTCTATAAATAAACCTCAAATTTTTATTATCCAAAATCTTTTTTAAAAAGAAAAGATTTATCTTCATTGCATCTAAATAATCTTCATAATGGTTTTTTTTAAAACCTTCTTTCATACATAATGGAATTTTAAATAATTTATGAGCAAGTTTTTTACCCACCTCATAACTAACAGCATTTCCGGTTTTTGGAGAAATGAAATGAGTATTATTTTTTTCTCCGGACACATAGCAATATTCTAAATTAAAACCATAGCCTAAATGTTTTAATAAATTTATTTCCCAGTTTAGATATCTTCCTATCAAGAAACTACTATCCCTATTGTTCAGTGATGATAATTTTACAACGTCTTCGTAAATATCGGCATTTTTTTCCCATAAGGGTAAAAATCTCAAACATAATTCAGAAGCGGATGCTTTTACAATTGAAAACAAATAATGATCAAGAAACGTTGAATTCTTTTGTTCACATTTCAAATAACCTAAACCATTTTTATCTCTGGAGCTCCATGAAAATAAAACCTTATCAAGATTCATAAAATTAATACAATTTTTTTTTGTTATTTTAGTTAAACCTTTTACTAAACCATTTTCTTTTGAAAAAATATAAAGAATTTTCGAACTTTCTCCAAATCTTGATGAATATAAAAAAAAACCTTCGTCAATAATTTTCATAATACAATTAAAGTTATTTTTTTTTTACAATCAAATTCAAAAAAATCTTTTTTTTTAAAAGTTTCTCTATATCTAACCTTGCTCTAGATCCTATCATTTTAATTTTTTCTCCATTTTTTCCAATAATAATAGATTTCTGAGACTCCTTAAGGACTAAAATATCTTGGTAAATGGTGCAAATCTCTTTTTTATCTTCAATCATTGTATTAATTTCTGTAGTATATGGAATCTCTTTGTTCAAAAGATTAAATATCTTCTCTCTTGTTATTTCAGAAATTTGGTATTTTATGCCTTTATCGGTAAGAATATCATTCTCATAAAGCCATTCTCTTTGTGGAATATATTTTGCAACTCTATCAATAAAATATTCAATCCCTTTATTCTTTTTTGCTGAAATAAAAAAAGTTTCTAAGAAATTTAATTTTGAATTTAACAGACTTGAAACCTCTAACATTTTTTTGTTTGAAACCAAATCAATTTTATTTAGAACCAAAAAATTTTTTTTAAATTTTTTGGAAAAAGAATTTAAACTTTCAATATTTTTATCATTAATATCTTTTTGAAGGTCTACAATTATACAATTTAAATCTACATCAATATCTTTATTAAAAGTCATTCTTGCATAATGTTTATTGTAAAATTTTCTTTTTTCAATAATTCCCGGAGTATCTGTAAAAATTATTTGTGTTTTATCTTTATTAAATACTCCTGAAATTTGATCTTTTGTTGTTTGGACCTTTGGACTTACAATTGATATTTTTTGTTTAATTATAGAGTTTAATAAAGTAGATTTTCCTGCATTCGGAAGTCCAACAAAAAGTACTGTTCCACAATATTTGTTTTTATTTTTCAATTTGTTTTAAAAGTATACTTGCAGCATTGATTTCTGCATCTTGTTTGTTTTTTCCTTTGCCAGTAGCGAAAAACTCTTCATCAAAAGCTACACTAAAAGTAAACTCTGGATCATGCTCAGGTCCTTTTTTACTAATGCACCTATATATTGGAAGTTTTTTTCTTTTTCTCAAACACCATTCTTGTAACCTTGATTTCGGATCATGATTTGATAAATCAATTTTCTCAATTTCATCTTTCCATAGTCTTAATATTACTTTTTCAACAGCGTGTAGGTCAGAATCTAAAAAAATGGCACCAATCAAAGCTTCCATTGAATTCGCTTTTATAGATTTTAAAGAACTATTACTAATTTCTTTAGATGTTTTCAAATGGTCTTTTAAATTAACTTTATCTGAAATTTTTACTAATGTATCCTTACAAACTAATAATGACAATTTTTTTGCTAGGTTTCCTTCTGAATCATTTTGAAAAGTTAAAAAGATTTTTTTTGAGATTATTAGTCCAAGCACCCTATCACCAAGAAACTCAAGTTTCTCATAATTTTGCACTTTTTTTTTATAGCTTGAGTGAGTTAACGCCCTTATTAACAAACCCTCATCTTTAAATTCGTATTTAATTTTCTTTATCAATTCTATCAATCTACTCATTTTCTCTTTCAGGCAGTAGACTAACTATCAATCTATCTTTTCTTAATGCTGAAAACCAAGTCCAAAACTTAAAAAAACTTCCAATTTCTGTATCAAATGAAACCAACACTATTTCAGCACGACCAACAAGGTTTTCTCTTGGGATTAGTCCTATAAATCTACTATCCTGAGAATTGTCTCTATTATCCCCAAGCACAAAGAATTTGTTTTCTGGTATTTTTATCTCTCTAAAGTTATTTGTATTTAGCCCTAAAATAGTTTGCTTGAATTCATAAACATCATATTTATTTTTATTAGGAAGGTTTTCTTTGATTCTAGTGACTTCAAAAGACTTATATTTTTCTTCAGAAATTTTATTGGTTTTTATAACTGTTCCATTTAAAATTATTAGATTATTTTTTATTTCTATTGTATCGCCAGGAAGTCCAATTATTCTTTTTATATAATCAGTTCTATTATCTTCCGGTGTTTTAAAAACAGCAATCTCGCCCCTTTTTGGTTCTTTAGAAAATATTCTACCTTTTATTAAGGGCAAACTAAATGGCAAAGAATGTCTTGAGAAACCATATGAGTACTTCGAAACAAAAAGATAATCTCCAACCTTAAGGTTAGGGTACATAGAACCAGACGGTATGCTGAAAGGCTCAAATATAAAACTTCTTATAAGAAGAGCTGCTATTATAGCGTATGTAAATGAGATTATATTTTTTCTGAGTTTATTAGAGTTTTTGTTCTCTTTAAAAAAAGTATTTTTCATTTTAGAATTTTATTACAAAAAATCTTAAATACTAGTGTGATTTATAATTTTCATGAAATTTGTAATTGTTTTCTCTAAACCATCAAAGATAGAGTTGGATATTAGAAAATGACCAACATTCAATTCAATCACGTTGTCAATTTCTGAAATTTTTTTTACATTGTTAAAGTTTAGGCCATGTCCTGCATGACAATCAATATCTAGCTTTTTGCAAAACGAAGCCGCATCTTTAATTCTTTTAAGTTCTTTTGAAAAATCTTGTTTGTCAAAAGATCTTGAATATTTTCCAGTATGAATTTCAACTACTTTGACTCCTAATTCAGACACTGATTTGATTTGGTCTAAATCTGGATCAACAAATAATGATAATTTCGTCCCTGATTCTTGAATTTGAGATACAAATTTACTTAAATAATCTTTTTGATCTTTGACATTCAACCCTCCTTCAGTTGTTAGTTCCTCCCTTCTTTCTGGAACAATACAACATGAAAATGGTTTTGTTTCTAAACATATATCTTTCATTTCCTCAGTAGCTGCCATTTCTAAATTAAGGGGTAAAAGTTTACTTTTCATCAGATCTTTAACATCTTGATCTTTAATGTGTCTTCTATCTTCCCTTAGATGAACAGTAATTAAATCAACATTAATTTTTTTTAAGATACTAGCTACTTCCAGAAGATTGGGGAAATCCTCATTTCTTGCATTTCTAAGAGTAGCAACATGGTCAATGTTTACCCCCAACCTTATTTTTTTTTTCATAATACCTTTTTTCTAAATAAAATTTACCCACTTTATAGGTAATAAACCATATAATAATTGCAATGGGGAGGCTACCTATAAGTGTTGGAAAAAATAACTCTCCAAAATTTTCTAATAAGAAACTTATTGTAAATTCATAATTTGGAAGTGGAGTAAAAAAAAAGAATAAACCTATTTTATGGGCATAGTAAAAAAATATAGGAAATGTCCATGGGTTTCCGACTACTGATCCAACTGTTGCAGCAATCAAATTTCCTCTCATCAAAACCGTTCCTAAATAACAGATTATCAAATGAAAACCCAATAGTGGTGTAAAAGAAATTGCTACTCCCCATGCCAAACCAATTGCGACTGATTCCGGAAAGTCTCTTATTCTATAGATTTTCATTTTTAATAGTCTAATGAATCTAGACATGTTCATAATAATTATTAATTATACTCTAGAAACGTTGTCAATAAACTCAGACGCCCTCAGAGATACAATCACCTTACTTAAATGATTTTTATTTTTTACATCTATATCAATATTAATCTTGTAGAAGTCATTATTTCTTTCTGTGATTTTCAGATTTCTTATATTGCTAAGAGATTTTGCAATAATCGATGACAAAACACCCAAAGATCCAATCTTATTTTTAATTGTGACATTAATTTTACCAACAAATTCATTTTTCTTATAAAGAAGATTCTCCCATGATACTTTGATTTTTTCTATACTATCAGATTCACTTTTCTTCAATTCTTCACATGAAAATTGATGAATTAACAATCCCTTTCCTTCCATTATAAATGCTATAGCATCGTCACCAGGTATAGGATTGCAACAATTTGCAAAATGAATACTCATTCCTGGGGTTAAACCTTTTAGAATTACAGGTCTATTATTTTCTTTTTGATCTCTTAATTTATTAAATAAAATAATTTTATCATCCTTCCTCAGTAATTTTTTTTCAGGAAACATTGAAGAAATAATTTTCTCAGAAGGAATTTTTCCATTGCCGATTGCTTTATACAAGTCATCCAAATTTTTAATTTTTAGTTTATCTAAAACTGTTTTTATATTCCTCTCTGAATATCTCATTTTTTGAATTTTGAACTGATTAACTAGAATTTCTTTTCCTAATTTTTTAAAATCCTCATCCTCTTTAATTTGTAAAAATTTTTTTATATAAGCTCTTGCCTTTCCAGTAATAGATAAATCCAACCATTTTGTTGAAAGAGTGTTTTGCTCCCCACAAATTATTTCTACTTGATCGCCATTCTTCAATTTTGTGTTAAGCTGTTTAATTGAATTATTTATTTTTACACCTATGCATGATGAACCAATATCTGAATGAACTGAAAATGCAAAATCAAGTGGCATTGCACCATTTGGTAATGCAACCAAATCACCTTTTGGAGTGAAAACAAAAACTTGATCAGCATGCATTTGCATTTTTGTATGTTCCAGAAACTCCTCTGGTTCATTAGATTGATCTATTATATCTAGTATTTGTCTCATCCATCTGTATTGCTTGCCATCATTAATATTGATTTTGTCTTTATAAATCCAGTGTGCTGCTATACCAAACTCTGCCTTTTCATTCATTTCAAATGTTCTAATTTGTATTTCGATTCTTTGATTTAATGGTCCAATAAGTGTAGTGTGAATAGATTGATATCCATTGGGTTTTGGGGTTGAAATATAGTCTTTAAATCTACCTGGAACATATGAGTAAAATTGATGTAGCAAACCCAAAACTGCATAGCATATTTTGGTATCATCAACTAAAATTGTGAATGCCATTATATCCGATAATTGCGAAAAGTTTACGGATTTTACTTTCATTTTTTTCCAGATTGAATAAGGAGTTTTTTCTCTTCCAAATACTTTAAAATTTATATTCTGTTTTATGAGGAAGTCTTCAATATTTTTAACAATTTTATCTAAAACATCTTCATCTTGTTGCCTTAATAAAGATAACCTTTGTATTATAGAGCCTCTCAACTCTGGTTCAGTTGTTTGAAAACTCAAATCATCAAGTTCTTTTCTTATCTCATCCATTCCCAATCTCTCAGCTAGAGGTGAGTAGATCTCAAGAGTTTCAAAAGATATTCTTTTTCTTTTATTTTTATCCTTTATAAATCTTAATGTTCTCATATTGTGAAGTCTATCTGCAAGCTTTACAAAAAGGACTCGAATATCCCTTGATGTAGCTAATAATAACTTTCTAAAATTTTCAGCTTGATTAAATTTATCTGATCTTCCTTCAAAATTTGACAACTTTGTTACACCATCAACCAAACAAGAGATTTCATTTCCAAAATTTGTTTTAATATCTAAAAGATTAAAGGTTGTGTCTTCTACAACATCATGTAAAAGTGCAGTTATGATGGTTTTGGAGTCAAATTTATGATCAGCCAATATCCCAGCAACTTCCAATGGATGAGAAAAATATGGATCTCCTGATGCTCTCTTTTGACTTCCATGAGCCCTCATTGAAAAGACATAAGCTTTATTTAATAGCTCTTCCTCAACATTTGGGTCATATGATTTGACTTTTTCAATCAGTTCAACTTGTCTTAACACAACAAAATATTAGGACAAAATTAATAATTTTCAAATACGAATTTTTTTTATTCTATTTCTTCTTTGAGATTTGGTGAATCTTCCACTTCAGTTGACTCGCTTTCATCACTATTATTTTTCTTTTGTGAAATTAGCTTTTGAATCTCATTTTGCGTCATGTATATTTTTTTTCTCTTCTTTTCTGAAGCATTTTCTTTCTCAAAATTATCAAAGGAAACTTGAGAAGCATTTTCATTCATTGGTATCGTTTGATCATCATCTATATCAGTTTCTTCAACTGGTTGATATTTTTGTGATGCATTTACAATCGCTTCCCAAGTTTTAATAAGGTCTATTTTTTTTTCTGCTATTTCTCTAAGTGCAATTACTGTATTCTTATCATTATCTGCAGAAACTCCTGCTTGTGTACCTGAGGTTAAATCTCTTGCTCTGTTACAAGCATATATAACCAACTGAAACCTGTTTGGTATTGATGTTATACAATCTTCTGTGGTAACTCTAGCCATAATTACTAACATTTATATTAAAAATTTTTTGCATTGCAAGGGATTTTAAAATTTTATGAGCTCTGAGATTTAAAATCGGGTGAATCCAATTTTTGTCAATGTCACATATGGGTTTTATTACAAATTTTCTTAAATGCATTCTAGGATGAGGAAGGATTAGTTTTGGATCATTCAAAATTTTGCCATCATATTCTAATAAATCCAAATCAATTACTCTTGGTGCATTTTTAAGATTTCTAATTCTTAAAAATTTTTTTTCAATATTCATTAAGATATTTAAAGTTTCTAAAGGAGATGATCTTGTAGAAATATTTATAACTCCATTTACAAACCAAGGATGTTTTGATTTTGGAATTGGTTCAGTTTTATAAAATTCTGAAATCTTTTTTATTGAAAAACTTTCCTCTAAAAACTTCAGAGCTTGCTGACAATTTTCATAAGGACTACCATACATTTTAGAATCTAAATTTGACCCAATTGCTACTAATATCATTGTTTCTCTAATCTTGCCTTTTCTCTTTTCCAATCCTGTTGTTTTTTATATTCCCTTAAGTCACTTTTTTTTCTCCCTTTTGAAATTCCCAAAAGTACTTTTATGAAACCTTTTTTATTATAATGAAGATTAAGAGGAACCATGGTGAAACCATTTTGTTTTATTTGGATATTAATCTTATTTATCTCAGTCTTGTTTAGTAAAAGCTTTTTTGGTCTTAGATTATCAATATTATCTATTTTTTTCTGATGTTCTTTAAGATCTACAAATAAATTCATCACCCAAAACTCACCGTTTTTATCTACAGCATAAGAATTTTCTATTGCTACATTCCCACTTCTAATAGATTTTACTTCCGATCCTTTTAAAACTATCCCAACCTCTATTTTTTCGGTAATTTGATAATTAAACTTTGCTTTTCTGTTTTGAGCAATTATGAGGCTTGATTTGTTCACCAATTATTTTGTTAAATGAAGTTTTTTGAGCACTTCATCAATCTTTTTTTTTGTATTATTATTAACGGATGTTAAAGGCAATCTAAGAATATTTTCACATTTATTTAATTTGCTTAAAGCGTATTTCACTGGACATGGACTTGATTCCAAAAATAAGACTTTGTTCAGCGGATATAACAACTGGTTTAATTTCATTGATTCTTTTATATTTCCTATTATCCAATTATTATAAATTTCAGCACATAAATTTGGAACAATATTGGCCGTAACAGAAATACAGCCAATCCCACCATTTGCTAAAAAAGCCAGAAAGGTTGAATCTTCACCAGATAATTGATGAAAGTTTTTACCACAATTCATCCTCACTTCCATTGGCGAGGATAAATCTGAAGTTGCATCTTTTACACCAACTATATTTGGGATCTTTGATAATTTTTTAATCAATTCATTGGAAATTTTTACAACTGACCTTCCAGGTATATCATATAAATATATAGGCATATTTTTTGAACAGTCAGATATTTTCTTATAATGTTTATATAACCCATCATCAGATGGTTTGTTGTAGTAAGGAGTTACTAATAAAGTTGCATCAGCTTTAGCCTTTTGGGCATGTTTAACTAACTCTATTGTTTCTTCAGTTGAATTTGACCCGCATCCTGCCATTACAGGGACTCTTGAATTACTTTTTTTAATTATAAATTCTGTAACTTTTTTATGTTCTTCATGATTTAATGTAGGAGATTCTCCTGTTGTTCCACAGGAAACTAGGCCATGCGAACCTTCAAGGATTAAAAAATTTATATGATCTTCTAACTTATCAAAGTCTATTTCAAAGTTTTTTGTAAATGGTGTTATAACAGCTGGAATTGATCCACTAAATATCATTTTGCTCTCAGTTAGACAATAAAATTATTATAATATTCTTATTGTTTAATATTTTCCAGGAAATAATAATAAGCATTTATGATAAGAAATTTTCAAAGAATCAAGATATTTTTTTTTATCTTATTAATTTCCAATTTCACATTTGCCCTTGAACCTCCAAAACCAAAAGCAAGGCCCGAGGTAAAGCTAACTTTATATCAGGATGTTTTTGATCAAATAAAAAAACAAAAGTGGACTATGGCCATTACACTTGCTGAGGATTATCAAAATAAAAATTTAGCATCTTACATAAGGTGGTTAGATATAACCAGGCCAGGTAGTAATCATTCCTTTAATTATCTAACAAGTTTTTATGAAACCCACAGAAATTGGCCAAATTCAAAAATAATCCTTGAAAAAATAGAATCTTCAATAAACAACTCAATCAAAACTTCTAGGGTTTTAAGTTGGTTTGAGTCAAATCCACCTACAACCTCAAAAGGCAAGATTAACTATTTAGAAGCACGCATCAAGTCTGGTATAAAAATTAATAAAAAAAATATTATATCAAATATCTGGATTAACTCAGATTTAACATTCAAACAACAAAAGTATTTCATAAGAAATTACAGTAAATTTTGGAATCAAAGTGATAATTGGAAAAGATTTGAAAGATTAATTTATGAAGGCAAGAATATTTCAGCAAGAAGAACATTAAATAGGATAAATGGAGACTTAAGAAAATTAGGAGAAGCAAGATTAGGTTTAAGCAGAAGATCAGGAAATATTTCGTCTTTAATCAAAAATGTGCCTACGAATTTAAAGAACGATCCTGGATTAATATATGAAAGGATGAGATGGAGAAGAAAGGCCAAACTAAATACCGCAGCGGATTTATTATTTAATCCTCCTGAAAAAATTCAAAATGTAAGAAATTGGTGGATCAATTCTAGAATTATTGTTAGGCGACTTCTGAATAAAAAAGAATTTTTGAATGCTTATAAAATACTTCAAAAACATAATTTACCACTAAACACTAAATCTGGATTAGAAGCAGAGTGGTTAGCTGGTTGGGTTGCTTTTCATCATTTAAAAATGAATGACAAAGCCATTCAACATTTTGAAAATGTATTTAATAATTCTGATAATAATTTTAGAGCTAAATCGTCATATTGGCTAGCATTAGTGAACTTAAAAAAAAAATCTAAAAAGTCAATAATTAATAAATGGTTGAAAGAATCTTCAAAAAATAAATACTCCTTTTATGGACAAAATGCATCTTTAAAATTAGGTTCTTTTAACATTAAAGAAAAGTCATATATCCTTGTAAAACCAACTAAATTTGATGACTTAATTAACGTTATAAAAATTATAATCGAGTCAAATCAAAAAATAAAAAAGAGTTATCCTTTTTTCAAAAAAATTTTTGATATGGCGTCAACAGATGATGAAAAGTTTTTTGTTCTAAATGAAGCCAATAAGCTTTTGGACAAAAGTATTGTTGGTAAATTATCAAAAAGCCTTAACTATCCATCTTTTAAATATTCTTATCCAGAAATAAAAGAATATGTTCCAAAAAAATTTATTAATTCAAAATCGACAATAGCTCTTATCCACGCAATAGTTCATCAAGAAAGTAATTTTTCAATTAATGCATATAGTTCTGCAGGTGCAAGAGGGTTAATGCAACTAATGCCATTCACTGCAAAAAAGGTAGCTAGAGATCTTAAAATTAAATATTACAAAAATAAATTAACTAAAAATCCTCAATATAATATCCTTTTGGGTACTACTTATATTAATGAAATGTTAATTAAATTTGATAAATCTTTACCATTAGCTCTAGCTGCATATAACGCAGGACCGAGTCGAGTTAAAATTTGGATAAAAAGATACGGAGACCCTAGAAAAAAGAAAATTAGTTATGAGAACTGGATCGAATCAATTCCAATTTCAGAAACTAGATTTTATGTTAAGAAAGTACTCTCAAATTTGAGGGTTTACCAGAAGAAGTATAATTTGAATTTATATAAGTAAAGCGTAGCGTTATAATTTATGCGAATGACATATTGACAATGTGACAATATGTCATTATATTATTTACATATGCTGCCTTAATGGGGCATAATTAATAATAATCTTGCTTTTAAAGGAGATAAAAAATGCAAAATAATATTTCAACTATTGATAAAACTAAATTCATGCCATTTTCTGTAGGTTTTGATGACCTATTTGATCGCTTATTTGAGATGGATTTGAATTCTTCTAGCTATCCCCCTTATAATATTGTTAAAAACGATGATTATAACTACACTATTGAGATGGCACTGGCTGGTTTTAGTAGAAACCAAATAGAAGTGGAACATGCCGACAGTAAACTTAGCGTGAGATCCTTAATTAATGAAAAAATAAGTCAAAATTCAACAAACTTGATTCACCAAGGTATATCTCAAAGATCATTTGAGCGAAGTTTTACTCTATCTGATGAGATACACGTGAATTCAGCAGAGCTAAAGGATGGAATGTTAAGGATAAAATTAGAAAAAATTGTTCCAGATCACAAAAAGCCCAAGCTCATTAACATTAAATAGATAATTTATAAATTAATTAATAAACAGGGAGAAAAACCTCCCTGTTTATCTCAATTATTGACAAAATATCCTAAAAAAGATATTCAATAATAATAATCATTATCATAAATTAATGTTTAAACTTATCTTCATCTTAATTTTTTTATATTCTCAAAATGTTTATGCTAAAGAAATAAATTTATTTACAACTCGACACTACAATTCAGACCTTCAGTTATTTGAACAATTTAAAAAAGAAACCGGAATAAAAGTAAACGTTGTTTCGGGTAAATCTAAAGCTCTTGAAAAAAGAATTACAGAAGAAGGAGCATCATGTATAGGTGATTTATTTTTTCTAGCTGATGCTGGCAGATTAGCTTCAGCCACAGAAAAAGGCCTTTTTCAAAAAATTAATTCAAAATCAATTGAAAAAAAAATCCCAAAAGAATTCAGATCACCATATTGGATAGGAATAACAAAAAGAGCTCGAATCATATACTACAACCCTAACGAAATAGAATTCGATGATTTGAAAAACTTAAGTTATGAGAATTTGTCTGATAAAAAATATTTAAACTCAATAGCCATACGACAATCAAATAATGTTTATAATCAATCTCTTGTAGCTTCTATAATAGAAAATAACGGAATTGAATTCACAAAAAAATGGTTGAAACAATTTGTTAAAAATTTTTCTCGAGAACCAAGTGGTAATGACAGAGCTCAAATTCTTTCAGTTGCGGCAGGAGAATCTTTACTTGCCATTGCTAATACGTATTACTTTGCACTAATGGCCTCAGGCCAAAAGGGAAAGAATCAACAAGAAGCAAGTAAAAAGGTTAAACCCCTATTTCCTAATCAGCTTAACCGAGGAACACATATGAATATTTCTGGGATAGGTATCTTAAAAAACTCTCCTAATAAAAAGAATTCAATACAGTTTATTGAGTTTCTTCTTACACAAAAATCACAAAAGCATATTGTGGACAATCCCTACGAATATCCAATTATAACATCAATTAAGCCATCAGAATTGGTTGAGAATATGGGCTTGGATTTTAAGCAAGACAACTCAACAAATGTATCAGCATACGGAAAATGGCAAAAAGAGGCTTTCAAATTAATGCTCGAAGCAGGTTGGAAATAAAAGAAGTTGAAGGGTTCAAATAATTATCATGGAACTAATAGGACACTTTATTCCTTAGTATTGATTATTTCTCTTATAACAATAATACCTCTTATTTCAATAATTTCTAATTCAACCACACTAAACTTCAGTTTTTTATTTTCACAACATAATTGGTTTTTTGAATATTTAATAAATTCGCTTACTATTCTTTTTTTTGTAATAATTTTTACATCGATATTTGGAATCATATCAGCATATTTAGTCACGTTTTATGATTTTCCGGGTGCAAGTTTTTTTTCATATTCACTAATTCTCTCATTTGCGGTACCGCCATATATTTTTGGATATTCCCTTTCAGCTTTTTTTGAAAACTATGGAATAGGCTACACGGTTTTAAATAATTTATTTGAGGTAAATGATGCAAATCATTTATTACCAAATTTTTCTTCAATAACAAATTGTGTTTTTTCATTGTCTTTTACACTTTATGGGTATGTATTTTTATTATCTAAATCCGCGTTTTCTAATCAGTCTGAAAACTTAATTGATTTAGGTAGAAATTTGGGGTTCAGCCCTTTTAGAAGATTAACAAATATAATAATACCATCAGCAAGACCTGCAATTTTTGTTGGAATTAGTTTAGTAGCTATGGAGACCTTAGCTGATTTTGGAACTGCTTCGTATTTTGGAGTTTCAACTTTTACAACTGGAATTTATAATTCTTGGTTTATTTTTGATGATTTGAAGACGTCAAATTTATTATCATTATTTTTGTTGATCATTGTTTTAATTTTTTTTCTTTTAGAAAGTTTATCAAGAAAAAATTCTAAATTTCATAAATTAAAAAATGATGGTAATAATAAAAAAAATAAATTGCACGGTTTTTATGCCCTTTCAGCTTTTCTTTTCTGTTTTATGTTATTTTTCATAAGCTTCATCTTTCCTTTTTCTCAAATGATTTTCTGGTCCTATAAATTTCCTGAGTATGCAAAAAATTTAAATTTAATTGAATTGAGTTTAAACACCTTCTTTTTAATTTTTTTTACATCATTACTTATTATTTTTTTCTCTTATTTAGTTAATTTTGGTAATCGTGTTTTGAAAAGTAAGTTTTTAAATATTATTACTAGTCTCTCAATCTCAGGTTATGCAATTCCTGGTATTATTATTGCTGTTTCAGTAATAAGTTTTTTTGCTTCGTTAAGTGATCTACTAAATATAAATCTTAAATCAATGTTTATTGGGACCTTTTTTGGCCTTATAGTGGGTTATTTCTTAAGATTTTATTCGATTTCATACAACAGCATAAAATCAAATTACTTCAAGATTAATTACTCTATAGATGAGTCTGCATATCTCTTGGGTTTTAATAAATATAAAACCTGTTCAAAGGTACACTGGCCAATTATGAAAAAAAATGTATATTTTATTTTTATCTTAATAGCCATTGAAATAATTAAGGAACTTCCGATTACACTCATTCTTCGGCCTTTTAATTTTGATACTTTTTCATCAAAAGCATATCAATTTGCATCTCAAGATTTAATAGAGGCAGCATCAGTTCCTTGCCTATTTGTTATATTTTGGGCTAGTTTATTAATTCTTATTTCACATAAATACTTTTTTGATGTACAAAATAAACTATAAAAATAATGAAAAATTTTTTTGAAGTTCAAGGGGCAACCTTCTCATCAAATAAAGAACATAAACTCGAAGGAATTAACTTTAATCTCTCAAAAAAAGGAGAAATTTCGTGTTTACTAGGACCTTCTGGTGTAGGAAAAACAACTATACTTAGAACAATTGCAGGTTTGGAAAAACTTAAAAGTGGTGAGATTTGGATGGAGGGTAAATTATTATCTTCAATTAATTCATCTGTAAGTCCAGAAAAAAGAAAAATTGCTTTATCTTTTCAAGACAACTGTTTATTCCCCCACAAAAATGTGATTGATAATGCCATAATTGGTATGCCAAAAGAAAATACAAAGAAATTTTTATATTCACCTCTAGATCTTTTAAAAATCTTCAAATTAGAAAAAATTAAACATAAATTTCCACATGAGATTAGCTCTGGTGAAGCACAAAGAGTGTCATTAATGAGATCACTTTTGTCATCACCTGATCTTTTGTTGTTAGATGAGCCGTTTTCAAATATAGATCAAATTTTAAAAGAAGAATTACAAAGAATTATAAAAGATCTCCTCAAAAAAACTAAAACCTCAGCAATTATTGTAACTCATGACCCAAATGAAGCCTTTTACATGGGAGATAAATGTGGAATTATTATAAATCAAAGCCTGCAACAATTTGACACACCTTATAATGTTTATCACTTCCCAAAGACTATTGAGGTTGTAGATTTCTTAAAAAGGGGAACATTAATTAATGTTAAAATACTATCTAAAACTAAACTCGAACACCACCATCTTGGAATAATCAATGGGAAATTTGGTTGTTCTAATTTAAATCCGTTTAGTGTTGGAGATATTGTCAAATTACTTGTTCAACCTGAGGATTTACAACATGATGATAAAAGTCAATTAAAACTAAAAATCATAGATAGAAAATTTAGAGGTACGAACTTTATTTATACACTTAAAACTCAAAAAAAAGAATCTATCCCTGTACTTGTTGAATCTCATCACCAACATTTTCACGAAAAGAATGAAGAATTTGGAATTAAAACACCGATTAATATAGATCACCTTGTTTGTTTTAAAAAAAAATAGATCTTATTCTTTACAATTTCTTTTTTAAAATTATTGTAATGATATGAACGAAGAAAAACTTAACATTTCAATTAGAAAATTTCTAAAAAACGTCGGCATTTCATCTCAACGAAATATTGAAGAACATATCCGAGAAAAAGTAAAATCCGGGCTTATAAATAATTCAAAAAAAATAACCATTGAAGCTAAAATAACCTCTAAAGAATTAGGGCTTGAAAAAACAATAGATGGCGAAATTGAAATAGAAATTTAAATTGGAAGAAAAATTAAATAAAGAGAAAAAGAATACATTTGAGTTTTGTAATAAAGAGTTCAAAACGATAAAAGAAGATATTTTATGCTCTCAAGACGATCTGCATAAATCTATGCAAGATAATTCGGTAGGTTTTGTAATATTTTATGTTGTTACAATATTGTTTGTTGCTTTACTTTTTCAATTGTCAACAAAAGACTTCTCAAAAAAGGATAACAAAAATAAATAACTTAATCTTTTTCTTGTTAATTCTTTTAGGAATTCATGTCTTATTAATTTTAGCATTAGTTATGATATCAGATATCTTTGATTTAAAAGGTAAATTTATTGTAAATATTCTCAGAAATAAAAAAAATTGTTTTAAGTTCATTATAATCTTTTCTGTCATTTTTATTTTTTTAACCCTGCTAATACTAACTTTTTATGATGTAAGATATGTCCAAATATTAAACTTCATATTCTCTTTCTTATTAATTTTCGAAGTTTGCATTAAAATATCNCAATCAACTAGGTTTATAAANTGGATTGGTGAGCAACTAGATAAAACCTTTAGANTTTTTGTAATGTTTATNATAACTTTNAANTGNACATATTTTTTTACACGTTTTACTCAACAAATAATTGAAAGTTTTTAAAACTCTCACTTTTTAAAATAAACTTCCACTTAAAAACTTTTTTACAGTTTTATTNGATGATCTCAAAAAATCTTCGGTCTTTGAGATTTCAATTAATCTTCCATTATTCATAAATACTATTTCATCTGCCAACCTTTTTGCTTGAAANAGNTCATGAGTAACCATGATGATCTTTGAGGTTTTTTTTTTTTTTTAAAAGGTANGATTCAATTTTTTTAGTGTAATTCATATCTANATTGGAAGTCGGTTCGTCTAATATAAGAAAAGAAGGATCATTAACTAATGTTCTTATAAANGATAAATATTGTTTATTACCTTTTGATAAATTTCTTGCAGAGGCATATTTACTTTTTTCAAANCCAAAAATATCNAGCAAATATTTNAACCTTTTTGATATTTCNTTTTTTGAACATCCTTTAATTTTCATNGGATANTCTAAATTGCTNTAGACATTTCTTCTAAGAAAGACAATNTTTTGTGATAAATAACCAATGTTAGGTTTTTGGTCGTTAAAAACTATTGANAGATCTCCTTTATCGGGNATCACTATTCCCTTTANAACCTTNGTTAAAAGTGATTTTCCTGCTCCATTTGGCCCAAGAATTATGGTTATCCCTTTGGGTATAAAATTGATTGATAAATTATNAAAAAAAAAAGATTTNTTAATTTTATAANTGATATTGTTAATAGAGATATGGTTAATCATANGAATACTTTTTTGCAATTGTTTTCATTATCATAACAGCGNCATTAATTGAAATTGAAATGAAAATTAAAACAATTCCTAGAGACATTGCCATCGAAAGGTTCCCTTTTGACGTTTCTAGTGCAATTGTAGTAGTCATAACTCTTGTATAATGAACAATATTTCCACCAACAATTATTATTGCTCCTACTTCAGACAAAGCTCTACCTAGCCCTGTNAAGATACATGTTAGAAGAGCAATTCTGGCATCANAAACTGTAGTTTTAATTCTACTAATTAAATCAACCTCAAATGTATCAAAGATATCTTCATATTCTTTAAATATTTGTTCTAGAATTTCTGCNCTTACAGAAATTATTATTGGAATTATNATTATAATTTGAGCCAATGTCATTATTACAGGCGTGTAAAGAATGTTTAANAANCCTAAAACNCCAGTNTGAGAAAAAGCAATATATAGAANTAGACCAACGAANACAGGAGGTAATGCCATCATAGCATTAAAAAACATTAAAATTGTTTTTTTACCATGAAAGTTTTTCGATGAAAGTATGCCAGCAATCGGTAATCCCAAAAGNCAGGAAATAAACAAAGCNGATACAGAAACTTTTAGAGATAACCAAATAATCTCAAATAAATCTGGNTCTAANGATAATATGAGTTTAAATGAATCAGCAAAAATACTCACTTAANTTTATTNATGTTTACCAATAATAACAGCAGCAGCAGGAAAAATACAAGTTACACGATTACCTTTATNAAGTTCCATGTCTTTNGCAATATCAACTGGTACTGCTGCGTGAACAAAACTTCCGGTTGCNTTGCCATCAGCGTCTGTTTGTTCTACTGACACTCTGGAATAACTTGATCCATGAATTACNGAGGTTACTTTTCCTTCGATTTGATTTTTGGCNCTAATACGCATNTGAATTCCTTTCGTAAAATGNTTTNAATATTAAATTTATTTTTTTTTCCACAAATAAACAAGACCTGATGCAGAAATATTGTGCCAAAGACTGAATATCGCNGAAGGAAGTGCTACAANCTTTGTGTAATGCATAAGTGCTAANGTCATACCTAATCCAGANTTTTGCATTGCCACTTCTATTGCAATTGTTTTCTTCACGTCCTCAGGAAACTTTAACAAATTTGAAANAAACATTGCCAGTACNAACCCTAAAANATTATGAAGAACCACNCCAAGAATTANTNNTAAAGANACATCATTNAAGCTATNAAAATTAATAGAAAATATTATNGCAATGATTAAAGCAATTGATATTTCAGAGAATAAAGGNAAAAATTTTAAATAACTAGAATCTTTTTCTTTTAAAAAAAACTTAAAAAATATTCCCATAANTACTGGAAGAAAAACAATAAAAAATGTTGATTTAATCAAACTNAAAANATCAATNTTAATACTTTCNTCCGCAAAAAGATAAATTAAAGCAGGTGTAAAAAAAACAGCTAGGCCNGTTGATACAAANGTGCAGCAGATTGATAGAGGTAAATTAGCCCTACATATATAAGCGATAACATTGGAGGCAGTTCCTCCAGGACATGANCCTAGTATAATGAACCCTAATGCTATTTCACTTGGAAATTTGAAAATAATTACTATCANAAATGCTAAAATAGGCATTATTGAGTATTGAAGTNTTAGCGTNAGGAATATCCAAAGGGGTTTGTGAAAAATCTCCTTGATTTGATCTAGTTTGAGTGTNGTCCCCATACCAAACATNACNAAGCCTAGNAAATAAGGAATTGAAATTTTTAGTTCAACAAAAAAATCCTTNAAAAAATAACTTAATATTAAAAAAAAAAAAATAAAAAGTATTAAGCTAAATTTTTNCACATTGATTTTTGAAGAAAATTANTCCTGATAAACTCTTAACATTTTTTTTNTATAAATACTATGCATCTCTACTTCTCAAAAANAAGNAATTTATNAATGTATTAATTATTTAAAAATTTTTNATTNTTTTTAANTTTGAATCCAAAGAAAATANTAAAAGTTTACAAAAACATGATCAAAGTANTTATGATGGAAAGTGANNGAAAGCNNNTATTTTTCAAAAATAAAGTTTATTTGTTAGTGGCTTGATTNTGANTAAATTTAATCTCAANTGAAATTATAANGAATCTNAAACTCACTATTTCTTGATGNATTACTTTTGTTTATTATTTAATAANTTTTTGATTCAAATTTNAAGTAAATTAAATTTCNCCATAGGTNTTATAACACTTAATTTTTTGTTTGATAAACTTTAAACTTTTTACTTTTTCTTTTTTGACTTTTTCTATCATTTTATTATTNAANTNGAATATATTTGATATCTTAGGTTGTAAATTTTCATCAATAGGTTCATTTTTCTTTATTATATCCTTTAATATTTTTTGTCTTAACTTTTCNAGATGNCTTATTTTTTGTGAATTACCACTATTTATCAAATCTGTCATNGATATGCTAAGCACNTCAAGTCNAGTTATCTTTGCAGANAAATGAGANTTTTCNAACNTTTCTTCTTTAACGAATCTATCAGATANCATTNTTATATCCATTTGTTTGTATATANTTAAAACTAAACANCTTATCTAAATTAACGGCTGAGTTTAAAATTTCTTTACTNTTAAGACTGGTAATGCCCTCTATTAATTTTTTTCGACAATATTCNTAAAGTTTGAATAANTCTGCACATAATTTTAATTCTTTCTCAAAATTAAGGCTAGTTTGAAGTGTATATATAATTGTNAAAGCTTTTGTAAAATTCTTCTGNCTTATNTCATCAATTTCTTTATTTTCGATTTTATCAGAAACAACTCTTAGAGCTCTTACTAATTCNTAGTTAATTTTCTTGAAAATTTCAAAAGAATTCTGNTTTTCAAGACCATCGTTTTGACTTTTTTTATAAAATTTCTTTGCTTGATTGAGTTTCATAATATANNATTTTTAGATGATNAATCCTAATTACAATTACGTAGATCCAATTTCTAATAAATTCACTGATAATGTAGCAAAAGGTGTGCCACAACCTACGCTTACGAGAAATATTATTACNGAGACCGANGATAGNAAGAANTTGAATCCATATAATAGAGAAAATTCTGATCTACTAAAAAAAAAAATATATAGCCCCAAGNTAGCGCCTAGTAATGGTNTTAGCACAGAAGCNTTNTTAAAATCTAGGGAACTATTTGGNCCAACNTATTTTCATAATGAAATCGTTTCCAGATATCTAATGATTTCGCAACTTAAAATAACTGCNAATCAACAGAAGAATAGNATTGACTTTACGATTTAGTCTCTACATCTGCTCTAAATTCCTCCGCTTCNAAATAACTAATAAACAAATCATTTTCACTGAATATTCCTATNATTTTTCCTTTATCATCAACCACCGGGATTGACTCACCGACAAAATCCTTACATTTTTGNATAGTCTCTGATAGGTCCTCTTCATGATTAATTTTTAAAAATTTATGTTTTTTCACATCTTTAATTTTCTGATCTTTTTTATAAGACAATAANATGGGNAGTGAAATTTTCCCAAGAAGTNTATTNTTATTTCCNATATGATATCCNTCAGCGCATTGCCATTCTTTAAACTTTTCAATCGCGTCTTTGACTAAAAGGTCGCNATNGAATTTTANAAANCTTTTGTCTACAATTTCTTTTATTTTTTTTCTTTGTAAGAAAAGAATATCTCTNCCTACTGTTATATCAATTTTTCTATTATTCAGAAGTTGATCAAATGTAGATTGCCCAATTAGTTGGGAGGAGACTATGGTTGCAACCACAATACAAACACCTGCGGAAAGTGCCGCTTGATAATTGGATGTTAATTCAAAGATAATCAAAACATTAGCAATTGGACCACCAATAATACAACTTCCTAATGCAGACATTGATGATAAAATTACTAAAAAAGGATTGATATCCTCCGAAATGATTGACGCAAGACCAGCTGTTACAACTCCCAAACTCGCACCTAAAAATAAAGCCGGAGCAAATATACCCCCTACCAAGCCCATTCTAATGCAAATTGTTGTCAAGAATAACTTTAAAATTAGAAAAATCATAGCTAAACTTAACCCAACTCTATTATTCAACAAATCATTAATAGTTTGAGAACCAACTCCTGTTACCTCAGGAAACTTTATTGCTACTACTCCACATATTAGTCCGGCATAAGCTGGGGTAAGATAATTTCTCGAACCAAAATTATTTAGAAAATTAAAACTTTTATTTGTCAAAAGGTATGAATATAGACTTGCCATAAGTCCTGCTAGTATTCCTCCAATTATAATAAATATTATATTTATTGGGCTATTTCCTGTTACAAGGGGTATATCAAAAGTAGGTTCATAATTAAAAATTTCTACAGTAAAAAAATAAGATATTATTGATGATAATAAAATTGGAGAGAAACTTGCCAGAGATTGATGTCTAAGAACCACCTCTCTCGCATAAATTAGACCGGCAAGCGGAGCACCAAAACCTGCAGAAATAGCTGCCGCCACTCCAGAGCTGACTAAAATTTTGTAATCTGGTGCGTAAGAAAATAATTTTTTAATTTCAGCTCCAATAGTTCCACCAAAATGAACTAAAGGCCCATATTGACCAACTGAACTACCACAAGATATTGACAGAATTGAGGCTATGGAGGTTAAAAAACCTGATTTGATATTCAGCTCTTCATCATCTTTGTGTACTGATAAGATAACATCTGGCGGACCATGCCATCTTTTTCCCTGATTAAAATTTCTTATTATTCCTACAAGAAGACCTACTAAAAAAGGAACAATTAAAAAGAAAAAAATAATTTTAATTACTAATTCATTTATACTAAAGTGATGCTGATTAAGAAGAATATTATAGTCAGTTCTTAATAAATTAGAAAAATAATTTACTAGAAAAAGAAAAACCTGGACTAATACAGCTACAGATGAACCTACTACTAGTCCAGTTAGAATTACTGAAATAATTCTTCCTACCATTAGAATTCATTCTATGGCATTAAGAAAAAATAACAAATATTAAATAGACGGTTTTATTTTTGCCCAAGATTCGTATAAAGTTTTAGCAACATCTCTTGCTGAATCTAAAAACTTAAATTCTTGTTTTTCATAAATCATTTTCATAGCAAATCTTACATGTCTGTACAATTCTCTAAAATTCTCACTAATCTTTAGAGTCTTTTCATCTTCAAAGTTAAGTGTTAAATGAAGACCAGATGCAATTCTATCTACTTTATAGGCTAATTGACTTGTTTTTGTTGATGATTTTTTATCTTTAGATTTTTTATACAGTTCCTCGAGATTTTCATGTAGCCCCTTGTAAAGTTTTAAAATTATGCTGTATTGCTCTTGGGCACTTGGCTTGTTATTAGTTTCTTTGTAGCTTTCTTTTTTTATCGTTTGTTTGTTTTTCATTTCCATAACTCCTTTTTAATAATAAACGACTAAAAAATTAAAAGTTTAGAGAATTAGTAATTTTTTGTTTTCTTCTATCTCGTTAGCTTTAGAAACCATAGATGTTGCATATTTTTGAATCAAAGTTTTTTTCATTAATTTTGCAGTCTCGAGTGCAAAATTCGTATCCATTAATTTTGCTGCAGACTCTAATTGAATTGAAGCTAGTGCATTTGCTGTATTTTGATAAGCATCTAATGAATTAATATGACCCGCAACATGGCCTAATGAGGTTTGAATTTCTCCAATTGCGGTGTCGGCTGTAGTGTTAGAATTAGTCGCATCGGAAATATTTGTAGCTGTTATACCCGCAGTTGTTTTAATAGTAGTTGTATTACCGTCTGCATCTTTTACTGTGGCAAGTGTTCTCGCACTAGTAGATAAAAGTGCTAAATTATGAAACTTGGCTGTAGACACAATATCGTCAATACTGTCACTCACAGCAATAGCCTCTGCATTCAACGCTGCAGTATCTGATGCACTGTTTGATGTGTCAGTATCGGCAATACCTATTTCTCGTAAACGGGTTGCAAGAGAAGCCAATTCTATGAGGGCTGATTCTGCAGTCTTTAACAAATCCAAACCAACTTTTGTAGTCGAAATTACTTTTTGATTTGATTTTCCTTCTGCATTTAATGAAAGACCCTCTGCAAAATCACCTGATGTTCCGCCGGCTAAAATATTTAATCCAGTTGTTAGCCTGGATATTGATCTTCTAATCTTTTCTTGGTTTTCTCCAAGTTTTATAGCCGGATAAATTGCTAATGACATAAAGGATTAACCAAAAGCAGGAGCTTTCTTCACAGCAGAACCTACTCTATCCCAACCCTCTGTAATATCACTTAAAATTTGTATACAACCATCCAAAAAATCGAAATCTTTATGATCTCTCACTCTGACTACAGCAAAAAGACAATGCTTGTAAAGATAATCCAGATCTTTGGATATTGTTGTGTTTCTCTCCTTGTCAATTGTATTAATTAACATATAAAGATTTTTTATGGTGTTTTGACATAATTCAATTGATTTTGAGTTATGAACTTTTTCAGATTTTAATTGTTCGATCTGATCCAGTGTTAATTTTATTATTTTTTTTATATTATTAATTGCACCTACTGTAGCTTCCTTATTATCCACTAGAAAGAGACTATCGAGTTTTTCTCCATTTGACATTACTGCTCCTATAAAAAGTTATATAAACTGTAACGACAAAAGAATAAAATAATTTAGTTTTTAATCATTTCTTTTAAATGCGTTTTCTAGCAAACTTGATGTTTCATTAAGACCAGCAATCGCAGATTCCATAGCGGAATATTGTGTTTCGTATCTGCTGTACAATGCAGCAATTCTATCATCAAGATTTTCTTGCTTTTGCGCCAATTCTGATAAACGTTGGTTAGCACTTTCTACTTTACTGTAAATTAATCCATTGAATTTCAAAAATGTATCAAGTTTTTCTTGAAGTAAGGTTATAAAACTCCTTCCATAATGAATTGTACCAGATGTATTGCTTGAGTTAATTGTAAGCGCTATACCATTTGGGTCCCCCGAAGCAACAGTGTATGTTGAACCTGATGCGGTCGTTGAAACCCCTCCGACCGTTGCCGTACCAGAGCTAACTGAAACAGCGTAGGATCCTGGTTTAGTATCTGCTATACTATATCTTAGTGGGATAATATCTGTACTATCACTAATAATCTGATCTTTAAAGAAACTTCTCAGTGATTCAGCATTATTTTTAAATTGTCTGTCTAGCATATCAGGATCTGCAAAACTAAGACTACCATCTCTCATAGTTTTTACGCCTAAATTTGATAAATAGTAGGGGCCACCCTCGTATCCATTGATTGGTGTAGCACTACTCAATCTCATTTCGTTCATAATGCTTCTCAATAACGAATCCCCTGCTAGCAAGCCATTCCTTTCATCATCTGTAGGGTCAGACTCTCTATAGCTTTGCAAAGACTTCATAACATCGTTATACGTTGTAACAAAATCTGTTATCGCCGTTCTAGCAGATGCTAAATCAACTTCACTTTTAATAGTTACTGCAGAGTCGGATGTTGATAGTAAATCAAGTGTCATACCTGCATATAAATCATCAATACTATTTGATGGTCTTGTCATACTTATCCCATCTACTGAAAAACTTGCATTTGTTCCTGCCACTCTTTGAGTTAATTGTGCTCCATCGGATGTGTCGTAAGCATAAACGGGAGAAGATGCATGATTATCAGTTACTTTCATTTCATTAGCTACGCCAAATTGACTTTTTAAAGACAACATATAATTTGAACCATCATATAAAATTGTAGCCATTACATCTTGTTCACCGTCACTGTTTGAGTCTGTTGCAGCAGAATTTATCATATCTCTTAATTGCGTTAATGTAGTTGTGGAAGTAGGGTTTACTGTTATCGTAGACATTCCATTAGAGCTATGACTTTGCCCACCTCCTTGAGTTGGATCAGCAGTCCATGTTCCAAACGAAATGCTAATTTGTCTTGCTCCAACAGTTGTACCTGGAGAAGATAAAGCTGGTCCTGTTAGCGTATGAGCAGCTGCCAATGAACTAACAGTTAAAGAGGAGTTTACTGATTGTGATGCTTGATTTCCATTTACAGTAAAAGTTGCAACGGTTTTGTCTGAAGAAGATCCAGCATAACCAAGGGAATTGTTTTGTTGAATAATTTCTAAATTATCATTGAAAACTTTTAGGTTGTTTTTGATTGTTGAAAACGCTGATATTTGAGCCTTGTACTCAGTTTCTTTGTTATCTAAAGATTCTTTTACTCCTTCGGTCTCTGCATTAACCAAAGCCTCAATAAGGGAAGTGGTATCAAGTCCAGATCCGACGCCTAACTTTGTAAGAATTTCAGGTCTGTTGTTTACCGAGGTCATGTTATATTAACGTCCTAGAAAAGCATTAGTTTATTGGAATAAAATTAAAACATTTTGCATTGTTCGAGATGCTTGAGAAATCATATTCATTCCAGATTGTTGAAGAATTTGTGATTTTGCAAGTCGAGCTGATTCTGCTGCAAAATTTGCATCTGTAATTCTTGATCTTGAGGTTTGTTGGTTTGTTGACACATTTGTTAAATTGTCAATAACAACATTCATCCTACTCATAATTGCACCAAACTTTGCGCGTTCCATATGAACCCTATCAAGTGCTCTATCAATTACTTTTAAAGCATCAACAGCACCTGCCACAGTTCTAATGTCAATTGAACCAACTTGGTTTAAAGTAGCTGTACCTGGTGCAGCTTCGTATAGGCCACCACCAGCGTTACCAGCAACGGTAAAAGTTTGTGATGAATGAAATGTGATTTGTCCCGTGAATCTAACCGAATCGGTGTTACCACTATTGTGGTTAGTATCTACAGCTGTTGTTATTTGCGTAGCTGCAGAATCAGTTTGATCTTGAGACATAGCTGTAAATGTAAATTTTGTATTTGCATTTGAAACAGTTGCAAAATCAATAGTTTCAATAATTAAATCCTCACCTTCATCTTGGACTAATATAATATTAGATTTATCTGCACTTAATGTTGCTCTAACTCCTGTATTAGCAGTATAGGCATTAATTGCATCACGAAGGTTTGTCATATCTGAAGCTCCGACTGCTGCCGCAACATTAATTGTTGCAGAGATTGCCTGAGCAGTTGTATTTTTACCGTATAAATTAAAAGATACTACATGATCTGTTGCAGCATCAGAACTATTTACTTGCATTTTAACGGTAGTAGTTGCAGTTGCACTTACACCAGTGCTATCAAATTTTGCATTAACTAATTCAACTATCTCTTTGGCTGAGTGCCCAGCTTTCACGTCAATAGTTGTTTGTCCAACTAATCCAGTAATTGTTAGATCATCGCCATCTACCACTCTACTTGTAACAGAGGCATTAGCGCCTACAGCACCCTCAGATGCTAGNTTNNTAGCNGTACCAGCCTCATCCATACTTGTTGAACTTTGATATGCTCCAATCTTATCAACTCTCATATTNGCGACGGAGATAACCGCTTTTTCTCTTTCATGGGAACCGATTTGAAAACGTCTATCAGCAAAAGTACCATCTAGCACAGCAATTTCGTTAAAAGTGGTGTCTCTTGCAACTCTATCCATCTCTTGAATTAATTGGTTAGCTTCAGTTTGTAGATAAATTCTTTGTTCTGCATTTAAAATATCAGTAGCTGCTTGNATTGATAATTCTCTAATTCTTTGTAAAGCTTGTGAATGTTCATTGATCGCACTTTCTGCAACCTGGGCCATAGACAATACATCAGATGCATTTCTGATTGACATATCTAAAGCTCTAACCGTCGCTAACATTCTATCACTAATTGCTGCACCGGCTGCATCATCACCAGCATTATTAATTCTCTTACCTGAAGAGATTCTTTCCATAGCNTGAAGCATTTCTCTTTCAGTCTTTATNATATGCTTTAATGATGCGTGAGTATTTACTGTGCTTACGCTAACCATTTATATTTCTCCTTAATTTTTTCACGTAAGTGTTGTGCAATTAGAATGCCAAATAATGTGTTTTAAGAAAAAACATAAAATATACTGTATGTAGTAAAATTTAAAGAAAAAGTACGATATTTAGTGTTATAATTTTGACTATTTAAAGTTAGGATTAATATTTTAAATAAAAATTCATTAAAAAAAAGGAGACTAATCTTAATTTAGTCTCCTTTTAAGCTGTTTAAGAGTACCTGTTTGTTATATTATAGTANAACTAAAACAGATTAGTTTAGTACTGCTAAAACAGCAGCGTTAGCTTGGTTAGCTTGTGATACCATTGCCATTGCTGATTGGTTCAAGATAGAAAATTTTGCTAAGTTCGCAGATGATCTTGCAAAATCAGTATCCTGAATACGCGCAGCAGCAGCTTCTGCATTAGCAGATAAAGCATACAATGTACCTTGATGACCCTTTAGAGCAGCAATACCAGCAGCCATAGAACCCAAGGCTTTTGATATCTTACCCATTTGAGTATCAACGTTAGATACACCAGACGCTAAAGTTAAACCAGCAGCAGCTCCTAATGTCGTTAGTGTGCCGTCCATATCAGTTGTAAAACCAATTCCAGCAGTCAAAAGAGCTACGTTATTTAGTGTTGCAGTATCGATTGCATTACCAGCAGCAACTATCGCAGCCTCTTCAGCAGTGATAGCAGCTTCTTGGTTAGCATCTAAGAATGCAGCGTTTAGATCTTGAACAGCAAGTTCTCTTAATCTTGTGTTAAGAGCAGCTATTTCTAACAGCGCAGNCTCACCCGCTTGTAAGAATGAAATACCATCCTCAACGTTACGAGCAGCCATTAACGCACTTCGTCCATCAGCTCTCAAAGTATGAGCAACAGATGCACCAGCCGCGTCACCACCGTACATAGATCTAACACCAGTTGACAGACGAGCTATTGCTTCGTTCATGCCGTGTCTTGCTTTCGCCGCAGCGTTCCCAGCTAGAAAAGCACCAACGGCAGCGTTACTTACAGATGTCATATTATTTTCTCCTTAATTAATGTTATTGTAGTAATGTTAATATATTAGCCATAGCGTTGTTAGCTTGCGCCACCATTGCTAGAGCAGATTGGTTAAGAATACTACTTTGTGCTAAAGTGGCAGACTCCTTAGCAAAATCAGTATCCTGAATTCTTGAAGCAGCAGCGCGTGCGTTGGCAGTGAATGAATACATATTACTTTGATGCCCTTTTAACGCATTTATTCCCGCAGCAACTTGCCCCAAAGCTGTGGATATGTTTGCCATTTGAGTGTCGACGTTTCCTACACCACTTTGTAAGACTGGTTTTTTAACTGGTCCCATTTGTGTAAGTGTGCCTCGATTATTAATGGCAAGCAAAAACGGTGATAATAATTCTCTATCATTAAGTGTTGATTCGCTTATTTTTTCAGCAGCAGTAACAATTTGATTCTCTTCTGTTGTTATTGCATTTTCTTGAGCAGCACTTAAAAAACCTGAATTTAACTTTTGTACTGCTAACTCTCTTAATCTTGTATTTAATGTTGCTAATTCTAATAAAACACCTTCAGCAGCCTGAAGAACAGAAATGCCGTCCTCAGCATTTCTAGCGGCAACATTTGCACTTCTGGCTTGTGTTGTGATGTTACTTGCGACCGCTTGGCCGGCTGGATCATTACCATTTAGTGTTCTTATTCCAGTTGACAAGCGTCCCATCGACGCCGTTAATGACCTTCTAGCTTGTGCAGAGGCGTTAACTGCATAAACGGCTCCGTTTGTATATGTTGATAGTGATGGCATTATTTATACTCCTTTGGTTTCCATTAACCTTTATAAATTTTAGTTACAATAACAACGACATCAGTCAAATTTGTTAAGTTTTTTTGGAATAATTTAGTTTTTAATTGAATTATGAGATTTTATAATATAATTACCTTTAAATAAGAAATTTTTGATATGAGTGAAAAATTATTCTGTCCGGAGTTTATCTACGATATTTGCATAGGCCTTACTGTTAAGGATTTTCTTGTAAAACAACTGTCATTAGATATGGTTTCCAAGAATTATGCTGATGCAATATCAAATTATTACAAAAATGTTGAAGAAGTAGAAATAGCATCCCCATCTGAAGAGATACTTAGATTCATATCAGAAAGAAAGAACCCAATGTTTGAAGCACATGAATTAGCCATGAATTATGTTTTTTGGAAATTTAAATATGATGGAAGAAGTGAGAGAAAAATTAAGGGTATTTTCAAGAATTCATTGAAAGGTGACAAGGAACGACAGTACAATAGCAATAAATCTGTTAAAAATTTTAAAGCTTATTCGTTTTCTTTGAGATCAGGACATTTTGAAAAGGCTCCTGCAGGCTGGGACATTGCAAAAGAAGAGGACCTTCAAGAGCTAGGCGAGATTGTAAAAAAGGAACCAAGTATTGACGATTTTATATAACTAACCTAAAAAATCAAATAAATTTAACTTTGAAATATTTATGAAGGCTTTTTGGGAAGCTTCTTGACTAGTTAACTGAGATTGAAGACTTGTTACAAGTGTAGCTAGATCAGCATCTTGAAGCTCACTTACATCTTGATTGATCAGAATTTGTCTCTCTTCCAAGATATCTCTAATTCTTTCAGAACTATTCATACGTGCACCAACTTTTGCTCTTTGATTAGATACATGACTTTGAATTGTTACAATTTCATCTAATCTACTNGCAATTGTCTGGTCTTTGTCATAAATNGTTTGTTCATTTGATAAATTGTTTCCTGCAGCATCAACNGCCTTAAAAGAAAAGAAAGANGTTGGAGTNACTTGTGCTTTATCAATTCCAGTTATTTNNAAGTTTCCAAAATCAATGTCTTTACCTAAAGTATTTACTAANTTTAACGTTTTATTTGAATCCTCTAAAGTTGCAGTAATATCAAGGTTTGCTCCATTAATTGCACTTGCAACATCAGTTAGATCATCCCCTGTTATATTTAAAGAAAAATCTGAGGATTTATCTCCAGAATTAATTGTAAAGGAATATGTGCCTGGATTTGCGTTAGTCAATGACAACTTAGCAATTCCATTAGCTTTTGCTTCTTCAACTCCACCTGCTGCTGTCCTTATGGATCTACTAATGTTATCTAATGAAGCAAATAAATCTGTGGACACGCCCTCAGACGTAACTATATCCTGAAATACAGTGCTGCCATCGATTGAAGTTTCTATGAGTCTAGATTCAGTTACCTGTAGATTCAGAACACCCCTGTCACCCTTATACTCAACAGCTCCGTCTGCATTTATTTTAAAAGGACTAGTTTTTGTTTTAAAACCTGCATAAATAAATGTACCAGTTGAATCTTGGGTATTAGCCAATGTCATCAACTCTTTTTTCATTTCATCAAATTCTATTGCTATTGCCTCTCTATCCATAACACCATAAATGTCATTTGAGGCCTGAACAGCAAGTTCTTTCGCTCTTATAAAAACAGTATTAATTGCTTCCATAGTTGCATCCATAAGATGAAGTCTGTCCAGTGCAATATTAGAGTTTTCAATAAAACGTCCTACCCTACTTAGGTTATCTTTCATTCCTGATAACTGAACTGCTCCGACCGGGTCATCAGATGCAAAAATTATATTTTTTCCAGATGAAATTTTATCTTGAATTTTTTGAATCTTTTCCATATTTTTGGAAAATTGACCAAGTTGTTGGTCATTAAAAAGTTTGTTACTTATTTTCATATAGTGAACCTAGCAATTTCCATGCCTATCAACTTCAATTATCTAGAGACAACCCTCATCAATGAATCAAAAAGTTCTCTTGCTGTTTGAATAATTCTTGCATTAGCTGAGAATGCTTGTTGAAACTGAATCAAAGAGGAAGCTTCGTCATCTAATGACACACCTGATCTCTCATCTTCAAGTGCAATTGCTTCGTCTTTACTCGCCTTTGCATCTTGAGCTTCCATTTGACTACTTCTCACAGTTGCTCCAATATCAGTTGCTGTTTTATTAAATATATCTTGAAAACTTCCTGAATTTAAACCGTTCACATCTGAATTTTGAAGATCAATCATTTTAAGTATATTTCGGTTATCTCCAATCCCATCATTATTATTCAGTATTGTAAAAGAATCTTTTACTTTAGCATCACCATTAATCCTAAGAGTTTTTTCAACAGCACTTATAATGCCATCATCTGGTATAAGTCTTGTTGCAATTGTGTGACCAGTTACACTATCAAGAACCTCTATCTTTTTGTTATTTGTTGAATCTACTGTTATTTTAAATTCCTCGTCTTTGGTATTTGGAATCACCTCTCCATAGCTCGAAGAAATGTTTTTAGAACCATTACCTGTCATAAGAATTATTAGGTCCTCCGAAGGAACATTAGAAATAGACAAATTATTTCCTATCAAAGATTTTATGCTGCTAGAGGGAACATCTATGTCAACAGCATGAGATCCACTTATATCTGAAGAAAATGATTGAACTCTTATTTCATCTTCTAGCACATTTAGATTAAGTTGACTTGTTTTAAAACCATAAGCTTCAGCAGTTGAAGCGTCACTAAAAGTAATTCTATCTATAATAATTTGTTTTTTATCTGCTTCCTTAATTATTGAAATTTGAGCATTGGTATCACTAATTTGATTAATTTGGGCAGTTATGCCAACAGCAGACGCTGGCGTTGAAGAATTGTCGTTCAATAAAGCGGTTGCGTAAACTGTTGCAAAAGTGTCACCTGAATGACCATTCCCTCCACCGAAAGATAGAAGAGTTGGTGTGCTAGACGTGGCATTAGAAAATGATGATGCTAAACTAAATGTATTAGCGTCAACAACTTTGGCAAAGTACGATGTTCCATTTGTTAAACCATTTAATGCCGTTCCGCCAGCAGTATACAGAATTTTATCTCCAGTTTTAAAACCATGACCACTTGAGGTCAATGTTGAAGAGCTACCCCCTACACCTGATGTATTGATTGTTTTAGAATTAGATTTTACAAACACTCCGATTACTGAAGAGTTATCTTTTATTTTCATATGAAAGTGAGTTGAATTACTTGCAGCAGGAGTAGTGATTGACTTTCCTGTAATTGTGGTGTTGATGTTAGTGCTTTGCATCCCAAATAATTTTGCATTTTCATCATTTACAGAATCAACTGGGAATGAGAATTGGGAAGCTGATATAGATTTACCTGCTGAAATATAAAGGTTTTTTTTTGGATCAAATGTATCATTAGAATTACCTCCTACACCACTTGCTCCAATAGTTATTACTGATGGTGTACTATTGGTTGCTAATGTGTAATTATTTGCTAATTTAAAACGATGATCATCAACTTTGACCACGAAATAAGTTTGTCCATCTACCAATCCGCCCCTTGGACTAGCAAATGAATCATTAACACTCCCTCCAGTTCCACCGGAAATCGTTAAAACACTTCCTCCAGAAGTTGCAGAAAGTTGAAAACTATTTGCAGTTCTATTTTTAACAAAATAAGTTGTGCCATCAACTAATCCTGAAATTGGAAGACTTCCCCCTTTTTTATATACAATAGGATCGTTATTAGTAAAACTATTTGCTACAGATATAGTATTTGTAGAACTAAAGTTTGTTGTATCAATAATTACCTTTTNAGCAGCATTATAGGTAATTGCATCACCAGTTTTAAGATTATGTTCTGTTGACGAAATAGTATCTACACCTCCTAGTCCTGTGGTATTTACGATAATTGGTTCTGGGTTTTCGAAGTAAGCTGTTAACAATCCTTTTTCTCCTCCCGAAACAACAACCTCACCGTTTTGCATAGTTAATGTATAAGTCAAACCATCATGTTTTACTCTAAAACTACTTCCATCTTTTGGAATGGAATCAACAGCTGTTCCGATAATTTCCGTGGAAGGACTATTAGTTCTTAATCCCTCAACAATTTTTTTGGCCACGTCTGAAGCCTGTAAAGTTTCAAAACCAGAAAGATCAACTGTTGTAGAGAATTCTGCACCATTCCCATCTGCTGGAATTTTTAACCCATAGGATAATATAGAACTTGCTGCACTTAAACCATCAGGATGACCATTTGAAAAATCACCTTGTAATAGAATAGGTTTTATTGTTTTAATTTCTCCTGTNCTCGATGAAGTTATATTTAAAAACCCATCTCTGAGNGCGCTCTGTGTGCCTGTGACAGTAGTCGAACCTCCATCGTTTGATGTGCTAATTGCAGAGGCTGAAGAAATTTCAAGTTCTCCACTGAACCTGGCTGCTTTGAAATTTGTGTTATCTAAAGTGACTGTAACTGGTGAACTAAATGAGGAAAAATCATTTTTTAGAACTTCCATTTCTACTGTATTCGGTGAAGAAAAAGCAGATATTTGAATATCATCACCATCTGCGTTTTCCATAATTATATGTTTTTTATCAGAAGAGAGGTTTGCAATAACTCCAGTTCTTCCTGAAAAGTTGTTTATTGAATTAGCAAGATTTGTTAAATCTGTTGATAAAATTGAAGCTGTTATATCTGCATCATTTCCTGCACCCGCTTTACTTAAAAGATTGAATGAAATCGTTCCGTCAGAGGAAGGAGCAGAAATTTTTACCTTTGTTGATGCAACAGCTTCAACACCAAGAGTTTTTGCCTCAGCGTTAATTAATCCAGCAACAAAACCAGCTGAAGATTCTATTGGAACTGAAATATTTTTTGACTTCCCAGTTGAAGTTGAGTTAACCGTTAAAGTATAAGCAGCTGCCACATGGCTCGCAGGAACCGTTGTTGCATGTCTTTGCGCACTTGCCGCGGATCCATTAGCTCCATAACTTATTACATAATTGCCATCAGAAGTTGATCGGGATACTTCGATTTCTCTATATTTCTCACTATCAGTTCCATTTAGATAATCTGCTCTATATTCAGCAAATCTATTAAATCCATTTTCTTCTGTTAAAAACTGTGCTATTTCCGAATCTGAAAGAACATTACCTGCAATATGCCTGCCCTCTCTTGTAAAGATTTGCAATTTACTTGCCTCGGTAACAGTTGGGTTAACTACGTTAGCATTTATAGTCGAAGATGCTGATATTGCTCCAGATGAAAACTGTTTATTATTACTAGCAATTGTTAAACTTGAGCCTCCTCCTGATGCAAAAAGACCCATAGATCTAAAGCTATGTGCGTTGCCTTGAACATCTCTACTTCTATTAAGTACATCAGCTAATTCTTCAAGAGTTTTAATTCCAGTAAGATCGACGGTTACAGAACTAGAGTCTGCCATAGTAACTGTTATTGATGTTATAGAATTTAAGTCAGACGATGATATACCAAATTGTATTTCAGGTTGAGCTTTATACGAGCTTAAATTTACAAAAGAAGTACCAGCTTTAATAATAGCGGCTCCACCATCAGTTGAAAATTTTGAAGAGGTAACTGGACTCAATCCATTAGAAAAAACATTATCAATATTTTTTATTGTAGTTTTGTCTTCAAATTTTATTGGAGAAATTTCTTCTAAGTTAGCTGACCCTGTATTTGACGAACTTGAACTAATAAGTGTTTTTGATCCTGCTGCAAAATCTTGAGGTCTTTCTAACAAAAAACTCATTCCTTTGGAAGCACTGCTTGGGACTATTGAGAACTCATCACCATCAAGTGGTTCACCAAAAAATGAAATTTTAAAACCCTGACCATTTATTGTTTGTCTTCCTGAAATAACCTTATCAAGTGAATTGGATGATAATTTCCACAAATCTTCATTTTCATGATAGATAACTTTATATTCAGCGCTCTTTATTTCAAGAGGATTAGTTACAAAAACAGCAACTCCAACACTAGATCTATTCGTGGGATTTTCCACTGCTTGAAGACTAGAAACAGTAAACATCTGTTTACCATTTTGTCCATCTAAATCAAGCCCAGCTTGATTCACTTCATTAAATTTTTGTGAAAGAAGAGTTGCTAGAGCATCAATTTCTTTGAGTGTGTCCTCTGCAAGAGCATATGAATTTACCATTCCATTTATTAGTCCTGCCTGAATCTGATTTGTAGCAACTTGACTGATACCAACAACAGGTTGTAACCTTCCTCCTTGCTCCAAAACTTCAACAATTGTTGTACTATTTTGTCCTTTTGTTGGATTATCTGTATCAGATATTATTATGGGTCCTGAACCAGTATTTCCTAACCTAACTTCAGCTTGTCCCTTGCTTCCATATCTTACAGTAATCTGAGTTAATTCAGCTAATTGATCGAGCAAAAGATCTCTTTGGTCAAGCAAAGCATTTGATCCTCCTGTTGCTACACCTGATGCAAGTATTTTAGCGTTAATATTTGAAATTTGAGTAGATATAAGATTAACTGAAGTTACAGCATTCTTAGTTTTATCAATTACCTGTTTTTTTAAATTATCTATCCTGTCTGAATACATGTTAAATTGGGATGCAAGATCTTTTCCTTTTTCAATTGCAACAATTCTAGAAGCCTGATCATCTGGATAGGCTGCAATATCTTGCAGTGAATTAAAAAAGTCACCAATTGAAGAACTAAGATTGGTATCTGTTGGAAGCAACAAATTTTCTAAGTCTCTAACCTCATCTGAAAAAGTATCTGCACTTTTAAAACTTGAGGAAGCTTGGCGAGCTTTATCAATTAAAAACTCATCAAAAGCTCTTCGGATTTGTTCAACTCTGACACCTAAACCTGTCTGATCAGAGATTTCTGTAACCCCACCGCCAGCACCTGAAACTTCTTCTAAAGCTACATCTCTTTTTTTATAGCCATCAGTATTAACGTTGGCAATATTTTGTCCAGTAACGGCCAATGATTGTCTGTAAGCTTGAAGGCCACTTTTTCCTATGTCAAATAAACTAGGCATTTATTTGGTTTTTCCTCCGAACTGTCTTACTAGTGCATCAGCAATTCCAAAACTATGATTTTCGGCAATTGTTTTGGCATATTCCTGATCTAATAAAGGTTGATATGTCTCGCTTCCTTGGTTAGAAAATAGACTTTCAGCTAATTTTGCTTTTCTGGCGCTCTTCAACATTTGATAAACAAATAATGATTCAAATTCCTGGGCCACTGCCGAAAGTTCGGATTTTTCATCAATACTATCAAGTTTAGAAGATGTTAATTGATGACTTATATTAGGTTTGATTTTTGAGATTGGATTATTGTCCATAAATGCATCCAATTAATTAAATTATTATAAGTTCAGCTCTCAATGAACCAGCCTCTCGAAGAGCTTCCAAAATTGCAACCATATCTGTTGCTGTTGTCCCTGTTTCATTCAATGCATCTACAAGAGTTTGCAATTCTATTCCAGGGTCAAAAACAAATGCTCTTGCCGGCGCTTCATCAACCTCTATTTGAGTATCAGCTGCCGTTGTTGCTGCTGTGCCGGATACAGTTGCAGATGTTCCGACTACTGTCCCTGTACCTTCGGATAGTAATTTTGTATCTTCTTGTATTTTCACAGATAAACTTCCATGAGCGACTGCTGCAGGTGATATTCTTACATCACCACCTATAACAACAGTTCCTGTTCTAGAATTAACAACAACTTTTGCTTTTGGAGTTACAGGCTCAAAGTTAATATTTTCCAGTAAGCCAATAAATGAAACCTTTTGAGATGGATTTTGTGGTGTTCTTACTTTTATTGAAGTTGAATCCATTGGAATTGCAACTTCAGGCCCAAATGTTTCATTAATTGTATTTGCAATTCTGTTGGCTTGAGAAAAATCTGCTTGATGCAGATTAAGAACAACATTATCTCTCTCCAAAAATGTATTTTCTACTAACCTTTCAACTGTTGCTCCACCAGGAATTCTGCCGACTGTTGGAGTACCTTGAATAGTTGTTGAGCCATCTGCCCCTTCAACGCCTAACCCTCCAACTACTAAATTACCTTGAGAAATTGCATATACTTCTCCGTCTGCTCCTTTTAATGCAGTCATTAAGAGTGTTCCTCCCTTTAGAGATTTTGCCTTTCCAATTGTTGAAACTGTCACATCTATTGTCTGTCCTGGTTTAGCAAACGGTGGAAGATTAGCTGTTACCATTACATTTGCTGAGTTAGTCGCATCTATATCAGCTGTGTTGGCAATAACTCCGAATTGAGATATCATTGCCGCTATACTTTGTTTAGTTAAATTAACACTACCATCACCAGTTTTAGCCAGACCAATTACTAAACCGTAACCAACTAACTGATTGGACCTAACCCCAGCAAATGAGGCCATGTCCTTGATTCTATCAGCTAAAACTGACTGGGTTGTAAAAATAATGAAAGATGTAATTATTAATAAAAATTTTTTCATAATTATCCTAGAAAGGTGAAACATATGCGAAATATCTACTTAACCAACCTTTTGTAACACTGTCATTCATATCACCAACACCTGTATAAGATATTTGTGCATCTGCTACTTTTTTAGACGAAACTGTATTAGAGGACGAAATATCGTCAGGTCTTATTACTCCTGCTAGTCTTAAGTATTCAGTACCACTATTATATTTTAATTTTCTTTGACCTTTTACTTCAAGATTACCATTTGGATAAACTCTAACAATTGTGACAGAGATTGTCCCAGTCAAGCTGTTAGCTTGTGCTGCTGTTCCTGAACCCGTGAAGTTTTGGGTAGTACCACCCTGAAGATTCCCCTCTTTAACACCTCCAGGAAAAAATAATTTTCCGATTAATGAAGATGGACCAAACAATGCTTCAGGCAGATCAAATGTATAGGCATCAGATTTAGAAAGTGTTTCAGAACCAGAATTTGCAGCAGTTACTGTTTCTTCGAGTGTTACTGTGATTATATCACCGACTCTATTTGCTCTTCTGTCTGATGCAAACAAACCTCCATCACCATCATAGACTGCCCCTTCTGTTCCATTGTCTACATTTTCATAATTGGAATAGTCTGGTTGAATACTTTGAAATTCCTCTCCAATTCTGTCTTGCATATGAGATGCACAACTTTGAATTAAAAATAATAAAGTAAATAATAAATATTTCATTTCGATTCCTATAAGTTATTACTAACAAATCTTAGCATTTCATCGACTGATGTAATTGCTTTTGAATTTACTTCATAGGCCCTTTGAGTTTCAATCATGTCTACCAACTCTTGGACTACATTTACATTGGAACTTTCTAAGGCTCCTTGAATAATTTTACCAAAGCCTGCTGCAAATGGGTTTTCTATTACAGGAGGTCCACTTGATGTTGTTTCAACGTAAAAGTTTTCACCAATAGGTTGTAAACCAGTTCTATTTTGAAAGTCTGCTAACTGAAGCTGTCCTACTTCCTGAGCCTCAACCTGTTCAGGTATCTGAACTGAAACTATCCCATCAGCTGAAACGTTAATCTTAGTTGCTTCTGCAGGAATTGCAATCTCAGGCTGAATAATAAATCCACTGTTTGTTGTTAAAATTCCCTCATTATTTCTTGAGAAAGCACCATTTCTTGTGTAAACCACCTGTCCATCAGGTAAAAGTACCTGAAAAAAGCCACCACCATCAACAGCCAAATCTAGAGAATTATCCGTAGATACTATACTTCCTTGTGAATGTAGTTTATTGGAATTCACAATATTCACACCAGTCCCAACTGAAAAACCGGAGGTTAATTCTGTGTCAACGGATGTTTGCGCACCACTACTTCTTATGATCTGATACAATAATGACTCAAAGTTTGCTCTGTCTCTTTTAAATCCATTAGTATTTACATTAGCCAAATTGTTAGAGATAATCTGCATTCTGACTTGTTGTGCATTAAGACCAGTTTTTGCTACATGCATCGCATTAATTGCCATTGTAATCCTCTTTCTAGATATAAGTTCAGCAAATCATTTGCAAACCTCATGCCACTAAAAATCTTCAAATACATGACCTTAAGAAAAGGTTAAAATTAAAATAAATTTTTATTTTTTTTTTTGATTAGAGTGTTTGGATCTATAAATCTTTTAAATATTGCATTAGAACCAGATATACTTTTCCAAGATTTAGATTTAAATTCTATAGTAATTAAAGATGACGGAACGAAATTATAATTTGTAAATTTTTCATTATTTTGATTTTCAGCCAGAAAATAATTAACAAAAGATTCTATTTGAGGTTCATGAGTTATGACTAAAAGATTTTTAAAATCTTCAGTATTACTAAGCTTAAGTAAAAAATTTTCCTCACTACCATTGTAAATATCAAAGTCTTCAATAATTTTAGCTTTTTTCCATTGGTTATTTTCAAGCATACATTTCAAAGTTTCTTTAGTTCTTAAAGAAGGCGAACAAAAAATTAAATCAAATTTTATTTGTATTGTTTTTAAGTGTTTGCAAACAATTCTTGTTTTTTTTTGACCATTTCTAGAAATTGGTCTGGTTATATCATCTACATTGCAATAAGCTAAATCAGTGTTTGCATGTCTCATAAAGCTTAAAGATAACATAATATTGTTTAATGTTTTTCTATTGATTTAACCACTTGTATTTTTTTAAATATTTATCAAGAATATAATAATCCTTAGAATATCTATTTAAAAATTTATTTGAAACTTTTTGTCTTATTTGCCATTGGCTTTCTGTAGTTCCAAAAAAAGACTTTGTAAGAGGATTTTTAATTGTATTTTTTTTCATTTTTAAAAAATCAAATATGTTTTCTAATACTTTTTCTTTGTTCAAAACTAAATCAGAATGTTTAATAGTTAAGATATTTTTTGGATAAAGCTTTTTAAACTTATCCATCAAAATAAAATACTGATTTGCGTAATCCAATATGTTTTCAAGCGAATGAGCCCATGGTTGATTCTCAAAAATAACATTAAAAATTGAAAGTACATTTTCTTTTGGATTTCTCATACAGTTTATAAATTTTGCATTTGGATAAGATTTAATAATTAAATTAATATATGAAAAATTATTTAAGGTTTTATCAGTAAAACCTTCAAATTTGTCAATATCCCTAAATTCATTTTTATATAAATTCAAAAAATCAAAATTTTGTTTTTTAGATAAAATATTTATAATATATTTCTGTATGATTTGAGACTCACCGCAAGGTTTAATATTGAAATTCTCAAATATTGTTTTTTCTAATATTGAGGAACCTGATCTTGGCAACCCTAAAATAAAAATTGGTTGTAATTTCATATTAAAATTTCTTTTATTTATTAAATCTTCGGCTTTTTTACTTTTTTTATATAAGTTTTTTGGCATCTCTGAACCAATATTTAAGTTATTCTGAAGCGACAAATAATTATGTTTAAAAAAGTAGTAATGTGATTTTTCTAAAAAATAGTTTTTTCTTTTAAAATCTTTTAAAAATTCATATTTCTTTGCAATTATTAAGCAAGTCGAAGACAGTATACCACTCAACTTTAATAGATTCATAGACTTTTGGTGTTTAACTAACATCTGATATTTATTTAAATAAATATTTAAGTCCAAAGTTTTAATATACAGTGCATCAATTCTTATTTTATTTGTTACATAATGTAATGAATCTTTATTTTTATCTAAATAAAAATTTGCTTTTTCCTTATCACCTATTGTTGCGTAACAATTAAAATTATAATGATTTATCAAATCTATAAGATTAGGATATTTTTTTTTGAGAATGTCACATAGTAATAAAGTTTTTTGTGGATTATCTTTTTGATAAAGATCAAGCCAATTACTTATAACTAATTGATTAATGAAATTTCTTTTTATTAATTTAGCAATTAATTTTCTGCTTTTTTCGATATTTGCAAGAAACATTTTGTTAACAAATGCATATGTCATTATAACATTATTGTCATCTGGAAATTTTGTATATACTTTTTCTACAAAATCTATTGTACTAACATGATCATGACAATAGTGCCCAAATAGGTTTATTAATTTAAGTAATAAACTAGAATCTTTAGAACCTTCAATTAAATTTTTACTAAGAAACAACTTTTTTATTTTTTTACAAACCTCCTCTACATTTCCGTTTATCAATAAATAATGAAATAAATCTAATTTTAATTTAAGAGATTTAGGTTTTAACCGAGTTGCTTCTGAAGCAAAATAAATACTTAGGTCGTTATTTTTAATTTGTGAAGAATATTTTGCCAACTGACTGATTGTAGGTATATCTTTAGAATCTTTTGATAACTTCTTTTGACATTCATTGATTTTTTTTTCTATTTCAAAAAAAAATAAATTTTGATCTTGATTGATTATAAATGATAGATCGTCCATAATTACCAAACTGCAAGCAATATGCCATCGATCATCCTATGAAGATAAAGCTCGTAATATTTGATGTTAATCAAACTATGTTTTCGTTAAGTGAAATAGAGAGATTATTTAGGATAAACAAATTAAAGAAAGAACTGGTTGAAGTTTGGTTTAGTTCAGTATTAAAAGAGGGGTTTGCTTATTCTTTAAGCGGTCAATATATAGATTTCTTTAATATTGGAATTAATGAGCTTAAAAAAATTTTTTTACAAAATAAAAAGCCATTCACAGAAAAATTAATTGACAATATAATGAAAGGATTTGAGAACTTAAATGTTCATAGTGATATTAAGCAATCTCTAAAACTTTTAAAGAAAAAGAAAATTAAAGTGGTTACACTTACAAATGGATCAGATGAAAATACAAGGAAATTATTAAAAAGCAATGGTATAGATAAATATGTAGAACGTTGTTTTTCTATTAATAAGATAAGACTTTGGAAACCACACAAAGAAGTTTATTTAACCACATGCAAGCGTATGAAAATAAAAAAAGAAAACACCTTGATGGTGGCGGTCCATGGATGGGATGTCAATGGAGCTAAATTAGCAGGTTTAAAAACGGCATTCATTAGTCGTTATGAAAAGATGTTAAGCGAATTTTATATGCCACCTGATTTAAATGCAGAAAATTGCTATGAAATAGTAAAAAAGTTATAAGTTTATTTATTTCCACTTTATGCTACACCCAATACTTGGAAATTGTTTTTCAGGGCCAGTTTTATATTTACTTATCGTTTTCATTGCATCTAAAAGTTCATTTTTATTATTTATAATTTTTAAATTTTTAAGTTCAAATATTCTTCCACGATATTGTAATTTTTTTTCTTGATTAAAACCAAAAAAATCAGGAGTACATACTGCTTCATATTTTTTTGCTACCTCTTGAGTTTCATCAATCAAATAAGGAAAATTAAAATTATTTATATCTGCGAATTTTTTCATTTTTTCAAAATTATCTTCTGGATACTTCCTAGTGTCATTTGGCATAATTGCTATTGAATGAATTCCATAATTTGATAGTTCAACTGTTGTTTTTACCAACTCTTTTATTATAGCTTTAACGTAAGGACAATGATTACATATGAACATTATCAAGGTTCCGTTTTCACCAAGTAAATTATCTAAATGATAAGTCTGACCATCAATATTCTTCAAATTGAATCCAATTATTTTTTTGTTGAAGTCACATATATTTGAACTTAATAATACCATTATTATTCCTTGAGAATATGAAGGTTAACATGCCTGGTTTTTTTATTGATTCTGTGTTCTAGTAAAAAAATTCCTTGCCAATTCCCTAGTATAAGTTGTCCATTCATTATACTCAAACTAAGATGAGTTTGTGTCAAGAGTGTTTTTAAGTGAGCAGGCATATCATCAGGGCCTTCAGAATTATGTATGTAATTTCTTTCAGGAGCAATCTCTTCTAAAAAATTTCTAATATCTTCTTGCACGGACTTGTCTGCATTCTCTTGAACTAGCAACGAACAACTTGTATGAAGAATTGACAAAATTAAAATCCCGTTCTTTACAGAATTTATTCTTATCACATTTTTAATTTCACTTGTTATTTCCAGAGATGTTTTATTTTCAGTTTCAAATGATAAAGTCTCAAATATGTGTGACATTTTTTTTCTTTATTGACAGTTTATTTCTCACAGAATAATATATACTTCTTTGGAAGGAAATAAAATGGCTGATGAAAAAATCAAAATTGACCCTAAAAAACTAAAAAAAGAGGAACTTCAAGGTATTTTTGCCAAAGTACTCGACAAACTTAAATCTAGTTAGTTTCTGTTAATATGGAAAAACTCTGGATTGAGTGCCAAAAATGTGGCTCAGTCTTCTGGGTATACTCAGATGAGATAAACACCATATATCCCAAGAGATCAATTGACTATCAAATTTGCTCAACATGTGAACAAAACTCGTTAAAAACTTGAGATGTTTGACATAATTGCTGACTGGCAAAATGAGATAGGTTTTTATTTTAATATTTTTAAATTAATATTCTATTTTTTTGTAGGTGCTTTAGTATTATTGATTCTTAATAATATAAGAAAGCTTCTTTCTTTTTTTGTCTCAAAATTTAGTAGAGAAAAACTCTTGGCTCGAATAAATTTCATGTTTAAGGTATTCATTTTTGTGTTAGTTTCTATTTTAATTGGATGGATGATAATCTTTATTGTTTTTTAGTATTATAATGAAAAATATTTCAAATTTCTCAATAGTTTTAATTGGATTTTCATATACTTTTTTAATTATAAATAAAATTGCTTTCGGAATTACAATTGGTTTGAGCGTTCTTATATTGTTGAACAAATACAAATCTATAATTGTTAAAGAATTAAAAGTAATAATTATTAAAGATATGAATAAATTAAATTTTTCTTTAGTAAGTTTATTTTTATTATCATTCTTTTTCTCAACTCTTAAATCAATAGAAATTTATCGATCTCTATTAGTTTTCCTTTATCTTATTTTATTTATAATTTTCTCCTTATTAATATATTTTATTTTTCACAAAAAAAAGTATGAATTAGAACTCTTACTCAAATCTCTATCTTTAAGTATTCTTTTTAATTCAGTATTGATTTTTATTTACAATATTACTAATTACAACTCAGGTGAACTAGTTATGTTCAAGGGATATATGAACATACTATCTTTAATTACTATTTTGAATCTATATTTATTAAGATCCAGATTAAATTTTATTTCCACCATTCTTTTAATTCCAAATATTTTTATGACTGGTTCAGCTGCAAGTATTCTCGGAATATTATTTGGCACTATTTTTTGTGTAATATATTTATTATTTAAAAAATATATCAATTCTTTATTTTTTAAGAATTTTCTAATTTTATTTTCTTTTCTAATACTAATTATTTCATCAAGTATCTTTTTGAAAAATCTTCCAAGTAAATTTGATATAGATTCAATGACTAGTTTTGAATATAAAATTCCGATCAATTTACTTGATGTACATAGACAAATTATCTGGGGTTTTACGTTCAATAAGTTTAAAGATAAACCACTATTTGGATACGGACCGGATTCTTCAAATTTTATTGAAGGTAGTCAGAAAGATATTGGTATTCAGATGACTGGAGATATGAATTTTATTCCAAGTCATCCCCATAATTTCTTTTTTGAACTACTTTTAGAAACAGGTTTAGTGGGAACAATGCTTTTTATTCTTTTTTTAGTTTACGTAAACTTTAAGGTTTCCAGAATTAATGATTCAGTAAGATTTAATATTTTTCTAATTTTTTTGAATGCTTACTTTTGGGGTTCTTCATTGGTTAATTTTTCTTTTTGGCTTGGATGGTGGCAAGGAAGTTATTATCTACTACTGAGCATATTAGCTTCCAGAGGATTTCAAGAAAAATAAATAAAAGATATTAAGATATCTCACCTAAGCCGAGATTTATTCTAGTAATTGTTGGCACAAAATTTGTATTTAGATATGAATTACTAATATAATTTAAATTAAATAATCCTTAAAATGGAACAAGCAACTTCTCAGTCAGAACTAATATCTAACTTTGTAAAATCAATAAGAGATAAATCAAATTTTAATTCAGTCAGAATGCAGGGAGATATTTATTTTGAAAATAAATATCAGAAAAAAAATGAATTTGACCTCGGTAATCTAATGATGGCTTCTTATGATTTCTCCAATGGAAATCTCCATGATTCAGTTAATAGATTAGAGTATATTATCAAAAATGAACCAAAATTTAATTCTGCCCATCATTTTTATATTCAGGTACTCATAAAATTAAATTTAGGATTCAAAATTGAAGAGGCTATTCAAAATGCTATAAAATATCATCCTGAAGATCCTTTGTTTTTAAATTTATTTGGAAAAAATTTACTTTTTAATGGCGATAAACATAAAGCTTTGAAATACTTAGAAAGAGCAGTTCAAAAAAATCCATATGAGTGTGCTTTTTGGTTAGACTTAAGTTTTTGTTATTTTAGTTTACTAAATCTAAAAATGGCTCAGTTATGTTTATCGACTGCTGAAGAAATTAACCCCAAACATAAAAGATGTTTAATGCTAAAAGCTTTGTTACTGCAGGAAGAATCAAGATATGACGAATCTTTAGATATGTATAGAAAAGCTATTGAATTATATCCAAATGATAAAGAATTAATAATTGATATGGCTATTCTTTATTTAAGAATCGGTAGAAAATTCGAAGGATATAAATTATATAATCTTGTAGACACCTCAAAAAGGATTAATTTATATAATTTAATCGATACGGCTAAAATTAATCATAATCAAAATCATATTGAAAAGATTCAATCTCTGGATGACCTGAATAAGCTACATATTTCTTCAAAAAAACCTTATAAAATTTTAATCTTTTTAGAACAAGGTTTTGGTGATGTAATCAATTTCTATAGATATTTACCTTATCTTCAGAAAAAAGGTCATTCCATTACAACTATTGCACCAAAAAATTCAATAATACCACTCTTAAGATGTACATTGGATAGTGGAAAAATAAAATTTCTTAAAAAAATTAAATATGAAGACATAAAACATTTTGATTTCAAAACAGTTGTACTCAATTTACCTTTTATCTTAAATATGACGGACAAACCTCCTCCTCCAATTTCATTTAATTTTAAAAAACTAGAAAAAAATAAAGAAAAACTTATCCACAGATTAAAAAAATTAAAAGAAAAAGGAAAAGTAATTGGAGTATCATGGAAAGGAAATAAAAAACATCTTCATGATGAATCAAGATCAATTAATTTGAGCCTTTTTAGTAAAATCTTTAGAAATAGTAAGATTACTTTTTTGGTTATAGATAAAGAAATTTCAAATAAAGATCAATCTTTCCTCAAAAAGTTTAAAAATGTTTTATTATGTAATAATTTAATAAGTGACTGGATAGATACAGCAATTATCGTTTCTAGATTAGACGAAGTAATAACCGTAGATACCTCCTTAGCTCACATTGCAGGCACGCTTAACATCCCAACCAAAATAATGATTTCTAAAGTTCCTGACTGGAGATGGGGAATAAAAGAAAATACAACAGAATGGTATAAATCGGTAAAACTCCTTAGACAAAAGAATAGTGGAGATTGGGAAAGCATTATTAATAATTTAGCCAATAAACTTTCCTCTAAAACCAAATATTGAAAATTCAATGATAATTAATTCCACCACAATGCAATAAATAAATACATTAGTGTGGCATAACTTTTGCTGTAAATCTAATAGGTCGATTTTTAAAAAAGGAAAATGTGGATAAAATTAAACTTGCAATTGCAGTCCCCACTTATAATAGATTAGATAAACTTAAAGTTTTATTGAGTTCAATTGATAATCAATTATTATGCAGAAATTTAGAGTTGTCTTTGTTTATTTCAAATATTGCTTCCAATGATGGAACTAGTGAATTTTTAGAGAAAGAAGTTGAAAAAAGAAGTAATTTAATAATTTATAATAAACCTCAAGATCAGACTTTAAAACCAAATATATTCTATCTTAATAAAATTATATCTTCAGATATTGAATGGGTTTGGTTTATGGGAGATGATGACAAATTATCAGAAAAGGATTCTCTCAAAAAAGTATATAAATGCCTTAAATCAAATATCGCTAGCAATTTAGAATTTATTTGTGTTTGTGAAAAAAAAAGGTCAAGAAATACCTCTAAAGTCTTTATTGATAAAGTTTTAAATCTCTGCAACAAATTTGGATATCATGAAATGTTAGGTTGGATTTCTGGTATCATACTAAAAAAACAAACATTCCAAAAAGTATTTGATGATTTTGCACAATCTATCAAAACTCAATATCAGAATGTTGATGATTCTATAACTTCTGCTTATCCTCATTCGGCCTCAATACTCAAGTATACACATAATAAAAACGGAATGTTTTATGATATAGGTCTGGTAGAACCACAAGATAAATTACAGACCATAGAAACACAAAAAAGATGGGCAGATGAAAATATGGTATGGAGATATTTTCATGTTATTGATGATATAGAAAATTTAATAAATATAAATATTCTTAAACCAAAGAGCTTAAGTCTTTCTTTTTTTAGATATCACACCTATTACCTTTGGGATCACTTAATTTTTCTAACATTTAAAAGATTACCTAAATATGTTCATTCTGGATCTGATATTAAGGATGTTAATAATTATATCAGTATTCTTTCAAATAATTTATGTAGATTGTTAAAGACAGAAAACTTCCTAAAAGACATTAAAGATAGAAAAGATTTAGCACTGAAGATTACAATGTGTATCAATTATTTGCAGATTTATGTATCTAATAATTTTTCAGAGGAAATTAGAGCTAATTTATTTGATAATTTAACTAATCTTATCCAAATTCCAAATTTTCCATTTCAAATTAATTTAAATTAGCTTATGGAACATTTAAATGACATAAGAAAGAAAATTTCAGATTTAGTTATTCACTACTCGAATATAAAATACGCAAAAAAAACTTTTACTCCTGGATTTGATAAAGTTCAAGTTTCAGGAAAAGTTTTAGATCATGACGAAACAGTTAATATGGTTGATGCTGCTCTGGATGGTCACTTAACTACTGGAAGATTTAACATAGAATTTGAAAAAAAATTATCTAGGTTTCTTAATACACGCTCTTTACTTACCGTGAATTCTGGATCTTCAGCTAATTTAATTGCCTTTTCTAGTCTTACTTCACCAAAACTTGGTTCAAGAAGTATTAAACCAGGAGATGAAGTAATCACTGTTGCTGCTGGGTTTCCTACAACAATTAATCCAATACTTTTGTACAAAGCTATTCCTGTTTTTGTAGATGTCAAAATGGGTAATTATAATATTAATGAAGAAAGGATAGAAGAAGCAATAACCAAAAAAACAAAGGCTATAATGCTTGCTCATACTCTTGGCAACCCTTTTAATTTAGACACTATTATAAAAATTTGTAAAAAATATAATTTATGGCTAGTTGAAGATTCTTGTGATGCTCTGGGTTCAAAATTTAATGGCCAGAATGTTGGTACTTTTGGAGATTTTGGAACTTTAAGTTTTTATCCAGCTCACCACATCACAATGGGAGAAGGAGGAGCAGTTTTTACCAATAATATCAAGTTAAAGAAAATTGCCGAATCGATAAGAGATTGGGGCAGAGACTGTTTTTGTGCACCCGGCAAGGATAACTCATGTGGAAGAAGATTTTGTTGGAAACTTGGAAATCTTCCAGAGGGTTATGACCATAAATATATTTATTCTAATTTAGGTTTCAATCTTAAAATTACAGATATGCAGGCTGCATGCGGTTTAGGTCAATTAAAAAAACTAGATCATTTTATTAAAAAAAGAAACAGCAATTTTAATTACTTACTTAAAAAGTTTAGAAGTTTAGAAGAATTTTTTATTTTACCGGAAAACACAATTAATTCTGAACCTTCATGGTTCGGGTTTCCGTTAACTATTAGAAATAACAAATATTTTAATAGAAATGAATTAGTTCAGTATTTAGAAGATAAAAATATTCATTCAAGACTTTTATTTGCAGGAAATGTTTTAAAACAACCTTATATGCTCGGTCAAAAATATAGAGTTTCTGGAACATTAGAAAATACAGAAAAAATCTTATTTGATACATTTTGGTTAGGAGTTTTTCCAGGTTTAGAAATTCCAATGCTTGATTTTGTAATAGATTCAATTTCAGAATATATATTTTCCAAAAAAAAGTAATTGTTTAAAACAAAATCATCTATTATGAAACTTATAAAAGATAAAAAATAGAGAAACAATATTGAGAAAAAAAAATAATATTTTTATTATAATTCCTGCTAGAGGTGGATCAAAATCAATTAAAAATAAGAATCTTCATATTATAAACAAAAAACCATTATTACAATGGACATTAGAGGAATCACAAAAAATCAAATCAGTCGATAAAATAATCGTATCAACTGATGATAAGCAAATAAAGAAATTTGCAAAAAAGTTTGACGTAGATGTGATTGACAGACCTAAAAGAATTAGCAACGACAATTCATCATCTGAAAGTGCAATTCTTCATACATTAAATCATTATAATGAAAAAAATATTAATCCTGAAATTATTGTTTTTTTACAATGTACATCACCGTTAATAACATTTTGTGATATTGAAAAAGGAATAAATTATTTAAATGAAAACGGGCTTGATTCAACATTTGCATGTTCCTCTTTTGATGGTTTTATTTGGAAAAATAAAAATGAACAATTCATAGGAATTAATCATGATCATAGTAAGAGGTTAATGAGACAAAAACGATCAACAGAATATTTAGAAGCAGGTTCAATTTATATTATGAGAACAAAAATTTTTTTGAGAGATAAATACCGTTTTTGTGGAAAATGTAAACCTTTTTTAATTGATAAAAATAAAGTTTTAGACATTAATGATTACCAAGATGCAGATATGGCAGAAATTTATTTAAAAAATATTAAACTCAAAAATAAAATAATTTTCAATCAACCAAAAGCTTTGATAATGGATTTTGATGGAGTACATACTGATAATAAAGTCTATTTAGATTCTAATGGAGATGAATTGGTCTTATGTTCACGAAGCGATGGTATGGGGCTAAAGCAATTAAAAGAAAATTCAGGTATTAAATTATTAATTATTTCTAACGAACAAAATCAAGTAGTTCAAAAAAGAGCAACAAAATTAAATATTGAATGTATTCAAACCAATGGAAAAAAGATTGAAATATTAGATAACTGGTTAAAAAAAAACACTCTAAAATATGAGGATGTTATTTTTATAGGGAATGATATTAATGATATTGATTGTATTCAAAGAGTAGGAATAAGCTTTTGTCCGAATGACGCAGAGAATTTAATTAAGGAAAATGTGGATCACGTATTAAAACAAAGTGGGGGTAATGGAGCTATAAGAGAATTAGCCGAAATTTTATTATCTAAGATTAATGATTAAGATTGGTAAAAATAATATTGGCACCTCTTATCCAATCTATGTGATTGCAGAAATTGGTATCAACCACAATGGAGACATGCAATTAGTTCAAAAGTTAATTGACGAGGCTCATATAGCAGGTGTTAATGCTGTAAAATTCCAAAAAAGAACACCACAAATTTGTGTTCCTGAAGAACAAAAATTAATTGAAAGAGATACTCCGTGGGGTAGAATGTCATATTTAAAATATAAGGAAAAAATTGAGTTATCTAAAGATAATTACGAATTTATTGATAAATATTGTAAAAAAAAAGGAATTGACTGGTTTGCTTCATGTTGGGACCTAGAATCACTCGAATTTATTAAAAAGTTTAATCCTGTTGCATACAAGATTGCCTCAGCTTCATTAACTGACAAAATACTATTAAAAGAACACTCTAAATTAAAAGAGGCTATAATTATTTCTACTGGTATGTCTACGATGAAAGAGATAAAAAAAGCAGAACAAATTTTAAGTCACACTAATTTGCTAATTGCACATTCCACGAGTGCATATCCTTGTAAATCTGAGGAACTGAATCTAAAAGTAATTCAAACATTCATGAAAGAGTTTGATCATCCAATTGGTTACTCTGGACATGAACTAGGAATTCAAACAACTCTGGCTGCATGTGTTTTAGGTGCGTGTTTTATTGAGAGACACTTTACATTAGACAGATCAATGTGGGGCACTGATCAAGCTGCATCACTCGAACCGCCAGGTTTGAAAAAATTAGTCAGAGATATTAAAGTTTTACAAAAATCTTTAGGTGATGGAATAAAGAAAGTTTATGATTCAGAGAAAAAAATAAGAGATAAATTAAGATTAGTAAAATGAAAAAAAAATTACTAGATATTAAAAAAAATTTCGATTACGAAAATGCTTACATGCTCTCTGCTCCGGTAGAAAGAATAGGTAAACTAGTAAGTAGATTTGAGTTATTTAATAAGATAAAAGCAATACCAGGTGAAATAATAGAATGTGGAGTTTTCAAAGGATCCTCTTTATCTCAATTTGTAAAATTGAGAGCACTTTATGGCCATTCATCTTCAAAAAAGATTATAGCATTTGACACTTTCGGAAAATTCCCTGAAAAATGTTCCTCTGATGATAAGAAGTATTTAAAAAATTTTACTAGTGAAGCTGGAAATCAATCTATTGAAAAAAATAAATTATTAAAAATATTTAAAGAATTAGGTGTTGATAAAAATTTAGAGTTGATAAAGGGGAATATTTTAAAAACACTTCCACAGTTTATAAAATCAAATAAACATATCAAAATATCTTTATTGCATATTGATGTAGATACTTATGAACCTACAAAAATATGTTTGGATATTCTATATCCTCATGTAGTAAAGAATGGTGTAGTTATCTTGGATGATTATGGTGCCTTCCCTGGTGCAAATAAAGCAATTGATGAATTTTTTAGTAATAAACCAAATGTTATTAAAAGCTTACCATACTCAAGTTATATAAGTTATGTCATTAAATAGGTATTTCAAACTTCTAAAAAAATTTAATCATAACAAACGTCTCAGTCTTAAATCAAAAAAACTGCTTATACTTTCTACTGATTCTAATGACTTTTTAATTAATTGCTCTATTGCTCATGTTCTTGTTAAACTTGGTCACAAAGTAACTTTATTTATCCAGAATTCCGGTCAGAGTTTAAATAAAAACTTCTATGGATTTAGTTCTCAGAAAAATTTTTCATCACTAATCAAAGTCATTATTAAGAATAAAATTAATGTTGAATACGGAGAAGAAGTTGTTGATAAGATTTCAAATATTTCAATAAAATTAAGAAAAATTATTTATCGTCAGACCCAAGAAGATGTTCAAAGAATTTTAAAAAATCCTGTTTATGAAAAAAATAAGAAAAATAAAAAGTTATTTGAACAAATTGAAAAGAAAAATTTTAACTTTGCCATTAAGTTCAAATCATTTGTTAAAAACAATGAATTTGACAATTATATTATTGATAGTGGGTCATGGGCAGAATACGGTGTTGCGTTTTCAATTCTACAAGAATTAGGTAAAACGATAACTTGTTACGGTTATAGAAATGACAAAAATAGTATTATGATCTCAAAAAATAGTCCTTTCAATAATTTGAATATTGATGAAGCTTGGGAAGAATTGAAAAACAACCCCATTAGTAAATCGAATTTCACAATTGAAAGAATTTCAAAAAAAAAGTTTTATAAAAAAGACGTTTTCTTAAATTTTCATAGAGAAGATCCATTAAATAAAGAAATAATTTATAAAAGGTTATTTTTAAAAAGAAATAACTATACAATTTTAATTCTTACTAATCTTGCATTTGATACAACCGTTCTAACAAAAAAGACAAACTACTTGTTCAAATCTCATTTTGATTGGTTAAAAAGAACCATCGATTTTTTGATACAAAAAAAAAACTGCAATATTATTATAAGACCTCATCCTGCTGAAAAATTAACAAATTGTTATATGACGTGTGAAAAGTATATCAATAATTATTTAGAAAAGCTTGGTGAAAGTTTTACCATATTGCCCAGTCAAACTTCAATTAATACGTATGGTTTGATAGACATAGCAGATTTAGGTTTAGTATATTCCTCAGATGTAGGTTGGGAAATGGTCTTGAAAAACAAACCAGTGATTTCTGGTGGAATGGGAGCTGCTTGGGGCAAAAATATTCAATATGATCCGAAAAGTTTGAAGGATTATTTTAATAAAATTAACATTTTTATTAAAAATAAAAAAGTCACTGTGCCTAATTCAAAGAAAATAAATGCACTTAAATTTATGAATTTTTATATGCAAGAAGTACCTAAAACTTTTCCTTTCCCTTTGTTTGAATATTGGAATAAACATACATTTAATGAGGCGGGAAGAATTTTTCAAAGTTCAACAATACCTAAGAAATACAAAAAAACTTTTGAAGATTTAAGCGATCCTTTATTAAGCAGAAAAGGTGTTATTTAAATAAATTACTTGAATACAAACTTATCATAATCAGGAAGATTATTGGGATCAATACCAAGTCCTTTTTTTAATAAGTTTTTATTTCTGGTATTATTCAATTTATTATCAACACTTTTAATTAAATCTTTACAGAAATAGTCAATCATAATTTGAATATTTTCTTTACCAAATTCTTTTAAATTGAAAGAAAGGTTTAACTTTTTTTTCTCTATGAGAAATTTTGCAATTTCATACTCAATTTCAATNATATTNCCATATTTTATACTACATAAATAAAAATTTTCTTCATATCTAAATCTGGCTTCCTTACTAACAATAAAATCACTCTTTTNAATTATCTCTCTAGTTTTCTTATCGTAGGTAATTTTAAATGGNACGAAATTCCTAAGTGATTTTCCATGAATCTTNCCATTAATTATTGGACCAACCATCAANGGATCTTTTCCATTAAGTTTTCCCGAATAAGCTTTAGCATCAACTCTACATCCACTATTACATACATACNTGTAATCACATTTTTTACATTCTTCAAAAGCTAANGATCCATCATGCCAATTTCTTAGTTTTTTATATTGTTCNGATAAATCAATTTNATCATNAAATACATTTCCTAANCTNTCTGAAGANAGATGTACACANGATCTTATGTCTCCATTNGGNAAGATATTTAACCTATGACCTCTTTGAGTGGGACACCCTCTTCCAACAAANTCTGCATACTTTTGAAGATCACCNAGCAAACATAGAGGATANCTTACTATCGTACTAACATCAATTCCAAACTCATCTCTAGCTTTTATAAGTTGATCNAAACACTCTAATGCTGATTTTTTNGATAATATATTTGGATTTTCTTCATTTGTATTTTCATAATCTACNTCTGTTTCATAATCAGGTCCAACAATTCGTGTAGCNAAAATCCTTTGACACCCNAATTCACTGGCAAGTTTTGCTGTAAGATAAACTTGATTTTTATTAGANTTGTGAACAACCATATTTGCNCTTACCCTGAACCCAACTTTTATAGCGTCTTCAATTCCACTTGTTATTCTATCAAAAGCATTTTTACTATTAACCAATTTATTTGTAACATCAGATAAATACGAAGGTAAACTTGTTAAAATATGNTCACAACCCGAATCAAATAATCTTTGTAGTCTCTCTATTCTTTTGGCTTTTATTGAGAGATTACTATTTACAGAAGTTGAAATATAATTTTCTTTAAGTTTTTTATTAAGATATAAAAGCATCTCAAAGTTTGCAAAAGCCTCCCCACCAGATGATATAACATGAAANACTTCAAAATTTACAAATTGTCTTACTAATTGATCTATTTTANCTTTATCTAGTTTTAAAGATCCCATCGAAAGATCTCTGTCAAAATTAAAACAATAAACACACTTTTCATTACAAATATCAGTTATTTCTAAATCTATTGTTGTTGGTGTTCTATAAATTCTTCGAGGTCTCATTGATTTATTGATCTATATCCTTTCTACAAATAATTTGCATAAGGGAAAAATTTCCTTCAGNCACATCAAGTTTTTTAAAATCAANTATNTTTAGTTTACATTTTTTTAGTAACTTTAGAATTGATTTTTTTGAAAAAAAATTTANGTGTTCGTGCCAATGTCTTTTATCTTGGTAGGATTTTTCTTTNTTATTAATTTCAATCATAAGTTTTTCATAAGGAATTTCGATATATAATAATGACCTTGAACTCATATTTTTTTTTATATCAATGAGAGTCTCAGATGGATANGAAACGTGTTCAAGAACATTACTACAAATTATCAAATCATATGATTTATTTTTTAGATCAGATTTTTTNACTCTAACAGCACCTTTAATAGTTTTTGAGTTACCTAAATCATAAATATGAATTNTTTTATTATTATTTTTAAANGGAGTATTCTTACCAGTATCNCCTCCCCAGTCCAAAATACTTACTGGAAATTTCAAATCTCTTTTNATAAATNCCTCTACTTTATCTAAATATGTGATNCCTTTTATAAGTTCAGTNTTTCTTTNNTTATAATTTTTTTCNTATTTTTGTCGAAGTTTAGTGTANTTACTGTCTCTATAACCAGTGTAAAGATTTGAAAGTTCTTTTTCTGAAAATCTGATATCTAGAAATATAAAATTACACTTACTACACATCAGAGTGTTACATATAGAGTAAGTCTGTCCCTTACTAATTGTTTNAAGCCCCCAACTTTTGTCTATTTTAATTTGCTTCCAATTAAAAANCCTTTCAGCNACAAAAGGCATTAAAANNGCTGGGCTGTTTTTTAATTTTCTTGAACCACAGCAAATACAAAATTCAGCAATTCTNTCTTTAGGTAAGTTTTTAAAATCTTGTTCAATTTGTTTCATTCTTAAAACCCCTCATTGAATATGATTTTTTGTCAATTGGACCTGAAATCAATCTTTTTAATTCCTGAATCTCTAATAAAGGTGTCATATCTTCTATAGGTGAAGAAACCATTGTTCCGTTATCTGATTTATATGCCGAACATTTGGGAATTAGTTTTTCATCTTTATTTACGAAAATTTCATAAATAATAAGTTCATCCTTGTTTAAAGTATTTTTTATTTTGTTAAAATCAGAATATTTTTTTATAATATATGATTTGATACCAATTGCTTTAGCAATTTTAGATATAGAAGAGGTTTCCATTCCGGAATTTTTATTAATACCTATAAACCTTCCTTCAAAATAGTTTTTTTGAGTATTTCTTATAGACACATAACCTTGATTATTTATTAGAAATACCTTTGCTTTACATTTGTTTGTTTTTAAAGTTTGTAACTCTTGAAGATTCATCATCGCACTTCCATCACCTTCATATAAAAATAAGTTTTTTTTTATTTGTGAACTAGCACCAACCAAAGCTGGGAATCCATAACCCATTGAACCCAAACCAGTTGTGAGGAATGTTTTTTGATTTCTTTTATTTTCAAAATGCGTATAAAAAACTTCAATACATAGACCAGAACTTCCTGTAACAATGGTACTATTGGGTGGAATTATTTTTGATAGTAAATTTACAGTACTATAAATGCTCATACTATTTTTTTTTCTTAATTCGCTTTTTCCATACTTTTTTTTTAGATTGTTGCAAAAATTTATCCATCTAGTATTTCTGTTTTTATATTTACGATCTCTTAACTTTACTAATAAATCTGGTAAAAAATATTTACAATCAAATTTTAGTTTTTTGAATCTTTTAGGATGCTTCATTAGCTCACCCTCATCAATATCTATACAATAGATTTCTGCATTTTTTGCAAAATTATTTGGATTGAAGGCCGTAACAATTCTATCTAATCTTGCCCCAATACTAATTAACAAATCACAATTTTGAATTGTTAAATTAGCATTTCTCTTTGCTACTACCCCAGGTCTTCCAACGTAAAGAGGATCATGAAAAGCTAGTAGGTCAATCATTGGCCAAGTAACGCATACAGGAATATTTGAATACTTAACCAATTCTATAGCTAATTTTTCTGATTTGGAACTTTTAACGCCATGTCCAATTAAAAATAATGGTTTCTTAGATTTTATAATCTTATTTATTAAATCATTTGGAATTTGTTTTTTAGCCTTGATTATTTCGTTCTTTAGGAATGGTTTATAATCAAAGGGAATTTTCACTTTTTGGGATTGAATATCTAAAGGGATATCTATCAAACATGGTCCAGGTCTTCCATTTTTTGAAAGATTTACAATTTTGCTAAGTTTTTTTAAAAAATTTTTATGATCTGTAATTGTTTCAGAATACTTGGTTATACCTTTAACCATCGAAACTATATCAACTTCTTGTGGACCCTTTTGCCTTAATTTCTTGTCAAAGTTAATATCATCGGTTTTAACTTGACCTGAAACGACTAAAAGAGGGATAGAATCAATCCATGAACCAGCTATACCTGTTATTGAGTTGGTGGCTCCAGGACCAGTTGTTACCAAAGCAACCCCTATTCCTTTATTGAGTCTCGAATAAGCTTCAGCAGCAATTACTGCAGATTGTTCATTATGAGTACAAACACATTTAATGTCTGGGTGTCTTCCTACTGCATCAACAAGGAACATATTTCCACCACCAGGAACAAGAAAGACAGTGTTTGTTCCAATTTTTGAGAGATAGTCAAAAAGAAGATAAGAAAGTGTGTCTTCTTTTGGTTTTGAATTTATTCCCCTAAATTTTGAATTTTTTTCATCTAAATTATTTATTAGGGATTCAAGATTATAATTAATTTTATCCATTTAATTTGTTTAAAAAGTGTTTATTTGGTGCAATTATAATGCCATACTATTATGTGTGAAGCCCAAGAAACGTAGTATTTTTAATATTGGTGAAGAGGATTTGGAATTTATTCTCGGAGAGTTAAAAACGTCAATTGTAAAACTTAGAAATTCTAAAATCTTTATAACTGGTGGAACGGGATTTTTTGGAAAATCTATATTAAGCGGATTATTACATCTTAATTTATCATTAAATTTAAATATTAAAATTTTTGTTTTATCAAGAAATCCAAAAAAATTTAAAAAAAAGTTTCCTGAGGTAAATAAATATAAAGATCTATTTTTTATAGAAGGTAATGTTACTAACTTTTCAACAATTCAAAATGGTTTTACTCATATTATTCATGGTGCTACTGAAGCATCAATTGAAGCACATCAAAAGATCTCTGATTTATCTGAAGTTATTATCGATGGAACTAGAAATATATTAAATTTTGCTAATGAAAAAAAAATCAGTAATATCCTTTATATTTCTTCAGGATCAGTTTATGGAAAACAGTCCACAAAAAACTTTATAAAGGTTAAAGAAAACTCCGGATTTTATTTAAATTCTTCAAATTTTACTGATACAAGCGGAATATTGAAAAAGTCTGCTGAATTACTTTGTAATTATTGGGCATCTGAAGCACCAGAAAAAACAATTAAAATTGCTAGATGCTTTTCATTTATAGGCCCATGGCTTCCTATTGATAGCCATTTTGCTGTAGGAAATTTTATAAAATCTGCAACAACAAATTCTGATATAATTATTCATAGTGATGGATCCTCGTTGAGAAGTTATTTATATACATCAGATCTTGTTATTTGGTTATTTAAAATTTTATTATTTGAAAAAAAGTTTCTTACTATAAATGTCGGCTCAGATGAGACATATTCTTTGTATGATATAGCTTATTTACTAAAAAAACTTACAGGTAAAAATATTAAGATTTTGACTGAAAATAAACCAGAGCTCTTGTCAACTGCTTACGTTCCAAATATTAATTTAGCAAAAAAGAATGATTTAAAAGTTTATACTTCTTTTAAAGATTCATTAATGAAAACGTTCAAGTTTTACAAAAATTTAAGGTAAAATAAGTCAAAGTTTGCTGTAATTATTATTTATTTTATCTGTATAATAATTTATTTGATCATTTATGATTTGCGAAGGTAATTGACCATTCTTCTTAAGATTAAACCATTGTGATGTTAAATGTATTGCATCATTAATCTCTAATTTTGGTACCCAATTAAGTTTTTTAATTGATTTAGAAATATCTAAATTCAAGATATTTGCTTCGTGGACTTTCATAGTATTAGATGTATCAATAACTTCAAAATTATATTTTTTTTGAAATTCTTTTAGTATCCATTCAACTTTTTTGCAGTCCTTAAAGTTGGGCCCAAAATTCCATGCTTCAGAAAATTTTTGGCAATTATGGTACAAAGACTCTGCCAAAATTATGTATCCATTTAATGCATCTAAAACATGTTGCCATGGTCTAGTTGATTTTATATTTCTCACCTTTAAGGCTTTGTTTTCTTCTATCGATTTAAATATATCAGGCACCAATCTATTTTCTGCGTAGTCTCCTCCACCTATTACATTTCCAGCCCTAGCTGTAGCTATTCCTATTCTTAGATTATTGTTATTAAAAAAAGAAGATCTATAAGAATTTGTTATTATTTCGCAACAAGCTTTGCTACTACTGTAAGGATCAAAGCCACCAAGTGAATCATCTTCTTTATAACCTTTTTTAGATTCTTTATTTTTATAAACTTTATCAGTTGTTACCACTACAATAGATTTTACGGTTTTGGAATGTCTTAATGATTCCAATAAATTTATTGTACCTGAAATATTAGTTGAAAACGTCTCTTGTGGACATTTATAAGATTTTTTTACCAATGGTTGAGCAGCAAGATGAAAAACAACTTCTGGGGAAAATTGACTAATTTTTTGAGATAATACTTTATAATTTAAAATATTGTTTAAATTTGAATCAATACCTTTTGAAACTTCAGCTTCGTAATAAAGAGATTTTTTTGATTCCGGTTTTAAGGCATAGCCACAAATTTCTGCTCCAAGGCTTTTTAACCATAAAGTTAACCATCCGCCTTTAAATCCAGTATGTCCTGTTATAAAAACCTTTCTATTATTCCAAAAGGAATTTTTCATGACCACGTTTTCCAGGGCGGAGCCCCACTATTCCATAGCTCTTCTAGTTTTATTTTATCTCTAAGTGTATCCATTGGTTGCCAAAAACCTTTGTGGAAGTATACTGAAAATTGTCCTTCAGACGCTAAACTTTCCATAGGTTTTTCTTCCCATGCACAATTATCACCATCAATCCTATTAATAACTTCTTTGGACAAAACAAAAAACCCTGCATTAATCCATTCTGCAGGTTTTTCTTTAAAACTCTTTATTTTATCTTTCTCAAGCGATAGTGAACCAAACCTTCCTTGTGGTTTAGTTGCTGTAACCGTTGCCAATTTTCCGTTCTTGCGATGTTCATTAATTGCTTTTGAAATATCTATATCCCCTATACCATCCCCATATGTAAAACAAAAATCACTTTCATTATCTAAATATCTTGAAATTCTTTTCAATCTACCACCAGTAAGAGTGTTCTCACCAGTATCAACTAAGGTTACATTCCAATCCTCAGCATAATTATCATGAAACCATGTCTGATTGTTTTTTGTATTAATTGTAATATCCGTTAAATGAAGTGAATAATTATAAAAATATTCTTTTATTAAATATCCTTTATAACCGCAGCAGATAATGAAATCATTAATTCCATGCTGAGAATATTGTTTCATTATATGCCAAATGATTGGTTTCCCACCAATTTCAATCATTGGTTTTGGTCTTAAATGAGTTTCTTCAGAAATTCTGGTTCCAAAGCCACCTGCTAAAATTACTGCTTTCATTTATAAGCTCCTAATTTTGAACTATAAACATTAAAGAAAATTTGATTGTCATAACTGTCTCGTAATATCTGAGATTATTGAGCAAAATTTATGCCACTGTTAGCAGAATACTGCTTAGTTTTACATATTCTAAGATTTTTACTATTATTGGAATTTGAAAAAATTACATACGGTTTCTATTGATTTTAAAATTGATGATTTCTTTCATTTTAGTTGGCACAATACTTGAAGAAGTATCGAAATTAAATGAGTAATTTTAAAGTAAATAACTATTCTGATATTCTAAGTTCTCAAGCATATCATCGTTATTCTCAAGGTGATTTAATCGAGGGAATAAACTTATTTAGTAATATTATTGGTAATAATCCCCATGACTCAAATATTTGGGTAGAGTTAGGTTTTGCACATTTGAAAAATCTAGATTTTGAAATGGCAAAAATGTGTTTTGAAACTGCAAATAAAATAAATCCAACAAATCCAAGTACTATATGTGCACTAGGTCTATATTACTATGAATCAGAAAAATATGATGTTGCTGAACATTTTTATAATAAAACTCTTAAAATTGATAAGAATTCAGAATGGGCAAAATTAAATCTGTCTCTTTTAGAACAAACATCAGGAGACTATTCGAAAGGTTTATTATTGTATGAAGAAAGAGATAAAAAAAGGTGCCTGTTATTACATAAGAACTTTGAAGAAGGACACTTAACTGAATTAAAAGACTTGAAAACAATAAACGGAGAAAAGAGTATTCTAGTAATTGGTGAACAGGGTTTCGGAGACCAACTTATGATTTGCCTTTATCTTAAGAAATTAAATTTGTTAGGTATGAACATTACATACTTAGTAAATGAAAAGTTATATAACCTGCTCAAATCCGTAAAAGAACTGCAAAAAATTAAAATTAGTAAAAAATTATCAAAAGACGAACTTAAATCTTTTGATTATAAAATCTATAGTATGAGTTTACCATTTTTATTTTATAAATCGAAACTAGTAAGAGAGCAATTGAAAATAGACGTTTCAACTTTACCAAGAAGTTTCAATGATTATCCAAGAAAAGTAAAGAAATTATTATCTCAAAAAAAACTTCGTGTTGGCATAGCCTGGAGTGGAAGAAGCAGTCAAACAAGAAATTCATTTAGATCAGTTAAATTAGAATTTTTTAATAAAATACTTGAAAATAAAAATATTAATTTTTTTGTAATGCAAAAGGTTTCATCCTTACAGGATATTAATATTATAAATAATAGAGAAAATTTTTTTAACTTTAACCCTTACCTTAATGATTTCACTGATACTGCATTTCTTCTTTCAAAAATGGACTTGGTTATTTCAACTTGCACATCTCTTGTGCATTTAGCAGGTTTATTAGACAAGAAAACTTATTTATTACTCTCTAAAGTTCATGATCCAAGATGGAATGAAAGTAAAAATGGAGTAATTTATAAAAGTGTTAATAAATTTAAACAAAAAAATCTAAATAACTGGTTTCACCCGTTAGAAGAGATTAAAAACAATTTAGAAAAATATTTAAAATAATTCTTCTATCAGATCATGGTATTTATTTGATTAGAATATGAAAATTCACTTAAGTATTTAATGGCATATTATTTGCTCTAAACTGGTTATGGATCAAAATAATTTTTTTAAAGAGAATAATTCAATCGAATCTATTGATCAACTCATTCTTGAGTTGAAGAAAAATAATGATCAGTCAGCTTTACATAGTCAACTGCTAACCATAATAAAAGATCTAATTGTCAAACAGGGGTATAATATTCGAAAAAAGGGTTGCATTAACCCTTTTAATAAATACGGAAGGAAATGTTTTTCTCAAACTGATGAAGATGGATTAACTTATGAAATTATTAGAAGACTTAAAATAAAAAAAGGTGCTTATGCTGAATTTGGTGTTGGAGATGGATTAGAAAATAATACTTTGTTATTAGCTTCCTTAGGTTGGAGAGGTTTTTGGGCTGGCGGAGAAGATTTGATTTTTAAATATAAAAATACTAAGAATTTTAATTATACAAAGAACTGGATAACAACTGATAATATTTTAGAAATTACAGAAACAAATATGAATAAAATGAAAATCAAGGAGCTTGATGTTATTTCACTAGATTTAGACGGAAATGATTTTCATTTTTGTAAAAAATTATTAAGTAGTAAATTGCATCCTAAACTTTTTATTGTTGAGTATAATCCTAAATTTTTCCCTCCTATTGAATTTGTAATGAAATACAACAGATTTCATAATTGGATATTAGATGATAACTATGGTGCCTCTTTAGAGAGTTTTAATCAGCTTTTTGAAGGTTATGAATACAAACTTATTTGTTGTAATGCACACACTGGATCAAACGCTTTTTTTGTAAAAAGAAAATACATGAATCTATTTAATGATGTGCCAAAGGATATAAATAACATTTTCATGGAACCTAATTTTGATTTGGCATGTAAATATGCTCACTTTAATTCCAGTGATGTAATTGAAAATATAATTTATAGAAATAATTGATTCTAAAATAAAAAATCAAAATAATAGACAAAACAATGATGTGAAATCATCATCATCGTTAGATTTTATAAGAATTTGTTCAGCTTTTCCAAGCTTTTCTTTTGCACCAAAATATCTTGATACCAGGGAAATTACTTCAATAAAATCATTTAAAGATAGATTTTTTTTGAACATAGATCCAAAGATCAGAATTATCCTGGAAACAATTGCAGTAAATAGGATAACATAAAAGGCATCTTTAGAATTTGTATTACTATTTGTAAGTAATGATACTTTTCCAAAAAGTTCATGTATGAAAAATTTTTTGTATATATTTTTATTATTATACAAAAATTGCTTAAATACTGTATCTCTCTTTTCTGAAAAAAGTTTTACTATGTTTTCTTGACTTAAATTCATAAAACTGGACATGTATAACTTTTTTATAACATGTGAAAGTTTGCCATTCATTTTTGATTTTAAAAAGCTTTCAAAAAAACCCTTTGCGAAATTTACTTGAAAAAAAGTATTTTCTATTCTTTCAAAGTTATAATTCATAAAAAAGTCCTTAATGTAATGGAAGATTTTTTCAACTTTTTCTGAATCTACATTAGCTTTCTCCACTTCAGATATTATTTGATTTGTAATTGATAAACAAACCTCCAAAGAAATGCTTTTGTCATTATAGGTTTGTAAAAGAAGTTTAAATATTTTCTCACCATTAATTGCATAATTATCATCTCTGTATTCATCTGGGATAATATTTAGATTTTGAGGGCTTTGTATTTTGTTTTCTTGGTTAACTATTTTTAAAGAATTATTGTCAGAAAATAGTAATCTTGAGATTTCAGGACAACTTATCATTCCTGATGAGATTTCTGTTGATCCGAAATTCACCTTGCGTCTAGGAAAACTAGAACAAGTTTGTGATAAAAGACTTTTAGAATATTTTTTCTGTATATTACATAAATTATCCTTACATAAAAAACTACATCTACCATGTTTATCTAATTTAATCTTGGCAAATTTATCAAATGTAGGATTTGAATTTTTTAATAAATTATTCGTAATTTTTGAATCTTTTTGCTCTAAATATTTTACGAATGTATTCATATCGAGATCTATTGTCCATCCTATGCAACAAGAATTAGAACATTTTGATCCTATACATTCAAACTTATCAAAATATGATGTTTTTAACACCCAAGATCTGAGCAAAATCCATACCAGTTAAAAAAAAAAAGTAGCAGTCTATTTTTAAAATAAATTTACCAATTATTCTCTATAATATACTTTTAAATTTTAATTCAACTGACTTACTTGAAATTATAAATGCCCAAAATGAATTCATTTTTTCTGTATTACAATTCAAGTCTAAAAGAACTGATTTTAAAATATTATGAGTAACACCCTTCTGAGTATACCATCCGTTTATTCTTATCTTTTTATTAGTATAATAAGGAATAGTAATATTATTAAAATGTGACCAGAATGTATTTTTACTACCAATAGGAACTATAGAAATATTTAATGGAAAATCTTTAGTTAATTTTTCGCTAAACAAAGAAAGATTCTTTTTTGAATATTGTCTCCAACCATGCCATAAATACAACCATAGACTATAAGCTGCTGGCACCATGTGAATTTGAAGAAATGGCTTTTTATTTTTAATAAGGGTTCTAGTGACCTCTTTAATTGCATCAAAATCTAATTCAATATGTTCTAACGCAGACTGGCTCATAATAAAATTATTATCTTTTTTTATAAACTTATAGGTGTTTTCTGCCTTTGACTTTATGTGCCCAAAATATGATGGAAATTTTTTATCTTTATAAATATCTAATCCAGTATATGAACCAAAGGATTTATCTGCTAATGTCTTAATAAATTTACCATAATCACCATTACCACAACCTAAATCAATAATATTCAACTTCGCACCAAGTTGCTTTGACAACACTTTATAATCTATAGTATTCCAGAATGCATCACATAATAGTCTTGAAGGACTTAGTTTATTGATCTTCAGATTTTTTATTGATAATTTTGGATTTAAAATATCTAAGTGAAAATGTGACCCTTTATTATGATCAATTATACATTGAATGAAATACAATAGACGTTTGATAGTTGATAATTTATTATCACCATTAATCATTTCAAATTCGACTATTCAAACTCAATAGTTCCTGGAGGCTTGGAAGTATAGTCATAACAAACTCTATTAATTCCAGGAACTTTATTAACAATCTCATTTGCGCATTTTTCAATAAATTTACATTTAAACTTATATGCCTCTGCAGTCATTCCGTCGACAGATGTTACTGCCCTTAAAACACAAATTTTTTCATAGGTTCTTTTATCACCCATTACCCCCACTGTCCTAAGAGGTAACAGCACACAGAATGCCTGCCATATATCATCATAAATACCCTCGTCTTTTATTAATTTAATGAAAATATCGTCAGCCTTTCTTAGTATTGATATGTCCTTTTCATTTACCTCACCTATCAACCTTATTGCCAAACCAGGACCAGGAAAAGGGTGCCTATTTGTAAAAATTTTTGGAATATTTAATTCTCTTCCTAAATCTCTAACTTCATCCTTAAATAATTCATTTAGGGGTTCCAATAACTTTAGTTTCATTTTTTTTGGCAAGCCACCAACATTATGATGAGATTTAATTGTTACTGTTGTTTTTCCAATCTTTGAAGAGGATTCTATTACATCAGGATATAAGGTTCCCTGAGCTAGATATTTTATATTTTTTTGTTTTAATGCATAATCTTCAAATATTCTAATAAATTCTTTGCCAATTATTTTTCGTTTCTTTTCTGGATCGCTTATACCTTTTAATTTAATAAAAAAAGATTTTTTAGCACTTATTACTTTTAGTTTAATTTTAAAGTTTTTTTTAAATAAAAAGTTTATTTGTTGCCTTTCTCCTTTTCTCATAAAACCTGTGTCGACAAAAACACATATCAGATTTTTGGGAACGGCTTCATGAATAAGTTTGGCAGTAACAGTGGAGTCAACACCACCTGATAATCCGCAAATTATCTTATTTGTCCCGACTTGATCTTTAATTTTTTCTAAAACTTCTTTTTTAAATAATTTCATGTTCCACTCAAACTTACATTGACAAATATCCCTAACAAAATTTTTTATAATTTTTTTTCCACCAATACTGTGAACTACTTCAGGGTGAAATTGTACTCCAAAAATTTTTTTATTTAGATTTTGTATTACAGCAAATTCACAGTTTTGACTGGAAGCAATTTGTTCAAAATCTTTTGGCAAACTTGAAATTTTATCTGAATGACTCATCCAAATTTGTTGTTTTTTATTAATTTCAATTACGTTATTGAAAAGAGGTGATTTTCTTTTAATTAGTAATTCTCTTTTTCCAAATTCCCTATCAGTTGAAGGAGCCACATTTCCTCCAAAATTTTTTGCAATTAATTGTAATCCATAACAAATACCTAAAATCGGAATACCAAGGTTATAGATAAAAGAATTAATTTTTGGAGCGTTTTTTTCTTTGACTGATTTTGGTCCTCCTGAAAAAATTATTCCTTTGACAAAACTGTAATCCAATTTGTTTTTTTTTATTTCTGTAAAAGGAATAACTTGACTAAAGACACCTATTTCTCTTATTCTTCTTGCGATTAATTTTGTAACCTGTGATCCAAAATCAACTATTAAAATTGACTCTTTCATTTATTTTGTTGATAGTTTGGCGACTCTCTGGTGATTGAAATACTATGGACATGACTTTCATTCAAACCAGCTGAAGTAATTTTTATAACTTCTACATTTTTTTTAAAGTCGTTCAAATTTTTATTACCTGTATATCCGAGAGAGGCTTTAAGACCTCCAATTAATTGTTCAATGATCTTTACTACAGGCCCTCTGTAAGGCACCCTACCCTCGACTCCTTCAGGAACAAACTTATCATTATTCATAACTTCTTCTTGAAAGTATCTATCTGCTGAGCCTTTGCCCATGGCGGCGATTGAACCCATACCTCTGTAAGACTTATATGTTCTTCCATTAGATAGAAAAATCTCCCCTGGAGACTCATCAGTTCCAGCAAAAAGTGACCCAATCATCACTACGTCAGCTCCAAAAGCTATAGCTTTTGCAATATCTCCAGAATACTTTATTCCTCCATCTGAAATAATAGGGATTTTACTTTTTTTTGCAACTTTGTAAGTTTCTGATATTGCATGTATTTGAGGAACACCTACTCCTGCTACAACTCTGGTTGTGCATATTGAACCTGGACCAATGCCAACTTTTAAGGCATCTGCACCATATTTAATAAGGTCTTTAGCCGCTCCAGAAGTAGCGATATTACCAACAATCACTTGAAGATGTGGATACAGTTTTTTTGTTTGCTTTAAGGTCTCAATGACATTTTTGGAATGACCATGAGCTGTATCAATAACTATAACATCAACTCCAGATTTTTCTAAAAGTTTTATCCTTCCTATTCCTTGTTCTTTTCCGACGCCTACTGCAGCACCTACTAAAAGCCTTCCAAATTTGTCTTTAGAGGCAAACGGAAATTTTTCTGCTTTTTCAATATCTTTTACAGTTATCAAGCCAACACATTTAAATTTTGAATCAACAACCAGTAATTTTTCAATTCTATGTTCATGTAAGAGTTTTTGTGCATGCTCCATCGATATATTTTCTTTAACTGTAATTAAATTATCTTTAGTCATTAGTGTGCTTACTTTTTGATCCAGGTTTTTGGCGAATCTGATGTCTCTATTTGTAAGTATTCCAACTAATTTTTTTGTTTCAGGCTCAACAACGGGGATCCCAGAAATATTATATTTCTTTTTCAATTCTAAGGCATAATTTAATGAGCATTCTGGATTTATTGTTACAGGGTTTACAACCATGCCTGATTCAAATCTTTTTACTTTATTTACTTCGTTAGCCTGTTCGTGTGATTCCATATTTTTATGGATTATACCCAGACCACCCATCTGTGCAATTTTAATAGCTAAATTCGATTCGGTAACAGTGTCCATTGCAGCTGAAATTAAAGGAATATTGAGGCTTATTGATTTCGTAATTTTAGTCGAAACGCTTGTTTCAGACGGTTTAACTGATGATTTGGAGGGAACAATAAGGACATCATCAAATGTTAAAGCTTCGATTAAAATCTTCATAAAATAATTTAAACGAATATTTAAATATTTAAAACAAAATAATTAATTTTTTTTTGCAATTAAATATGTTTCTGGCGAAGTATTTCTAGAGGATTTTGGCTTAAAATATTTGATATTATTCAAATCTTTTTTCATAAGGTTAATAAGTTCGCCTTGTGCTCCTCCTTGAAATATCTTTGAAATTAGAAAACCATCAGATTTTAAAATAATTTTTGCTAAGTCTAAAACCCTCTCAACTAAAGAAACAATTCTGAGATGATCGACGCTTTTATTTCCAGAAGAATTAGGAGACATATCACTCATAAGTAAGTTAAACTTTTTATCAAATTTTTGTAAAAGAAAGTCATTTATTCTCGGATCAAATATATCTCTTTGTATAAACTCTATACCATCAATTTTTTCAATATTTAGTTTATCTATTCCAACAATAAGACTTTTATCAGGCATCCTTTGTTTTGCAATTTGCAACCACCCTCCAGGAGCACATCCAAGATCTAAAACAGAATTACATTTTTTAAATACACTAAATTTTTTTTCAATTTCTAATAACTTATAAGAAGATCTTGATCTGTATCCTTCTGATTTTGATTTTATTACATACTCGTCATTTATGTGACGTTCCATCCATTTTGTACTGTTACTCGTTTTTTGTTTTTTTTTTAATCTTTCTCTCTTCATTCAAATCACATAAATCCTCTCATGATCCCGTCTCTTAAACCCTTCTGTGTAACTATTACTTTTTTTAGTGGAATTGCTTCAAGCATAATTTTTAAAATTTCAATTCCATTGAGAAGTAATAAATATTTTGAACCAACACATGGCATTCTTCTGAGATTTTCATTAGATTCAGAATTAATAAATTCTATAAGTTTCAATAATTGAGATTTATCTAATTCATAACTTTCAATTTTTTTTGAATCAAAAGATTTTAGATTAAGATAAATTGCACATAAAGTTGTTATTGTACTACAAGAACCAATGGCAATAATATTTTCGTTCAATTCCTTTTTCATTTCATTTTTAATGTTCGTAAAATGTCCTTTCAATTCATTAAAAACATATTTATTACCAAATAATTGATTTTTCTCTGATAAATTTATAACACCGTATGAAATAGATTTTGTTTTAAACAATTTTTTTTTTTCATTAAAAAAAGTAAATTCTGTACTTCCACCGCCTATATCAAATAAAATCCCTATTTTATCAATTTTTTTGATATATTCAGTGCAACTCTTAAATGAGAGTTTAGCTTCTTCATAAGATGAAATTATCTCTATTTTTAATCCAGTTTTTTTTCTGACAGTGTCTACTAAAAAATAAGGATTTATTACTTGTCTGCATGCCTCTGTAGCAATACATCTGTAATCATCGACTTTATAGTCAAAGAGTTTTTTTGAAAAATTTGTTAAACATTTTATTGTTTTTTTAGTATTTTGATCATTAAATTCATTATTAAATGTCAAATTCTTGATAAGGTTTGTACCGTTAGAGAAGTTATGGAGAATCTTATAACCATTACTATTTTTTTTTACAATGGTTAACCTACAATTGTAGCTACCTATATCTATTGCTGCAAATACTGATTTTTTCAATTTTAAAATTTATTTATTATACTTTATTTTATTAATAATTAACTATTTAATCAAATTTGGAATTATATTTCACAAAAACAAAATATGAAGGTTACATTATTAATAGTATTATTTTCCTTGGCTACAGTATTCCTTTATTTTAAAAAGGATGAAGAGATAGCCCCAAAAGATGTTACTGAATACAAAAAAAAAGTAGAAGTTAAAGATTTTTTTCAAGAGAAATTTTCTAAAAAGATTAAACTTCGAGGTTTTACTGAAGCTTCGAGAATTGTAATTTTAAAAGCACAAGTAAATGGAAAAGTAAGTTCAAAACAGTTTGACAAAGGTTTGTTTTATAAAGCTGGAAGCGTTTTACTTCTAATAGACCCAGAAGATAAAGTTGCTAAAGTTAAAGAAATGGAAGCGTTACTTAATCAGAGAAAAAAAGAATTTGAGGTTGCTGAGAGTTTACATAAAAAAGGTTTTAGATCTGATGTTAAATTAAGTCAATCTAGAACAAATTTTGAGAATGCTTTGGCTTTATATGAAAAAAGTCAGGTAGAATTAAATAATACAAAAGTGTCTATACCATTTGATAGTAATGTTGAAGATAGTTATGTTGAATTGGGTGATTATGTAAAAAAAGGTGATTCAATTGCAAAGATTGTAGATCTTGATCCCATTCTTATTGAAGCAACAGCTAATGAAAAAGAGATTAATAATATTAAAATCAACCAAAATGCAAAAGTAATAGTGGGAAATAATCCAGTAACTGGAATTGTAAGTTATATTTCTAAAACCTCTGATCCTACAACTAGAAACTTTAAAATCCAAGTAAAAGTAAAAAACAAAAAAAATAAGATTATTAGCGGACTATCGAGCGAAATAGTTATTGATGGTCCTGCAAAAAATGCTTATTTTATTCCTTCCTCACTTGTAACACTTAATAATAAAGGACAAGTTGGAATAAAAATTATAACTAACGAAAGAGTAAGATTCATCCCTGTAGAAATATTAAGCGATACAGGAGATGGATTTTGGATAGGTTCTCAAGAAATTAATAGTAGAAATAAAGTTTCAATTATTACTCAGGGACAAGACTTTACAGTTGATGGTGAACAGGTAAATACAATAATTAAAAATGATTGAAAAATTACTTAATCAAAGAAAACTTATTCTGACTTTTTTATTTTTCTTTATTTTCTTTGGGTTGTATAAATATATTACCTTACCCAAAGAGTCTGATCCAGATATTAGTTTACCAGTAATCTATACAACAATAACACATAAAGGGATTTCTCCAACTGATGCTGAAAGACTTTTAATAAAGCCATTTGAAAAGGAACTAAAAAATATTGAAGGTGTAAAAAAAATATCCTCTAATTCATATCTTGGTGGAGGAAATATTATTTTAGAATTTGACGCTGGTTTTGATTCAAATAAGGCATTATCTGAAACCCGAGTAAAAATAGATATAACAAAGAGCAAACTTCCAGAAGAAACTGAAGAGCCAAGGGCTACTGAAATAAATTTATCTAGATTTCCAGTTCTTGCCGTAGCAATCTCAGGTAATGTAGATGATAGAATAATTCAAAAATATGCTAAATTTTTAAAAAGAAAAATAGAATCTTTTTCTGAAGTCTTGGAAGTGTCCACGTTAGGAGAAAGTGATAGACAAATCAACATAATAGTAAATCCTAAAATCGTCGAGAATTATGGACTTACACACAAAGATGTTTTGTCCTCAATAGCAAATAGTAACCTCATGATTCCTGCTGGAACATTAAGTAATGAAAAAGGTAGTTTCAATATTAAAATTCCTAGTCTTATTGAGAATCGAGAAGATCTGTTGAATATACCAATTAAATCAACGAACAACTCAGTTGTAACATTAAAAGATGTAGCTGAAGTAAGAGATTCGTTTAAAGATAAAATTGGGTATGCAAGAAATAATGGTGAAAATGCAATTATACTTGAGATTTCAAAAAGGACAGGTGAAAATATTATAAAAACGATAAATAAAATTAAAAATTCGTTAAAAAATACTCGTGAAACCGTTCCTAATTTTTTAAAAATTGGAATTTTTCAAGATGAATCAGAAAAAATAAAAAACCAAATTAAGGATTTAGAAAACAATGTAATTCTTGCAACTTTAATTGTTTTAATAATAATAATTCTTTTTATGGGATGGAAATCAGCTTTACTAGTAAGCATTTCAATACCTTCATCATTTCTGTTATCAATGATAATTCTCTCATTCTTCAATGTAACAATAAATGTTGTAGTGTTGTTTGCGCTTATTTTATCAGTTGGCATTTTAATTGATGGCGCAATAATTGTTGTTGAATATGCTAACAGAAGGTCAAATGAGGGAATTGAAAAACAAAAAGTTTTTATAATGTCAGCAAAAAAAATGTTTCTTCCGGTACTTGCATCTACTTTAACAACACTGGCTGCTTTTTTTCCCCTAATATTTTGGCCTGGAGTGGCTGGAGAATTTATGTTCTTTTTACCAGTAACACTTTTAGCCGTTTTATCATCCTCACTACTAATGGCACTTGTTTTTATTCCTACAATTGGTGGTATTTTTGGTTATGACAAAGCAATATCAGAACAAAGTATGAAAAATCTAAATCTTTTAGAAAAGGGTGATCTTAAAAAAATTAGTGGTATGCAAGCAAAATATATTAAAATAATAGAATATTCTTTAGATAACCCTAAAAAACTAATATCTCTTACTCTCATTTTCCTTTTATTTGTTCAGCTTCTTTATGTGAGATTTGGGAAAGGAGTAGAATACTTTCCACCAATAGAACCTGACTATGCTGAAATTGTTATTCATGCACGAGGAAACTTTTCACCAAACGAAAAAGACAAAATTGTTAAGAAAATCGAAAATGAAATTTTAGACAATGAATATATAAGAAATATTTATTCAAGAAGTGGTTTTGTAAAAGGACAAAAAAAAAATGAATCAGATGACGTAATAGGTAGTATAAAAATTGAATTGATCAACTGGAAAAAAAGACCTCAGGCTAAAAGAATACTTAATGATCTAAAGAATAAGACAAATAAATTTCCTGGAATTTATTTAGAATTTATAGAAAAAAAGGACGGGCCACCAAAAGACAAGGATGTTGAAATTTACATTGTCAATAATGACCTTCCGAAATTAATTCAAGACACCACTACTTTATATAATTTTCTGAAGAATAGATCGTGGTTAAAAAATATTGACACCGACATTGACAACCCAGGAATTGAATGGGAGCTTCTAATCGATAGAGAGCAAGCAGGCAAACATGGTGTAGAAATTCAAACCGTTGGTAATGCCATTCAAATGTTAACACATGGTCTTAAGGTTACAGAATTTATGCCCTCTGATAGTGATGACGAAATTGATATTGTAGTAAAATATGCCAAAAAATTTAGAACACTTGATGAGTTAGACGATATTCTGGTTGAGGGGAAAATGGGACCAGTTGCTTTAAGTCTTTTTGTTAACAGAGTTCCAAAAAAAAAAATTGGAAAGATAACTAGATATCAAACAATTAATTCAAAGACGATTAAATTTGATGTTAAAGAGGGTGTAGTTAGTAATAACAAAGTAAAAGAAATCAATAATTGGCTAAATAATTCAGAGAATTCTTTTAACTCAAAGATAATTTTCACTGGTCAAGAGGAAGATCAAAACGAAGCAAAAGCTTTTTTAATGAAAGCCTTTTTTATATCCCTTTTCTTAATCACAATTATCTTAATAGCAACTTTTAATAGTTTTTATTATTGTTTTATAATTTTAAGTGCAGTTATTTTCTCAACTATAGGTGTCATGATAGGCCTTCTAATATCAGACAAGCCCTTTGGTATAATTATGAGCGGTATTGGAATTATTGCATTAGCTGGTATTGTTGTAAACAACAACATTGTTCTACTTGATACTTATAAGAACTTAAGAAAAAGAGGTGAGAATATCAAAGAGGCAATAATTCGAACGGGAGTTCAAAGATTAAGACCAGTACTTTTGACAACATTAACTACATTCTTTGGACTTATACCGATGGCAATGGGTCTTAATATAAATTTCTTAGATGCACAAATTAATTTTGGAAGCCCAAGCTCCCAATGGTGGATACAATTATCTAATGCGATGGTTTTTGGTGTGATGGTTTCATTTATTTTAACACTAGTTATTACCCCTTGTCTGATTTATATTGGGGAAAAGTCAAAATTTCTTAATTCTTTTTAAAATCATAAATCGCAAAAGGAATACTCATAAAGTAAACAATTATCAATATTATCATAGCCAACCAAAAGTCAGTGATAAGAAGAGACAAAAAACTTGCCAGTAAAATGATTAAGAACGAAATTTTTTTTTTCTCAAACTTTATTCCTTTCAAGGAATATGTGGGAATATTTGTTATCATGAGGATTGCAGGGACAAACAAATAAAATTTAATAAGATTTTCATTAATTGTCGGATTGAACCTAAAAAAAAACATCATCGGTAATAATGTAAGGCCAGCAGCTGCCGGAGTAGAAATACCTGAAAAAAACTTAATTTTCTTAGAATCATTTTTATTTTCAAAGTTTGAAAGATTAAACTTTGCAAGTCTTGAAGATGAACATATTGCATAAAATATAACAACAGCCCAACTACTCTCATAAAACAATGATTTTGACCATAAATATACAACAATAGCAGGAGCAATACCAAAACTTATAAAATCTGACAAAGAATCCAACTCAACACCAAAATCAGAATTTGTTTTAAGAAGTCTTGCAAGTTTGCCGTCTATGTTATCTAGAAAAGAAGCAAATACAATTAAGGATACGGCCATTTCAAATTTTTGATCAACTGCAAACTTTATAGCAGATAATCCAAATGTTAATGAAATAAAAGTGAACAAATTAGGAATTAAACTTCTAAGAGATAATTTTTTCATTACCTTTACTAATTTTTTGAAGATTTATTATCGAAATTTTGCGTCTGAGCAACAATTGTTTCACCTGATATCATTGTCTGATTTTCTAACACAGAAATATTAAAAGATTTAGGTAGATATAAATCCACCCTACTTCCAAATCTTATTATACCAAAACGGTCTCCTAATTTAACATTTTGATTTTCTTCAAGTTCACACTTTATTCTTCTTGCAATCAAACCAGCTATTTGAACCACATAGATGTAAACGTTTTTTTTTATTTCGATTTTAGATATCATTCTTTCGTTCAATTCACTTGATTTATCGAAAGATGCATTAAAGAAAGCTCCTGGCACATATTTTAACCAAACAATTTTTCCACTTATTGGTATTCTATTAACATGAACGTTAAAAACATTCATAAAAATTGAAATTTTATTCATTTCTTCTTTCTTGTTATCACTTAGATTTTCAGGTGATGATGTGGATGAGATTTTTATTATTTTTCCATCCGCTGGCGCAACTAGAATGTTATCAGTTTTTGGAATTGTTCTATTAGGATCTCGAAAAAAATATACACACCAAATACTTAGTATAATTCCAATCCAACCCAAAAAATCCGAAAAGAAAGAAAGGATTATAGTTCCTATAATAAAAATGACAATAAATGGGTACCCAGCACTATTAATTGGTGGTATATATTTTTTAATAGATTCTAAATCTTTTAATGATTCACTTAACCTATCAAAAAAATCGCTTTTTTTATTCATAAGAAATTTTATTGGTTAATATTGGAATATTAAAAACTTGTCCCGGAAAAATAAGATCTGGATTTTTTATTTTCTTTTTGTTATTTTTAAATATCTGAGAATAAAAGATTCCACTTCCCATTGTTTGTCTAGCTATCCGCCATAAACTATTACCCTCTTTAACAATTATTTGGTTTTTTTTAAAGTCTAGGGAATTTTTAGTTGATTCAAAATTAAATTTAGAAAGATCAAAAGATAACGAGATAACTTCATCTTGAATTTTAGTAAAGATTCGAACCTTATCTTGATGATTTCTATTTGTCTTAAAACTAATACTCCAATGACCATTTTCATTAGAAAAAAATTTTTTATTTTTTAAATTTGGACTTTCTAAATTTAATTCATGTCCTGACAACGTTCTTCCTGATAAAGATAATATTCCATTTGGTGAAATGTTCGCTAAATCCAAGGTAAGACCATCAGAAACATATTCTAGATTTAAAAAATCTATTTTTTCATTATTACTTGATAAGATTTTAACAACAATTGGGCTTACATTAGGTTTACTATCATTTAAAACTACTATTGTTTGGTCAGAAAAAAAAACATTGCCCAGTGGGTCTTTATATTTTAATTTTAACTCCAAATATTCTTCGACCAATGGCTCTTCGCTAACCCAAACCCATTCTCCATTTTCATCTGATTCCAACGTTGTAATTATTTTATTTTTATTTAACAAATCAATTGAAATATTTGGTTCAGATTTTCCGGCAATTACCGTCTCTCCAGATTGAGATACTCTAACAATATCAAAAGTTAACAAAAAGTCTTCTAGCTGTTTATCAGTTTTATTCTCTGCTATTGATTCTTTTTCAATCTTCTGCAGTTGACTATTTTCATTTACTTCATCATCTTTAATGTTTGGAAAAAAAATGTAAATTATTAACGTCAATGTTGATAAAATTGAAAGTATTTTAAATTCTTTGTTCATCTTTTATTTTTTTTTATTTTATAATATATCCAAATTTCTATTTTCCAATGCTATTTATTTTTTATTTAAATGATGTAACTGCTAAAAAAATAAATTAAAACAATAAATAAATAATATAAAAAGTTTATGCTCTCATCTAGTCCAATCCGTATTGTTATAAATCTGATAGTAATATTTAATTAGAATGTCAAAATTATTAGTCAAAAACCCTTTAGTTGATATAGATGGAGACGAAATGGCAAGAGTGCTGTGGAGTAAAATTAAAAATGAACTTATCTCACCTTTTATTGATATTAATTTGATAAGTTATGACTTGAGTCTAGAAAACAGAGATAGATGTGATGATAAGATTACTGTTGAAGCTGCCAATGCAATTAAAAAAAATAAAGTCGGAGTTAAATGTGCAACAATTACTCCTGATCATAAAAGAGTAAAAGAATATAATCTTAAGAGAAAATATCCATCACCTAATGGAACAATTAGAAACATACTAAATGGAACTATCTTTCGCGAACCAATCATTGTTGATAAAATTCCTAAAATTGTAAATCACTGGAATCAACCAGTTGTTATTGCTCGACATGCATTTGGAGACATATATAGATCAAAAGAGATTTTGACAAAAGCAAATGGTAAACTGAAACTTGTTTATGAAGAGAAAAACAAAGTCAAAGAAGAAATTGAGATACATCATTTTAATTCTGATGGTGTTGGATTAGCATACTTCAACAATTTTGATTCAATTAAAGATTTTGCTTACTCTTGTTTTAACTTTTCAATAAAAAGGAACTTTTCTCTTTTTTTATCAACAAAAAATACAATTCTTCAAAAGTATGATGAATCATTTAAAGAAATATTTGATGAATTATACCAAAAAGATTTTAAAAAAATATTTGAACAGAAAAATATTTTTTATCAACATAGATTAATTGATGATATGGTTGCTTGCTTAATGAAATGGAGTGGTGGATTTGTTTGGGCTTGTAAGAATTATGACGGAGATGTCATGTCAGATCTTGTTGCTCAAGGATTTGGCTCTCTTGGATTAATGTCTTCTGTTCTGCAAAGTCCTGATGGTCAGATTTTAAAAACTGAAGCCGCACATGGAACTGTGACAAGTCATTTTAGACAGCATCAAAAAGGAAAAGAAACATCAACTAATCCTGTTGCCTCAATTTTTGCCTGGAGCAAAGCACTCAAACATAGAGGGATATTGGACTCAAATAAAAATTTAATAAAATTCTCAGAAAATTTAGAATTATATTGCTTNGATANACTCAACAAAGGTTACATGACAAAAGATCTTGCGCTNATGTGTGGNCCAAATCAAAAATGGGTAACAACTAATGANTTTTTNAAAATTNTTATTTCAAAAATTAACAATCAATAAGATTNTTTAATTCTNTTTTTAAACNATTNANTTTTTTCGTCAGAGGTGCNCCACCTTGAGACAAATCTTTTCTTCCCCCACCTCCTTTNCCTCCAAGGTATAAAATNATTNTTTTAATAATTTTTATTGAATCAAAAACATCAAGTAAATTTTCTGATATCGAAACCACCACNGAAATATTCTTTTCGTGACATGTGGTTAAAATAATTAATCCTGATAAAAANTTCTTTTTTATTTGATCAACATTATTTCTTAAATCTTTTGGGTTGCAACTCANATCNTCATAATACAAATCATACTTATTAATTTTAATNATATTAGTACGGGAAAATTTAACAACGCTTAANNTAGATTTTCNNTTCAATTTAATAGACTCATTTTTGATACCCAAAACTTTTTCTAAAACGTTATCATCCGTTGCTTTTAATTCTTTTTTTATCTTATCCAGAATACCAATTTNTTTTTGNAAATATAACTGTGCCTCGTTACCTGTCAAAGCCTCTACTCTTCTTATACCCGAGGANACTGAAGTATCACTTAGGACTTTNAAAANTCCAATTTCCCCTGTATTACTNACATGAGTGCCCCCACAGAGTTCAATAGANNAAAGNANATTGNTATTTTTTTTAGTATTAACNATTTTAACAACTCTAACTATTTNNGGATATTTCTCTCCGAAAAGAGCAATAGCGCCTCCCTCTATNGCTTTTCTAACTGGCATTTTTTCTACTTCAACATTAATATTTGATCTAACGGTNTTGTTTACTAAAATTTCAATATTCNGTATTTGTTCATCAGAAAGTGGNTCATTTGAAGTATAGTCAAACCTTANTTTCTTATCATTAACAAGAGACCCTTTTTGNGTNACATGTTTTCCTACTATTTGTCTCAATGATTCATGTAATAGGTGAGTAGCTGAGTGGTTATTTCTTATTTTCTCACGACTAGATTTGTTGATCTCTAANTTATANNTATTATTTATTTTGAATTTTAAATTGGCNTCNNCAACGTTATGCAGNTAAANGCCCTTNCCAATTTTCTTAACATCTTTAACAATTCCCATTTTTTTNCNTGTAGAATCAAAAATAAAACCNGTATCACCTATTTGACCNCCTGCCTCAGCATAAAAAGGTGTTCTATNAAAGATTAAAATACAGTTCGTAGAATCTTGAGATTTTTTTTTAAANTTATTATTTTCTATTATAGANAGTAATTTAGATTCAGATTTATTTTTTTCATAACCGCAAAAATCGGTTAAAGAAAANTTTTTGGAGATCTCNGTATATAATTTNTCATCCACTTNATTTTGNGANNTTATCCAAGAACCCTTCTGTTGTTTTTTATGATTGTCTACAATTGCTTTATATCCTTTAATATCAAGATTAAATTTTTTTTCTTTTAAAATGGATTCTGTCATATCAATTGGAAAACCATAAGTATCATAAAGTTTAAAAGCTATTTCAGGTGGAAAAATATTNGTTTTAAGTTTTTCNATTTCACAATTCAATANTTCCAGTCCAGTTGTTANCGTTTCAGAAAACTTTTCTTCTTCATTCTTCANNTTTTTTTTNATGAAAGAAGTGGCTTTTNCAAGTTCNTAATATATATTNGAATAATCTGAAATCACNTCNTCAACTAANTTGTTCAGAATAATTAAACCTGGACTNATTTTATTAACATTTAGTAGAGCTCTTCTAATTATTCTTCTTAGTACATACCCTTTNCCTTCATTACTAGGAAGAATACCCTCTGACATCATAAAAATTATAGATTTNATATGATCAGAGATAATTCTATAAAAAATAATAANNTCTTTATTTAATTTTGTTTTTGTTTCATAAGAAATCTTATCAAATATGTANCCAAATAAATCGGTNTCATAATTGTTTATTTTATTTGACAATACAGCGCTGATTCTTTCTAGACCCATACCAGTATCNACATATTTNCCAGGTAACTTNAAAAGATTATTATTTTTCTTTTGGAANTCCATAAATACTAAATTCCATATTTCTACGAATCTGTCTCCATCTTGATCTNCCGTTCCAGGNNGTCCACCTTNAANATTATCTCCATTATCAAAAAAAATCTCNCTACATGGTCCGCANGGGCCNGANTCACCCATTGACCAAAAATTATCATTGGTNCTAATTTTGANGACTCTATCGTTTGAAAAACCAGATATTTTTTTCCATAAATCATAAGATGTTTCATCGTCTTTATAAACAGTAACAATTAGCTTATTTTTATCTAAAAGAAATTCTTTAGTNAGCAAGTCCCAGGCATACTTTATGGCTTCTTCTTTAAAATATCCACCAAAAGAAAAATTACCAAGCATTTCAAAAAAAGTATGATGTCTTGGAGTATAACCCACATTATCTAAATCATTATGTTTTCCTCCAGCTCGTACACATTTTTGAACAGTAACAATATTTTCGAATTCAGATTTTTCCTCTCCTGTAAAACATTTTTTAAATTGAACCATACCTGAATTTGTAAACAAGATACTTTGATCATCTTTTGGAATTAATGGAGAAGATGGGATTTCTTGGTGAGATCTTTTTTTAAAAAAGTCTAAAAAGGTTTTTCTTATTTCTTTGGAATTTTTCATTTAAACTATTCGATTATAATGAAAAATTTAATAATTAATCAACTTTCATTTCTTGATTACCAGGATCTTTATTTTCTTCATCAACTTCTTTATCTTTTTTGTCTTCTGTTTTGTCTAAATTATCGTCATTTTTATTTGTTTTAGATCTAATTATTTCCTCAATTTGTGAAGCAATATCAATATTTTCTTTTAAAAATACTTTGGCATTTTCCCTTCCTTGGCCAATTCTTTCACCATTATAAGAGTACCAAGCACCAGATTTTTCAACTAAACCATCTTTGGTTGCTAAATCCAGAATTTCCCCTGTTTTAGAAATTCCTTCTCCATACATAATATCAAACTCGACTGTTTTAAAAGGGGGGGCAAGTTTATTCTTCACAACTTTGACTCTTGTTTGATTCCCAATAACTTCGTCTCTATCTTTTATTGCCCCAATGCGCCTTATATCCATCCTTATTGAAGCGTAGAACTTTAAAGCATTTCCTCCAGTTGTAGTTTCAGGGTTACCAAACATTACACCAATTTTTTGTCTAATCTGATTTATAAATATTACTAAGGATTGTGATCTTGATATAGATCCGGTCAATTTTCTAAGAGCTTGACTCATCAACCTTGCATGAAGCCCCATGTGAGAATCGCCCATATCTCCTTCAATTTCCGCACGAGGAACTAATGCCGCAACAGAGTCGATAACTAACACATCAATTGCGTTTGAATTAACTAATGTGTCAGCAATTTCTAGAGCTTGTTCACCATTATCTGGTTGAGAAATCAACATTTCATCTGTATTAACACCCAATTTTTTTGCATAAATTGGGTCTAGCGCATGTTCAGCATCAACAAATGCACACGTTCCACCTTTTTTTTGGGCTTCTGCAATGACGTGAAGTGCTAGTGTTGTTTTTCCAGAACTTTCTGGTCCATATATCTCAACAATTCTACCCTTCGGAAGCCCACCTATTCCAAGTGCGACATCGAGGCTCAGGGAACCGGAGGATATTGCGTCAATCTCAACAACCTCTCTTTCCCCAAGTTTCATTACTGAACCTTTACCAAAGTTTCTCTCAATTTGACTTATTGTCGATTCTAGTGTCTTTAATTTATCCATAAATGTTCTATTAATGTTCTATATATACTATCATAACAATATCTTAATACAACAATTAATTTAATATTCAGTTTCTTTATAAATTTTTTCGGATTTCTCGTGAGATTCTTGGGCCTCAAGAGATAAAGTGGCAATGGGTCTTGCTATAAGCCTTTTCAAAGAAATTGGTTGATTAGTATCTTCGCAAAATCCATACGTACCATCTTCTATCTTTTTCAATGCTTTGTTAATTTTACTTATAAGCTTTCTTTCTCTGTCTCTAGTTCTCAATTCAAGACTCCTCTCTGATTCAATTGATGCTCTATCTGCATTATCTGGTTTATTAGAGGACTCTTCTTTTAAGTTACTAATTGTATTAGACGAACCCTTTAATAAATCATTTTTCCAATCTAAAAGAAGGCTCTTAAAATAACCTAATTGTTTTGGATTCATGAAAGCCTCTTTGTCAGAGGGTATGTAAGAACCATTAATTTTTTTTTTAGCCATATTTTAACTATATTAATTTATGCACTATAATTATATTTGAAAAAAAATGAATCAAGAGAAATTTAAAAAAATTAATAAAGCATGTTTTTTAGACCGCGACGGTGTAATTAATGAAGACATTGGATATCTCTACAAAATAGAAGATTTTAAATGGATCGATGGTGCCCAAAATGCGATAAATTATCTCAAAAAAAATGGATACTTGGTAATAGTTGTAACTAATCAATCTGGCGTAAAAAGAAAATTCTATTCAAAAAGTGATGTCAATAAACTTCACAATTGGATGAACAAACAATTAAAAGAAAATTACGATACGTTTATAGATGATTTTTTTTTTTCAACGGATTTACCAAACTCTGATATAAATTCAGATAGAAAACCCTCACCAATCATGATTAACAATGCAGTAAAAAAATATAATTTACAATTAAATCATTGTTTTTTAGTTGGAGACAAGCCAAGTGATATACAGTCAGCAAAAAATGCTGGAATTAAAGGATTTTTATTTAAAAAAGGTAATTTATTAGATAAAGTAAGAAAAATTATACTAGATCATTTTAATTAAAAAAAAAAGTTCAATATATATTTAAATAATAAAATAAAATGCTTGATATTAATAAAAATAAAAAATTTTATCCAAAAGGAAGAAAAACTGAGGATGATGCTTTAAAAGAAATTAAAGGGTTGATTCAAAATCTCCCACTTCAAAGAGATCTTTTAATAGAGTATTTGCACCTTATTCAGGATAAATTTGGAGAAATTAGAAAAAAACACCTTGCTGCATTATCTGAACTTCTCAAAATACCTTTTGCCGAATCCTATGAAGTTGCTACATTTTACGCACACTTTGACGTTATCGAAGACGATGAACCCTCAATTCAAGACATTACAATCCGAGTATGTGACAGTCTTACATGCGAGCTTTTTGGTTCAGAAAAATTAATTAAAGATCTAAGTGAAAATTTAGATAAAAAAAAAGTAAGAGTTTTGAGAGCTCCATGTATGGGTTTGTGTGATAAAGCACCAGCCTGTGAAGTTGGGCATAAGCATGTAGAAAATTCTGATCTTAAAAAAATTAAGGAAATTATTGCAAACAAAGACCTTCATCCAACTGTTATTAAAGGTAAGAGCCTTGAAAATTATATTAAAGACGGAGGATATGACATCCTAAAAAAATGCTACTCAAATAAGCTTGAGGTAGAAGATGTTATTGAAGAATTGAATAATTCAGGGTTAAAAGGTATGGGTGGAGCTGGTTTTCCGTCTGGTCAAAAATGGAAATTTGTAAGAATGGAAACTGGGCCTAGACTAATGACTATTAACGGAGACGAAGGAGAACCTGGAACATTTAAAGATAAACTTTACTTGGAACAAAACATCCATAAGTTTTTTGAAGGTATGTTAATAGCTGCATGGGCTGTTGACGCTAAAGAAATTTACATTTACATGAGAGATGAATATCCAGGCATTAGGTTAAATATGATTGAGGAATTAAAAAAACTAAAAAATCAAAAAATCATTGATTCTGAAACAAAAATTTACGTTAGAAGAGGAGCTGGAGCCTACATATGTGGAGAGGAGTCGGCAATGATTGAATCAATTGAAGGTAAAAGAGGTCTTCCCAGACATAAACCTCCGTTTGTTTCAAAGGTTGGTTTATTTGGACAACCAACACTTAATCATAACATAGAAACTGTTTTTTGGGTTCCAGACATCCTTAAAAACGGTCATGAATGGTTTAGCAATCAAGGGAAAAAAGGCCACAAAGGTCCTCACAGCTATTCAGTGTCTGGTAGAGTTAAAAACCCAGGAGTCAAATTAGCACCAGCAGGTATAACAATGGATGAGTTATTGAATGACTATTGCGGCGGAATGTTAGATGGACATAAGTTTCTTGGTTATCTTCCAGGGGGTGCATCAGGAGGCATATTACCAGCAAAAATGGCTGATATACCCTTAGATTTTGGAACTCTCGAAAAACATGGATGCTTTATTGGTTCAGGAGCCATTGTTGTTTTTTCAGATAAAGATGATGTAAAAAAGATTGCTCTAAATTTACTAAAATTTTTTAACGATGAAAGTTGTGGACAATGTACTCCTTGTAGAGTTGGAACTGAAAAAGCAGTTAAGTTGATGGAGAAAAATAACTGGGATGAGAAATTACTCAAAGAGCTTGTGATAACGATGTCAGATGCCTCAATTTGCGGTTTAGGGCAAGCAGCAGGAAATCCGATTACTTGCACTTTAAATTTCTTTAAAGATCGTATATAAATATACAATAGTTATGAAAATTATACACAAAAACCAATGGTAGAATTTTTTTTANATAANAAGAAGGTTNAAGCTNAAGAAGGTGAAACTATTTGGCAGGTTGCCAAAAAAAACGGAATAGTGCTACCTCANCTTTGTTATTCAGATAAACCTGGTTANAGAGCAGATGGTAATTGTAGAGCCTGCATGGTNTCCGTTGAAGGTGANAGAGTTTTAACAGCATCTTGTATCAGACAACCCACAGANGGAATGAAAGTCTNAACAAAAGACGAAAGATCAGAAAAGTCAAGAAAAATGGTTTTAGAATTGCTTGTNACAGATCAACCAGTAAAAGAAGATTNTCATGACCCTGATTCNCATTTTTGGAAAATTGCTGATGAAGTAAAAGTNAATAAAAGCCGTTTTGATAAAAGAGAAAACAAAGAANTTCCNATTTCAGATAATTCGCATGTCGCNATGGCTGTTAACTTNGATGCNTGCATCCAATGTAATNTGTGCGTNAGAGCTTGTCGNGAAGTTCAAGTTAATGATGTAATTGGNATGGGTAATAGAGGTCATACNTCAAAGGTAATATTTGATTTTAACGACCCAATGGGTGACTCAACATGTGTAAGTTGTGGAGAATGTGTCCAAGCTTGCCCNACCGGNGCGTTAATGGAATCTAATTTGTTAAATGAAGACGGNAAAAAAGTTTCNACNCCTGACAGAAAAGTAGANTCATTATGTCCTTATTGTGGAGTTGGTTGTCAACTTACTTATAATATAAAAGATGAAAAAATAATATCNGTTGACGGNAGAGANGGTCCAGCNAATCATAATAGACTTTGCGTAAANGGNAGGTTTGGTTTCGACTATGTTCATAATCCAGAGAGAATAACCAAACCTTTAATNAGAAAAGAAGGAATAAAAAAGNATCCAAAGGAAAGAATNGACCCCTTAAACCCACTATCTCATTTCAGAGAAGCTACATGGGAAGAAGCACTAGACCTTGCAGCCAAACANTTAAAAAANATAAGAGACTCAAAAAATGGAGAAANAGCACTTGCNGGTTTNGGATGCGCNAAGGGTTCTAATGAAGANGCATATCTTTTTCAAAAATTAGTCAGANTTGGNTTTAAAAATAACAATGTTGATCACTGTACAAGAATGTGTCATGCCTCTTCTGTTGCCGCACTTATGGAAGCAATAGGAACAGGGGCAGTTACNGCTCCAGTCTCAGAAGTTAAAAATGCNGATGTTGCAATTGTTATTGGTGCAAGACCCACTCAAAACCATCCAGTTGCNGCTACTTTCATAAAAAATGCAGTCAAAGAAAAAGGATTAAAACTTATANTAATGGACCCTAGGAAGCAGGATTTNTCTAGAATTGCTGNAAAAAGTCTTCAATTCAAACCTGGAGCAGATGTAGCTCTCCTTAATGCAATGATAAATACAATTATAGAAGAAGGGCTCGTTGATAGACAATATATTGAAAAAAACACAGAGGGATACAANGAACTNAAAGAACATGTTAAAGATTTTACACCNGAAGAAATGACAAATATTTGCGGNATTTCNACAAACGAAATTAGAGAAACAGCNAGGCTGTTTGCCAACGCTAAATCTGCAATGATTTTTTGGGGTATGGGTATNTCTCAACATATNCACGGTACAGACAATTCAAGATGCTTAATATCTCTCGCACTTNTAACAGGTAATGTGGGNAGAGAAGGCACAGGATTACANCCTCTNAGAGGACAAAACAATGTTCAAGGAGCATCNGATGTGGGNCTNATTCCAATGGTACTTCCAGACTATCTNCCAATTGCAAATCATGAAAATGTGAAATTTTTNGAGAAATATTGGAATTGTGAAATTAATCCTAACCCNGGNCTTACTGTGGTTGAAATTATGGAGTCTATATATAACAAAGAAATTAAAGGNCTCTATGTTATGGGAGANAATCCAGCTATGTCNGACCCTAATGCTAATCANGCNCGAGAAGCACTTGCTAGNCTGGANATGCTNNTNGTTCAAGATATNTTCTTNACAGAAACAGCNTATCTTGCAGATATTGTTTTNCCAGCCTCTGCATTTCCAGANAANACAGGAACATTTACNAATACTGATAGNAGAGTNCAACTTGCCANAAAGGCAATAAACCCTCCTGGAGACGCTAANCAGGATCTTTGGATAATNCANGAACTTGCCAAAAGAATGGGNCTAGACTGGAACTATTCTGGNCCNGANGAAGTTTATGATGAATTAAGTGGTTGTATGGAATCNATGAAAAATATNACCTGGGAGAGNTTAGTNAATGANGGTGCNGTAACNTANCCTTGTGATGATTCAANTAAACCTGGNAATGAAGTAATATTTGGTGAAGGNTTTCCNACNNANAANAAGAANGCAAGAATAGTNCCCGCAAAGATTGTCTCTCCTGATGAAACACCAGACTCTAGCTTCCCGTTAATTCTAACAACTGGAAGACTACTGGAACATTGGCACACTGGTTCTATGACTTCAAGATCCAAAGTTTTGAACACAATTGAACCTCAACCATATGTAAATATGTCAAGAAACGAAATGAAAAAAAATAATTTTTCGCAAGACGAGACAGTTGAGTTGTCAACTAGAAGAGGCAAAGTGAGCGTAAAAGTGAGACTAGATAAAATGATTCCTGATGGAATGGTATTTATGCCTTTTTGTTTTGAAAACGCACCGGCTAATGTTCTAACCAACCAGGCTCTAGATCCTGATGGAAAAATTCCAGAGCTTAAATATTGCGCAGCAAAAATTGAAAAATTATCAGCTTAACAATATCTCATATCCAACAATTTATCTTTTTATCTTTAACTATTCTTTCATGTGGTGCTTACTGTGAACAGGACCTATCAGGAGGTTTGATATGAAAGCAATTGCAAGAAGG
>NZHH01000023.1:0-46424 GCA_002691245.1 Rickettsiales bacterium | reverse complement strand
GACTCAAAAAATGGAGAAAAAGAACTTGCAGGTTTCGGATGCGCGAAGGGTTCTAATGAAGAAGCATATCTTTTTCAAAAATTAGTCAGAGTTGGCTTTAAAAATAACAATGTTGATCACTGTACAAGAATGTGTCATGCCTCTTCTGTTGCCGCACTTATGGAAGCAATAGGAACAGGGGCAGTTACAGGTCCCGTCTCAGAAGTTAAAAATGCTGATGTTGCAATTGTTATTGGTGCAAGACCCACTCAAAACCATCCAGTTGCGGCTACTTTCATAAAAAATGCAGTCAAAGAAAAAGGATTAAAACTTATAATAATGGACCCTAGGAAGCAGGATTTATCTAGAATTGCTGAAAAAAGTCTTCAATTCAAACCTGGAGCAGATGTAGCTCTCCTTAATGCAATGATAAATACAATTATAGAAGAAGGGCTCGTTGATAGACAATATATTGAAAAAAACACAGAGGGATACAACGAACTCAAAGAACATGTTAAAGATTTTACACCTGAAGAAATGACAAATATTTGCGGTATTTCCACAAACGAAATTAGAGAAACAGCTAGGCTGTTTGCCAACGCTAAATCTGCAATGATTTTTTGGGGTATGGGTATTTCTCAACATATTCACGGTACAGACAATTCAAGATGCTTAATATCTCTCGCACTTTTAACAGGTAATGTGGGAAGAGAAGGCACAGGATTACACCCTCTCAGAGGACAAAACAATGTTCAAGGAGCATCCGATGTGGGGCTAATTCCAATGGTACTTCCAGACTATCTGCCAATTGCAAATCATGAAAATGTGAAATTTTTCGAGAAATATTGGAATTGTGAAATTAATCCTAACCCTGGGCTTACTGTGGTTGAAATTATGGAGTCTATATATAACAAAGAAATTAAAGGGCTCTATGTTATGGGAGAGAATCCAGCTATGTCTGACCCTAATGCTAATCACGCTCGAGAAGCACTTGCTAGACTGGATATGCTTATTGTTCAAGATATATTCTTAACAGAAACAGCTTATCTTGCAGATATTGTTTTGCCAGCCTCTGCATTTCCAGAAAAGACAGGAACATTTACCAATACTGATAGGAGAGTACAACTTGCCAGAAAGGCAATAAACCCTCCTGGAGACGCTAAACAGGATCTTTGGATAATCCAAGAACTTGCCAAAAGAATGGGGCTAGACTGGAACTATTCTGGTCCCGACGAAGTTTATGATGAATTAAGTGGTTGTATGGAATCAATGAAAAATATTACCTGGGAGAGGTTAGTAAATGAAGGTGCTGTAACTTACCCTTGTGATGATTCAAGTAAACCTGGTAATGAAGTAATATTTGGTGAAGGTTTTCCTACAAATAATAAGAAGGCAAGAATAGTACCCGCAAAGATTGTCTCTCCTGATGAAACACCAGACTCTAGCTTCCCGTTAATTCTAACAACTGGAAGACTACTGGAACATTGGCACACTGGTTCTATGACTTCAAGATCCAAAGTTTTGAACACAATTGAACCTCAACCATATGTAAATATGTCAAGAAACGAAATGAAAAAAAATAATTTTTCGCAAGACGAGACAGTTGAGTTGTCAACTAGAAGAGGCAAAGTGAGCGTAAAAGTGAGACTAGATAAAATGATTCCTGATGGAATGGTATTTATGCCTTTTTGTTTTGAAAACGCACCGGCTAATGTTCTAACCAACCAGGCTCTAGATCCTGATGGAAAAATTCCAGAGCTTAAATATTGCGCAGCAAAAATTGAAAAATTAACTGCTTAAGCTTTAAACTTTTAATCCTTCATATGATGTTTTTCATTGACTGGTCCAATTAACAAATTTGAAATAAAAGCTATTGCTAATAGGCCGGCCATGGCAAACATAGTTGAATTATATAAGGTTGTGGAAGGGTTAATTGTGCCTTCAGGCATATGTTGCATTAAATTTGAGATTGTGACNGTCTTTTGTTGAACCANAAGTGACAAATTTTCCACAGAGTCTCCGTATATTTCAATAAATTTGTCTGGACTAATTTTGGTTACTAAATCATTTATGGCGTTATCAACTGAATTTTGCCTTAGTTGAGTGATAGCAACTGGACCAAGTACACCTGCAGTGGACCATGCCGTTAACAATCTACCATGAATGCCACCAACATATTTCGTACCAAAAATATCAGCTAAATAAGCAGGTATTGTTGCAAATCCCCCTCCATACATTGTAAATATAATCATTGATGCAGCATAAAAAAGAATCAAATATGTGACAATCGGATCTACACTCATTGCCTTAGCTGTAAATGGTATTGATAAGTAAAGAAATATCCCAAGTGAAAAGAATATGAAATACGTGGTCTTTCTTCCAATAAAATCTGACATAGATGCCCAAAAGATTCTTCCCACCATATTAAAAACACTAATCATTAATACATAAGTTCCTGCAAAACCTGCGGTAACAATGCTAGGCAAACTTGGTTCAAAAATTTCTATCATCATGGTTTTAGCAACACCAATAACCCCTATTCCAGCTGTGACATTAAAGCATAAAACTATCCACAAGAAGTAGAATTGAGGTGTTTTTAAAGCCTGATCAATATGNACATTATGTTTGGTAATTAATCTCGTTTTTTTTGAATCCTTTGGTGGGGTCCAACCTTCCGGAGTCCAACCCTCTTTTGGAACTCTGTAGGAAAACGCTGCAATTGTCATTATAAAAAAATAAACAATGCCTAAAAATAGAAAGGTTTGAGAAGCTCCACTAGAACCTGTACCTACTATATAAACACCTGGATCGCCAGGGACAATCATCTTTGCAATATCATTGACTGTAACAATAACAACTTCAACTAACGTTCCAGAAACTTCAACAAATCTTCGCCCACCTTCAGTAATTAAATTAACTGAGTCAATACTTCCTAGAAACTCTGGAGCTTTGTAAAACTTTGCTAAAAGTCTATCTATTGTAACCTTAGCTATCATTGCTCCTCCACCAAAACCCATAATAGCCATTCCAGTTGCCATTCCTCTTCTATCCGGAAACCATCGAATTAAAGTTGAAACAGGTGAGACATAACCTAGGCCTAAACCTATACCACCAATAATACCATAACCAAGATAAAGTANATAAAGTCCAATACTAATTGTGATTGGTCCATCACTTAACATTGGGAGTGAAAGAGTAATTTGAACCCCTATCTCCTGAAGATAAATCCCAAGAGACCCTATAAGAAATCCACCTCCCCAGCAACAAGCAGCAACAAATCCAACCATCCTTGGACCAACTTCTTCAAGCCATTTTCCTGCATATGCTGCAGCAATCCCAAGAGAAACTATGGCAACAGAAAAAATCCATACAACTTGGCCAAGGTTCCAGTCATCTCCAGAAGAAGTAACCACACCAAGAACTTTAACGAGAGCCGGATTAAACATACTCCAGGCATAAACAGAACCAATACATAAATGAATTGCAATCGACGCGGGTGGCACTAACCATCTGTTGAATCCGGGTTTTGCAATTATATTTTTTTTATGTAATCTGTCTGTGAAGCTCATTTAATTGACCTTAAAGGTTGTCTGAATTTTATATGCAATTTCTAAATCTTTTGGTGTATTAACATTAAAAAATGGATCATATCCAATATCTGGAAATTTTACCACCTTAGTTTTAAATTTTTTAGAAATTTCATAAATTTTTCTAACTCCATCTCTCAAAGACTTTTCAATTTTTCTTTCCATTTCAATATTAACACTCCACATTGAGAATACTGGATGAATTCTTCCTGACCCTTCAGCTATTAAAACCTCACTACCTTTACTTTTCTTTAAAAACTTTAAAACTAGATCTTTTGGAAAAAAAGGTGAATCGACAGGAAAACTACATAGCCACTTTTTTTTTGTATTTTTTCTAGTCCACTTAATTCCAGTTAAAATTCCCGCCATTGGGCCAAGACCTCCTGGAATACAGTCTTCCACCAAGTCGTCATAATTTAAGTTTGAAAAATGCGATCCGGATTTGTTAGAGTTTATTATTATTTGACCAACTTGCTTTTCGGATCTTTTAGTAATAATTTCAATTAAACTTGTTCCACCAATCTTCTTTGATGACTTATCTTGTCCCATTCTTCTTGACAAACCACCAGCCAATATAATTCCGACTATATTTTTATTCAACTCTCTTCTCACCACTTAAAATAATAAATTTTTTTCCTTTTGCTCTTCCAATCAATGTTAGGTTTGCTTTTCGAGCCAACTCTATTCCCCATGCAGTAAATCCAGACCTGGAAATCAAAATAGGTATTTTCATTTGAACTGTTTTAATTACCATCTCACTTGTTAATCTTCCTGTTGTATAAAAAATTTTATTATTTGGTGAGATTTTATTAATCTTCATATAACCAGCAATTTTGTCAATGGCATTATGTCTTCCCACATCCTCCATATATATCAATGGTTTATTTCTTTGGCAAAGAACACAACCATGTATGGCTCCTGCCTTCAGATATAAGCTTGGTGTAAGATTAATTTTTTTAGATAGATCATATATCCATGACACCTTCATTCTTGCTGAACTACTAAATTTTATCTTTTTGAAATTTTCCATCACATCTCCAAACAATGTTCCTTGAGCACATCCAGATGTAACAATTTTTTTTTTTAATTTGTTTTCGAAGTTTGTGCTTTTTTTTGTTCTTACAATGATTGAACTTATATCAGGATGATATTCAATTATATCAATTTTTGTGTTTTGTTTGATCATATTTTGATTCAAAAGATATCCAATGCCTAAATATTTTGGATAATCATTTATGGTCATCATTGTGACAATTTCTTGATCATTCAAAAATAATGTGACTGGTCTTTCTTCTATAACATCTAATTTAATTCTCTTGAAGTTTTCGTTAATTCCTATTTTCTTTTTGGTTAAATATGAATCGTCTAAATTAGGTTTTATTTTCATAGCTTTAAGTTTACAAAAAATTTGATTACATTATTATTTTAACCTATGAAGCTAAAATATAAACAAACTTCAAAGAAAAATGTATGTTAGATAGTTTTGGAAGAAAAATTGATTATGTCAGAATATCTGTTACTGACAGATGTGACTTAAGATGTAAATATTGTATGCCTCAAGCAAATCCATATTTTTACGATAAAAAAGAAATATTAACATTAAATAATCTAAAAAGAATTTCAGAGTCTTTAATTAAACTTGGAATAAAAAAAATTAGAATTACAGGAGGAGAGCCACTCATTCGTAAAGATATAATAGAGTACATTAAGTTTTTATCCGCAAAAAAAAAAAAAAATGAAATTGATGAATTATTACTGACAACTAATGGCACACAATTAAAAAAATATTCAGAAAATCTCAAAAAATATGGAGTAAAAAGGATTAACGTTTCATTGGATTCGCTTGTTAATGAAAAATTTAATTTCATAACAAATGGAGGTAACTTAGAAAAGGTACTTGAAGGGATATATTCAATAAAAAAAAATAACATTGAAGTAAAAATTAATACAGTTTTATTAAAGAATTTTAATGATGATGAAATTATTAATATAATGAAATGGTGCGGTGAGCATAAATTTAAGCTTTCTTTCATTGAGGTAATGCCAATAGGTGATGTGCCAATATCTAGAAATAAACAATATTTTTCTGTAACTGATGCAAAATCAATAATTGATAGAGAATTCAAGTTAGAAACTTCTTCACTAAAATCGCCAGGTCCATCTAATTATTATTACTGTAAAAGTTTAAACTCTCATGTCGGATTTATATCACCAATATCTGATCATTTTTGTCTAACATGCAACCGTATAAGGATAACTTCTAATGGAATAATTTATCCTTGTTTGGGAGATAACAATTCAGTTAATCTTAATCCTTTTTTAAATGAATCAGATGACAGCAAGTTAATGAGTGTTTTAAAAAATTTAATATATAACAAACCAGAAAGACATTTTTTTGATATTAACGAAAAAAGTTATATTAAAAAAAGGTTCATGAATACTACTGGAGGATAAAAAATGACAAAAATAGGTTTTGTGTCTTCCAATAAACCAGATGCAAAAAAATCATTAAAAAAGATGAAAGAGAAATACAATCATGTTGCCCCCAAAAATGCTGATATAATTGTTGCTCTTGGTGGAGACGGCACAATGCTTCAATCTTTGCATAATTTTCTTCATTTAAAAAAACCAATATATGGAATGAACAAAGGACACATTGGTTTTCTAATGAATCAATTTTCTGAAAAAAATTTAGTAAAGAGACTCACTGAAGCAATACCATACAAACTCTCACCACTAAAAATTAAGTGTTATGATGATAAGCAAAATACTGTGAAAGAGAGCCTTGCCTTTAATGATGTATCATTAATAAGAAATAGTTCAAAGATTGCTAAAATAAAAATAAAAATTAACAATAAAACTCGTATAGAAGAATTTTTAGGTGACGGTTGTTTAATTTCTACACCTGCAGGTAGTTCGGCATATAATCTTTCTCTAAGAGGACCAGTTATTCCTGTAGGAGCAAAAGTATTAGCACTCACACCTATTAGTCCCTATAGACCTAGAAGGTGGAGAGGGGCTTTGTTAAATAATGATGCCAAGATTACTTTATTTGCCAAAGACTCTGATATGCGTCCTGTAAGAGCCGAAGCAGATTTTATGCAATTCCAAAATATAAATAAGTTGGAAATTCAATTGGAAAAAAAATTATTTGTAAACTTGTTGTTTGATCCCGGGCATGATTTAGAAGAGAGAATCATAAATGAACAATTTAATAATTCTTAAAAGATGAATTTCATAACAATTCTTGAAAAGTTAGTTTCATATAAAACTGTAAGTGAACAGACAAACAAAGAGATAGCTTCATTTATTATTGATTATTTGAAAGATCTAAATTTTGAAGCAACAAAAATTGAAGGAGAAAAAGGAAGGTTTAATATTTATTCCAGAATTGGTCCAATTACAGATGGCGGAATAATATTATCTGGCCACACTGATGTAGTTCCTGTAGAGGGTCAAATATGGTCTACCAATCCTTTTAAGTTAATAAAAAAAGGGGATAAATTATTTGGTAGAGGAACCACCGATATGAAAGGATTTATTGCTGTTGTATTATCATTAATTAAAGAAATTAATGTAAGTAAATTAAAGAGGCCAATACATCTTGTTTTCTCATACGACGAAGAGGTTGGTTGCTTGGGGATTCAAAAACTAGTTCCATTTTTATTAAAACTTAGACCAAAAGCTAAATTTTGTATAGTTGGAGAACCAACCGAAATGAGGTTAGTAAATCAACACAAAGGTAAAAAAAATTATTATGTTTGCTTTAATGGTTTTGAAAGTCATTCTTCACTTGTCGAAGATGGAGTGAGTGCAATTAACTATTGCGCCAAATTCATAGAATATTTAATAAAGAAACAGTCTCAAATAAAAAGAAATAAAGACCTTAATTTCAATCCCAGTTTTTCAACTATAAATGTTGGTAAAATTAATGGAGGTATTGCTGTTAATATAATTCCTAGACAATGCGAAATTGAATTTGAAATTCGAGATACTCCAAATTTTAATACAATGAAGCTTATAAATGAAATCAAACAATACTTAGATAAATTAGAATCTGAAATGAAAATCAAGAACACTAATTGTTCAATTAGATTACAAGAACAAAATACTTTTCCGCCCCTTAATACAGATGATAATGCTGAAATAATTTCCTTATGTTTAAATAATTTAAATTCTAATACCGTGGATACGGTGAGTTTTGGAACAGAAGCTGGTGTTTTCAATAAATTAAATTTACAAACCGTTGTTTGCGGCCCTGGAAGTATAAAACAAGCACATAAACCAAATGAATATATAAAAATATCACAACTAAAAAAATGTGAAATTTTTCTAAAAAAAATAATTAAAAGTTTACATAAATAATGAAGTTAAAGGATCTAAACTTTAATTTACCAAAAGAATTAATAGCTCTTCATCCACACAAACCTAGGGATCAATCAAAATTAGTTATAGCTGGAAGAAAGAATAGGGTTGTAAAATTTACTGATATACTTAATGAATTAAACCCAAATGATGCATTAATTATTAATGATACAAAAGTAATTAATGCTGAATTAGAGGGAAAACTAAATGGAAAAAAAATATGCATCAATTTGAATAAAATTGAAAACCATAGACAAAATATTTGGAGTGTTTTTCTAAAAAAACAAAAGAATATGGCAAACGGTGATAAAATTAATTTTTTCGAAATTTTTTCTGCCATCATTCAAATAAAAAAAAATGAAAATAACGAAAATATCTATTTTCTCAAGTTCAATATATCTTTAAAGCAATTTAAAGAAAAGATAAGAAAATTAGGTAAAATTCCATTACCTCCTTACATTAAGAAAAGAGGTCTTCAAATAAGAGACATTAAAGATTATCAAACAATTTTTGCAAAAAATGAAGGAGCTGTAGCCTCACCTACTGCAAGTCTTCATTTTACTCAAAAATTAATTAATCAGATCAAGAATAAAAAAATATCGATTATAAAAGTTACTTTACACATAAATGGTGGAACTTTTTTACCGGTTAAAACCAATGATATTTCTAACCATTTGATGCATTTTGAGAGTGGAGAAATAACTGTCTCAGCTGCCAATAAAATCAATAATGTAAAGAAAAAAGGTGGGAAATTAATTGCTGTAGGCACAACTGTCCTAAGACTTTTAGAATCTTCAAAAGATAAAAAGGGAAATATCAAACCATTCAAAGGTCAGACAAATATATTCATTAAACCTGGTTGGAAAGTAAATACAATAGATGGAATTATTACGAATTTTCATACACCATATTCAACCTTACTTGCGTTAATATTTGCAATTTTAGGAAAAAAAAAAACACTTAAGCTTTACGATTATGCTATTAAAAATAAAATTAGATTTTTTTCGTATGGCGATGCATGCCTAATTTGGAATAAAAATGAATAATTTTTTTTTTTCAATAGAATCAAATTTTAAGAAGGCAAGAGCAGGAAAAATTAAGACTAGACACGGAGAAATTAAAACACCTGTATTTATGCCGGTAGGAACACATGGAAGTGTTAAAGCAGTTTTTCAAAAAGATCTTAAAAAACTAAATACAGAGATAATTTTGGCTAATACCTACCATTTAATGCTAAGACCTGGTGCAAAACTGATTCACAAAATAGGTGGCCTGCAAAATTTTATGAGTTGGAACAAACCAATCCTTACAGATTCAGGCGGTTATCAAGTTTGGTCATTATCTAAATTAAGAAAAATTAATGAGGATGGTATTAATTTTAAATCACATATAGATGGAATGAAAATACATCTTTCTCCTGAAGATGCGATTGAAATTCAGAGAAAACTTAATTCCGATATTTCAATGGTTCTTGACGAGTGTACTGAGTATCCAGCCTCATTTGAAAGAGCAAAAGAATCTATGGAATTGTCAATTAGATGGGCTCTAAGATGTAAAAATGCTTTTATTAAAAGAAATGGATTTGGTCTTTTTGGAATAATTCAAGGTGGAATGTATGAAAGTCTTAGAAAAAAGTGTATAGATAAATTAACAAAAATCGACTTTGACGGCTATGCAATAGGAGGATTATCAGTAGGAGAATCACACAATGAAATGATGGATGTAATAGACTTTTCTTTAAAAAACATGCCAACAAACAAACCCAGATATCTGATGGGAGTTGGAAGACCAATTGATATAATTTGTGCTGTCGAAAAAGGAATTGATATGTTTGATTGTGTATTACCAACAAGGTTTGGAAGAAATGGAAGAGCTTTTACCAGAGAGGGTGAGATAAATCTCAGAAATGCATGTTATGCTTATGATCAGAACCCCCTTGACGAAAGCATCAATTGTTATGTTTCAAAAGAGTTTACTAAATCTTATATACACCATTTAACAAAAAATAATGAGATACTATCTTCAATGATTTTAAGTTTACATAATATTGCTTTTTACATGAAGATGATGTCTGATATAAGGGAATCAATAATTAATAATGAGTTTGAAAAAGTAAAAAAGAAATATACAAAATATCATGAAAAATACAAAAAAACCTAGATATCTTGGTTCTAAATCAAATGTCAAGAGCTCTCCAGATTCTTTTATCCTTGACTGTGTAAATAACCCTCACCTTGATCACGATTACTCAATCAGATTTATTGCTCCAGAATTTACAAGTATTTGTCCAATTACATCACAACCGGATTTTGGTAAGATCATAATAGACTATGTGCCTAACAAATTATTAATGGAGAGTAAATCCTTCAAACTTTTTTTATTCAGTTTTAGAGACTATGGAGGGTTTCATGAAGATTGCACTATAAAAATATCTAAAAAGATAATAAAGTATGTTAAACCTAAATGGATTAGAGTAGCAAGTTTTTGGAATCCAAGGGGAGGAATACCCATAGATATTATTTCTCAGACTGGAAAAAAGCCAGTCAATGTAATTGTCAGTGAACTTAATATACCTATCTATGGCAATCGTTAATTATTTACCGTTAAAGATGCATCCACCAATTCTAGGCCTATAGATTTCAACACTATCTAAATTGGAAATCTTTTTTTTAAGTCTAAACCATAACCACTTTGCAATGTTTTCACTGGTCGGATATTTTAAGCCATCAACATCATTTAATATTGAATGATCTAACAATGATATTACTGGTTTAACGAGAATATCCAACTCTTCTAAATCAATTACCCAATTAGTTTTTTTATTGACACTTCCTAATAATTTTATTGTTACTTCATAACTGTGGCCATGCATTTTTCTATAGTCATGATTCTTTTCAAAGTTTGGCATAAAATGTGTTGCATCAAAATAATATTTTTTGAAAATATGCACTTAATCTACCCTAATAATTTTATGTAATTGAAGACTGGGAAACCATTCCCTATTCCGTTTACAATAACTTAAAGTTTTATTTAGGTTTATTCTAGTGAAATTGTCATATTTAGGTTGTAAAAAAAAATATTTGAAGTTGAATCTTAGTAATTTATTTAGATCAAAAATTCTTTGAGGATAGATAATTTTTAACTCATCACCTTTTTTAAGTTTCCAGTTTCTGGGATCTTTTGGGCTTACACAAATCCAGTCGAAGTTTATCATAGTATTAATAGTTCCGTTGGTTTCAACTGCAACAATAAAATTTTTCCTTTGAAGATTTTTTACCAATCTATCGTCTACTTGAAGGAGTGGTTCGCCTCCTGTTAATATGACAAATTTATTTTGAAGAGAAAAAGTTGAATTCCATACTTTTTCAATTTTATCTACAAGTTTTTCTATATTATATATTCCACCATTTTTACCATCAGTACCTATGAAATCAGTATCACAAAAGTTACATACTGCATTTTTTTTATCTTTATTTTTTCCATTCCACAAGTTACAACCGGTGAATCTTACAAAAACTGACGTTTTGCCTGAGTTATAACCTTCACCTTGAATAGATTTAAATATTTCTTTAATTTTATACATCTTAAAAACTTTTCATCAATGGATCTATCAAACTTGCTTCTTCGAAACCTTTTCTTCTGAGTAAACATGAATCACACTTGCCACAAACAACAGAATTTTTTGGGTTATAGCAACTTAGGGTCATTGAAAAATTAACATTATTTTTTTTACCCAACATTACTATTTCTTTTTTCGTCATGTCAATAAGTGGTGTACAAATTTTAAACTTTACTCCCTCCAATCCCTTTTTTGTCGATAAATTAATTAAATTTTCAAACCCATTAATAAATTCTTTTCTACAATCTGGATAACCAGAATAGTCCAATGCATTTACACCTAAAAATATATGGTCAATATCATTAACCTCTGCGTATCCACAAGCGTATGATAAAAAAACTAAATTTCTACTAGGTACATAAGTTATTGGTATTTTTTCAGGAATACATTCAACTGATCTGTTAACTGGAACTTCAATATTATCTGTAAGTGCTGAACCGCCATAAAAGTCAATCTTAAATATTTTATGTTTATTGCAATTAAAGTGTTTCGCTTGCCATTTAGCATTTTCGAGTTCAATTTTATGCCTTTGACCATAATCAAAAGAAATTGCATCAATTTTGTATCCTTTTTTATGACAAATTGATAAAACTACTGATGAATCTAGGCCACCACTCAAAAGAACTAAAGCTTTATTTGATTTGTTTGTCATTTAAGAATTATAATAATTGAGTAAAAAATGAAAATGAAAGATTTAAAAAAAAAGATTAATATAGAAGTATTAAATAATGGCTTTGATGTTTTAGGATTTACAAAAGTTCACGTAAACAAAGAAATAGGAAAAAATTACTCGGAATTTCTTAAAAATAATTGTCACGGTGAAATGAAATGGTTAGAAAGACATTATGAAAAAAAAATTAATCCCAGGCTAATTTGGAATGATGTTAAAACTATTCTGGTCGTAGGTCAAAATTATGCACCTAATGAGAATCCATTAAAATATAATCAGGAGCGAAACAAAGCGAACATTAGTGTATACGCCAGAAATCACGATTATCACAAAATTATGCAGGATAAATTATTAAATATACAATCTTGGTTAAAAAATGAATTAAAAATGCAATCAAAAGTTTTTGTAGATACATCTCCTATTCTAGAGAAATATTTTGCTGAAAAGGCAAATTTAGGCTGGCAGGGAAAGCATACAAATTTAGTTTCTAAAAAATATGGTTCATGGCTTTTCTTGGGTGAGATCTTCCTACCCATTGATATTGAAGACAAATACGAGGAACAAGGGGACTGTGGAACTTGTGAAAAATGTCTTGATATTTGTCCGACAAATGCCTTTTTAGGAAATAATAAAATCGATGCTAGAAAGTGTATTTCATACCTAACAATAGAACATAAAGGACCTATCCCGATGACTCTCAGAAAAAAAATTGGAAATAAGGTTTATGGTTGTGATGACTGTCTTTCTATTTGTCCATGGAATAAATTTTCAACTGAAACAAAAGAAGACAAACTTAATTCAAATAAGTCACTAAATAATTTAGATTTTTTTCTAAATTTTAATAAACAAAAGTTTGAAATTTATTTTTCAGAATCACCAGTTAAAAGAATTGGTTGGGAAAGATTTTTAAGAAATATTATTATTGCATCTGGTAATAGTCAAAATATCAGTCTTATTGATTCTTTATATCCTCATTTAAAAAATGACTATCCAATAATTCGAGGGGCATGTGTATGGTCACTTTTTCAACTTCTATGCCGTAATGAAAAAAATAAACTTAGAAGAAAGTTATTGCTAGAAGAAAAAAATGAATATGTTATCTTCGAATTAAGAATGAACAGTTAATTTTTTCAAACCTATAAGTAAATTATCAACAATTCCCTCATCAGACGAGGAGTGTCCTGCAGTATTAACAATGCTGATCTCTGAAGATTCCCAATTTTTGTGAAGATTAAATGCATTTATTGGAGGGCAAATTAAATCATATCTACCTTGAACAATAAAACATGGTATGTCTTTAACATTTTTAATTTCTTTTAATATTTCATTTTTTTCCATGAAAAATTTGTTTTTTATATAGTAAAGTTCCATGTACGGAGAATTCGGCAAACCCTCTCTTTTTAAGAGCTCTTCCTCAGGCTCAAAGAAATAATTTTTTGGATTTAATTGTGATAGCATTCTTTCGTAATCATGCCATAACCATGAATGAAGAGTTGAATTTTTATCAACAATCTTTTTGTAATAATAATTTATCAAATTTTCTTCATTGACTCCTTGTTTAAATGTTTCGAAAAGATTTGGAGCAAAAAATTTAGGTCCATTTATAAATGCCCATTCAATCTCTCTCGTTGTACCCAAGAATACTGACCTCAATAGAACTCCTATTAAATTTAATGGATATTTAATTGCGTATTGGATAGCCAAAGTAGCACCCCATGATCCTCCTACTATGATAAATTTGCTTATTTTTAAGAATTCTCTTATCTTTTCGATGTCATCGATTAAGTTTTGTGTATTATTTCCAATTAGTGATCTATATGGTTTGCTTTTGCCACAACCTCTTTGATCAAAAATAACAGATTTATAAATATTAGGGTCAAACAATGAATGATGCTCACTTCGACATTGACCACCTGGACCACCATGAACAAAGATAACTGGAATACCGTCTTTTTTTCCACTCACTTCAATATATATTTTGTTGTTATCTCCAACATCTATGTTATACATTTCTGGAAGAGATCTATGAATAAATAATTTTTTTATCATTTTATATATATATGGAAAAGTTTGAAACTTTAAATGAACTTATAGTAGCATTACTTTTATGGATCACAACCCATACAGAGTACAAAGATCCAAAAAAGTTACCTGTTATAAACTTTATTGAACAGAAAGAATTATCCAACATGGCTTGTGGAAGGGAGTGCGAAATTCTAGCTTTAACACCTGACAATCCCAAATATACAATATATCTTTCAAAAGAATTATCTCCAATGGACGATATATGCCATAGGGGAATATTGCTTCATGAAATTATCCATATTTTACAAGAGGACCAAAGTATTTATAATGATTATGACCAGAAAACAAAAAAACACCTAAGAGAGATGGATGCGTTAGTCAATCATAATATTTATTTAAGTCAATTTGGTAAAAAAATTTTATATAGCAACGGTTTTGCCGCGAAGTTCAAAACCACTCAAAATAACAATCTTTATTGTTGATCGAGCTTGACATTCATTTCTTCATTATTTATGTATCCAAAAATAATTTCCTCACCTATTACGAATGCTGGAGTACCTCTTAGGTTAAGTTTTTTAGCTAAGTTTATATCAAGCTCAAGTTTTTCTTCAATTGTAGGGTCGTTTAATTTTTGAGTTAAAAATTGTTTGTCAACATCAATTTTTTTGAAAATTTCAAGCAGTTTTTTCTTTTTAATTAAACCTTTAGAGTTCAATAATTCATGGTGAAATTTTAAAAATTTTTTATGATCAATCTCTGAAATTATTATTGCATATTTTGCTAGTTCTATCGAAAAGTCAGAAAGAATTGGAAAATTTTTATATATAACTTTAAAACCTTTCTTTTTCTCAAGTAATGCTTTTATATCGTTATGCGCTCTTTTGCAGTAGGAACAATTATAGTCAAAGAATTCAACAATTACTTTTTTTGAAGAATAGTTTCCATCATATAAATTATTTCTTGAATTGAATATTTCATTATAATTATTTTTTATTATTTCCTTATTTTCATTGTTCTTTTTTGATTCTAGCTGCTTCTCATAGTTTTGAAGGGATTGTATTATTACCTCTGGGTTTTTAAGGATAAATTCTTTTACTTTGTCATCTAAATTTTCTGAGAAGACGGAATTACTTAAGAATACCCAAACAAAAGTTATTAAAAAAAAAAAGAATTTTACAATATACATAAAAATTATTCCAAATTATGGTGCGAGCGGTGGGACTTGAACCCACAAGGGTGTTGCCACCCGCAGGATTTTAAGTCCTGTCTGTTTACCAATTTCAGCACGCTCGCAAGTTTACCAATTCTTAACCTAGAAACATTTAACAATAATTCAATAAAGAGAATATATATCAGTAAAAAAAACAATAAAATAAAAAATTTTTTAAGTCTTATTACTTGAAAATCTTCTTCACCTCTTTTTGAATAATTTCTTTTGCAATGCGCTCTGCGTTTTTATCAATCCAAGAATTAATTTCATTATCAAATTTTGAATCATTAAGGTCATTTTTTTTATCTATATCTTTATGAATTGAAGACTTAATATTTTGATTAACTTCTACTTTTTCAGAAACTACATTCTTTACTTTATTTAGGATATCAGAGTTGCTTCTTTTCATGAATTATTCCAGATTTTATTTTCTTATCTACGGCACTAATTAAATTATCTATGTCTGTCTTAGCATTTATATCATATTCTTCATTAGTTTTTTTTTTAATTTCTTTTTTTAAGTCGTTAAAAATTTCTTTTTGCCTTATTTTTTGCAAGTCCATAATATCATTCCCAATTTCTTTACTTATATTATTTGCAACTAGCTCTGTTTTTTTCAAATAAACATGCGCGTCAATTAATTCTTGTTTATAGAGATCTTTCAAAGCAATTAATTTTGTTTCAGCATCTTTTAGTAGTTCAATTTTTTCATTTGCTTGAATATTTATACGATCAATTTTTTCATGAGTATTTAATTTTTTGGTTTCTTTTTTTGCTAGAAGAAAAATTATAAAAATAAAAAAAAATGCGTAAGGCATAATTTCATTAATTGTATCTACCATAATGTTTTATTATAATATGAAAATATAAATTTAGCACAGAATATTTAATTTTTACATTTGATTATTTTGTCCTTAAAATATAAATTTACCAAAATGAAAAATGAAAAATCTATAGAACACCTTATCAACTCAATTTACACTCTAGTTAATGAGGCAAAAAAAGAATACGAAACCATTTTCGAAACCAATAATACTATTAGTGATAGAAATTTAAATAAAGATGATATTTTATTGAATAAATCTGTAAAAATTATAAGCGAAGAAAACACCAATTTCACAACCAATGAATCAAAAGATAATGATAATAATTCAATAATTGCGCCTAAAGTGCAAAATAATAATATAAATTTTAAATCAGAGAATTGGGAAAATATAAATTTTTCTAGTATTTCAAATAAAAACCAAGAAATTTATTCAGATCAAATTAATTCAAGATTTATAGAATTGCTTACAAAATGGGTTGATAAAAATCTTAAAATAATAATTGAAAGAGAGTTTTCAAATTACGTTAAAAATATTAAAAATTAAAAAATTTTAGGTTTACCTTTTTTTGATTTAATGAAGTTAAAAATTTCTGATGATGCTTCATCAACAACTTTTTCCTCTTCACCCCTAATGACTAGAGAAACTCCAAACGAATTCTTTTTAAAATAAGGATAACTTCCAATTTCAAGTTTACTAAACTTTTTTTGAACTTTTTCGATATAACCTCCTATTATACCCTCTGACAGAATCGTTGATACTGTCTTTTTATAATATCTATTTCCTTCATCTAATGATTTAATTATTTGTTGAGACATTATTTGAAGAATTTTAGGAACACCGGGCAAAACATAAACATTCTTAACAATGAATCCAGGAGCCACACTGACTGGATTATCTATTAGTAGGCATTTTTCTGGAAGATATGCCATTTTAAGTCTAGCTTTTGTAAAAACATCATCCGAATAGTGTCTTTCAAGTCTTCTTTTTGCTTCTTTATTTAAAATAAGTTTCTGATTGAAAGCCTCAGCTATAGATTCTGAAGTAATATCATCATGTGTTGGACCTATTCCACCAGAAGTAAACACGTAATTAAATTTATTACTAAAATATCTTACAGTTTCGATTATTTTTAATTTCTCATCTTTTATAGTTTTTATCTCCTGACACTCAATTCCTATTTTAAATAATTCCTTGCAAATGAAGTTCGAATTAGTTTCTAGAGTTTTTCCAGAGAGGATTTCATTACCTATAACAATGATACCAGAAGATTTTCTTTGTTTTTTCATTAATTTTTTCTGTAAGTTTTTTTATTTTTAATATAAATTATTCTTTTTATGGATAACAATATCAAATTACATACAAAAGATGAATTCGATTTTATGAGAAAAGCCGGTCAGCTGGCAGCGGAATGTTTAGATTATCTTACAGATTTTGTTAAACCTGGTGTTTCGACACAAGAATTAAATGATATTTGTCACGAATTCCAAATAAGTAGAGGAGCAAAGCCTGCACCTCTCGATTACAAGGGATTCCCAAAGTCAATCTGCACTTCAGTTAACCACGTTGTATGTCATGGGATACCAGGAAACAAAATATTAAGAGATGGAGACATTATAAATATTGATGTCACACCAATCTTAGATGGATGGCATGGAGATACAAGCAGAATGTTTTACGTAGGAAAAGTAAAATTAAAAGCAAGGAAATTAGTTGAAACAACTTATCAAGCAATGATGAAAGGTATTGAAACAATCAAACCTGGAAATACGCTAGGTGACATTGGTTATGCAATACAAAAATTTGCTGAAAGAAAAAATTATTCAATAGTAAGAGATTTTTGTGGTCATGGCCTTGGAAAGGTTTTCCATGATCATCCAAGTGTTCTTCATTTTGGTAATCCAGGTGAGGGAGAAAAACTTAAAGAAGGTATGTTTTTTACTGTAGAACCAATGATAAATGTAGGTGATTACAAGGTAAAAGTTCTTTCTGACGGTTGGACTGCTGTCACATCGGACAAATCCTTATCTGCTCAATTTGAACATACTGTCGGTGTAACCAAAAATGGATATGAAATCTTTACTCTCTCAAAAAAAAGTTATACATGTCCACCTTATTAAGAAAATGATACCAAGATATACCAGAAAAATAATTTCAGACATTTGGGAGCCCAAAAATAAATTCCAAATTTGGTTAGATATTGAAATTTTAATTTGCGAAGCTTTATGTAAAAAAGGCCAAATCCCTAAAAAATCTCTGAAGTCAATCAAAAAGAATGCAAAGTTCAATGTAAACCGAATCGATGAAATAGAAAAAGAAGTCAAACATGATGTAATAGCTTTTCTTACAAATGTAGCTGAGAATGTTGGTAGTGACTCTAGATATATTCATAAGGGTGTTACATCTTCAGATATTATTGACACAACATTTTCAATTCAATTAAAACAATCTTGCAAAATCATTAAAAAAGAATTGGCTACCCTAATATCAACTTTAAAATCTAAGGCTATCAAATTTAAAAAAACAGAATGTATAGGTAGGAGTCATGGAATTTTTGCAGAGCCTACAACATTTGGTCTCAAAATGTTAGGTAAGTTTTGTGAATTTAAGAGACACTATGATAGACTTTGTGATGCAGAGAGACAGATTTCAATTTGCAGTATTTCAGGTGCAGTTGGTACTTATGCAAATATTGATCCTTTTGTTGAACACTATGTTGCAGAAAAATTAAAATTAAACACCGAAGAAGTAGCCACTCAAGTTATTCCAAGAGACAGGCATGCATTCTTGTTCACTACATTAGCGTTAATTGCATCATCAATTGAAAATTTAGCAATTGAAATAAGGCACCTTCACAGAAGCGAAGTTAGAGAGGTTGAAGAGTTTTTTGCAAAAGATCAGAAAGGTTCCTCAGCAATGCCACATAAGAAAAATCCGGTTCTAAGTGAAAATCTCACAGGTATTGCAAGAGTAATTAGATCGAGTTGTCTTCCTTTTATGGAAAACATTGCATTATGGCATGAAAGAGATATTTCTCATTCTTCCGTTGAAAGAACACTAGCACCAGATACGATCGTTTTGTGTGATTTTGCGATAAACCGAATGAATAATATCATTCAAAATTTAGTTGTTGATGTGAGAAAGATGGGTGACAACCTGAAAAAAACAAATGGATTATATAATTCTCAAAGAGTAATGCTTGAGATGGTAAAAAAGAAAATATCTAGAGAAATAGCTTACAGATTAGTTCAGAAAGTTGCACTAAAATCGTGGAAAGAAGATATAGAGTTTCAAACTCTACTTAAAGAAGACAAAAATATTAAAGCAATTTTAAATGAAAGTGATATTGATAATCTTTTTAATTTAGGCCATTTTTACAAAAATATAGATAAAATATATGCAAGAGTATTAAATGAAAAATAGGAAAAAAATATACGAAGGAAAAGCAAAAATTCTCTATACAGGACCGGAAGCTAACACCTTGATACAATATTTTAAAGATGATGCTACTGCTTTTAATAACAAGAAAAAGGCACAAATTCCTGGAAAAGGAGTATTAAATAATTTTATATCAGAATTGATTATGACAAGATTGAAGGATATTAACATACCAACTCACTTTATCAAGCGAATGAATATGCGAGAACAACTTATAAAAAAACTTGAAATTATTCCTATTGAAGTTGTAATTAGAAATATTGCAACAGGTTCACTAGTAAAAAGATTAGGAATAAAGGAAGGGAAAATTTTATCAAGACCCATTATTGAGTTCTATCTAAAAGACGATAAACTCAATGATCCTTTGATATCAGAAGAACACATACTAGTATTTGATTGGGCTTCACATAATGAACTTGAAGAGATAATTTCATTATCATCAAGAATTAATGATTTTTTGACAGGATATTTTTTTTCGCTGAATATAAGATTAGTAGATTTTAAGTTGGAATTTGGAAGATTTTGGAAGAGTGAGGAAACTTCTGTTATATTAGCTGATGAAATAAGCCCAGATAATTGTAGGCTATGGGACCTTAAAACCAACAAAAAGCTAGATAAAGATAGGTTTAGGCACGATTTGGGTGATGTTGGTCAGGCATATAAAGAAGTTGCATATAGACTAGGTGTTTTATCAGAAAATGAATTTAAGAAAGTAATAAAAAATGATTTATAGAGTTTTTGTCAATTATAAAACTGGGATACTTGATCCAGAAGCAGAGGCAATTAAAAAAACTTTAAAAAATATGGGTTTCAAGTCTATTAAAAACATTTCAAAAGGTAAGTTTTTTGATATTGAAACATCAGACAAAAAAAAAGGACTAGAAGAAATAAAAAAAATTAGTGTAGAACTTTTATCTAACCCAATTATAGAAGATTTTAAAATCTTGAAGAAATAATTCGTGAAAAAAAAAATTGTTTCTATAATTGTTTTTCCAGGATCAAATTGTGACAGAGACCTAGCCGTTGCTATACAAAAACACCTTAATGTCAAAACAGAATATGTTTGGCATAATGAATCAAAAATAAGTAATAATGAGATGATTTTTATCCCAGGTGGATTTTCCTTTGGTGATTATTTAAGAGCCGGTATTTTGGCAACTAAATCTCCAGCAATAAAGGAGGTAATAAATTTTTCTAAAAAAGGAATTCCCATAATTGGTATCTGCAATGGCTTTCAAATACTTACAGAATGCAAATTACTTGAAGGTTCTTTGTTAGCAAATAAGGATCAACTCTTTTTATGTAAAAAAACATTTTTAAAAGTTGAAAATAGAAATTCAATTTTTTCAAGAAATATTAGTAAAACTATTCTTAACTTTCCTATAGCTCATGCACAAGGAAATTATTTTACTAATCAAGATTCACTAGAAAGACTTGAAGATAATGATCAAATAATTTTTAAGTACTGTTCCGAAAAAGGTATTACGAATGTTAAACATAATCCTAATGGATCATTGAAGAATATTGCTGGTATTACAAATAAAGAAAGAAATGTTTTAGGAATGATGCCACATCCAGAAAGAGCAATTAGTGAAAATATGAATTCAGATGGGAATCTTTTTTTTGAGGGTTTAAAAGAACTTTTATGATAATTTCAGATGAAGTAATAAAAAATCACGGTATCAGTGAAAAAGAATATAAAATGATCTTAAAGATTATGGGTAGAAAACCAAATCTTCTTGAATTAGGTATATTTTCTGTAATGTGGAGTGAGCATTGTTCTTACAAATCAACAAAAAAATGGCTTAAAACATTACCAACAACTGGAAAAAGAGTAATTTGCGGTCCAGGTGAAAATGCCGGTATAATAGATATTGATGATAATGACGCAATTGTATTTAAAATGGAAAGTCACAACCATCCCTCTTTTATAGAACCTTATCAAGGTGCTGCAACAGGAGTAGGAGGTATTATGAGAGATGTTTTCACTATGGGTGCCAGACCAATAGCAAATTTAAATTCATTAAGATTTGGTGATCCAAAACATCCTAAGACAAAAAGTTTACTTTCAGGAGTTGTTAAGGGAATTGGGGATTATGGAAATTGTGTTGGTATTCCTACGGTAGGCGGAGAATGTTTTTTTCATGAATGTTATAATAATAATATTCTAGTAAATGCAATGAGCGTTGGTTTAGTTAAAAAAAATAAAATATTTTACTCAACGGCTAAAGGTATTGGAAATCCTATAATTTATGTTGGCTCTAAAACTGGAAGAGATGGCATTCATGGGGCAACAATGGCATCAGCAGAATTCGATGATAAAACCCAAGATAATAGGCCACAAGTTCAAGTAGGAGATCCTTTTATGGAAAAACTTTTATTAGAATCGTGCCAAGAAATTATGAAGCAAGATGCAATTATTGCAATACAAGATATGGGTGCTGCAGGTTTAACTTCTTCTTCCTTTGAGATGGCTTCAAAAGGATCTTGCGGTGTCACTTTAAATCTCGATAAAGTTCCATGCAGAGAGGATAAAATGACTCCATACGAAATGATGCTTTCTGAAACACAAGAAAGAATGTTAATGATAATAAAACCTAATAAAAAAAAATTGACTCTTAAAGTTTTTAAAAAATGGGGTTTAGATGCTGTTGAAATTGGAAGAATCACTAATACCGGAAGTATGGAGATTTTTTTCAAAAACAAATTGGTTGGCAAACTTCCAATTAAACCTCTTGCTGATATGTCTCCAGAATATGATAGACCAACAGATAAACCTAATATAAAAAAATTGAAGAACGATTTTAAAAAGCTTTCAACCCATGATGCAATTCTCAAAATGATTTCAGGACCAAATCATTCCTCAAAAAAATGGATTTATGAACAATATGATAGAACTGTTATGGGTGATACATTACTTTCATCTGAAGAATCTGATGCAGCAGTTGTAAGAATTCATAAGACAAAAAAAGCTATTGCTGTAACCTGTGACTGTAATCCAGTTTTTTGTAATTCAGATGCAAAAATAGGAGCAGCTATTGGTGTTGCTGAATCCTGGAGAAATCTTATTGCTTCTGGTGCAGAGCCAATTGCAATCACTGATAACCTTAATTTTGGAAACCCTGAGAAAAAGGATGTAATGTACCAAATTAAACAATCTATAGAAGGTATAAAAATAGCATGTAAAACTTTGAAATTTCCAGTCGTTTCTGGAAATGTATCACTTTATAATGAGACTAATAAAAAATCTATTTTTCCAACACCTGTCATAGGAGGAGTAGGATTAATTAGAAATATATCAAATATTAAAGGGTTAAAAATTAATTTTGGCGATAGAATTTTTATGATTGGAGATTGCAAAGGTCATCTAGAGCTTTCAGAATATTACAGGATATGTGGAAATAATGANGGTCTNCCTCCANNTTTGGATTTAAAAAAAGAGTTTCAAAATGGAGTATTCATGCAAAATTTTATNAAAAAGAATACTGAAATGATCAGTGGATGTCATGATATATCAGAAGGTGGTCTNTTGCTTGCATTAGCAGAACTTTGTATAAAAAACAAAAAAGGAATNAGAGTGAAATTGCCAAAAAATAAAAATAAAGAAANAGAATGGTTTTTTGGTGAGGATCNATCTAGATACCTNGTAATCCTTAATAATGCAGTTGAATTAAAAAAATTTGCTAAAAAGAAAAAAGTAAAAATAGAAGAGGTAGCATTAGTTGAAGATAACAATTTCTTTGAAATTGANAATAAATTCAAAATTCCAATAAAAAAACTTATAAAATATAANAATTCTTGGTATAAAAAGTTTATAAATAAATGACTTTGACAGCNATACAAATAAAAGAGCTTATCCAAAAAAAGCTTCCAGACGCTTCTATAGAAATAGAAGATATCANAGGTGATAANAATCATTATCATGCCACAATTAANTCNTCAGCTTTTAAAGGGNTTTCAAAGTTAAATCAACATAAACTTGTGTATGATGCTATCGGATCGCACATGGGNACNACTCTTCATGCACTNATGCTAACGACNTCNGANAGCTAGAAAAGGATCAAAATGGAANAAATAAGTAAAAAAATTAAAGAANTNATAAATCAANATGATGTGGTTTTATTTATGAAAGGAACNCCTGATTTCCCTCAATGNGGATTTTCTGCAAACGTAGTTGGTATTTTTAACCATTATGGAATTGAATATAAAAGTTATAATGTTTTAGAGGATNTAGAGCTTCGNGAAGGGATCAAGTCATTTTCTGACTGGCCAACAATTCCACAAATATATATTAAAAACGAATTTATAGGTGGATTTGATATATTAAGNGATATGTTAGAAAACAATGAAATAGANGNCTTATTAAAGAAGAAAGAAATTAAGTTCAACTTACAGGATTAACCTAATCATCATACTTTGACTTAATTGCAGAAATAAATGGATAAATCGAGCATAATATACTNATTAAAATCCCCTGACCTCCTGCTTNNTAACCCTTTTTAAACAAAAAAGATTTTATAAATCTNGAAAANATCTTTCTNATTGAAAATAACTTTNTAAGATTTATTTTCTTCGATTTCAAATCNTGNGCATANAGACTTGTNTTCCTATTAAATCTCAATATTAAATCTGATAAACTTTTCGACATNTAGTGATCTAAGTGATTTTTGAATACNTCTCCTTTTTTTCCCTTCAAAACGTAATCNGGATGAACNGAACCTTCTTTCCAAAGTTTACTATTTTTTCTAAACAATAAAAATTTNCCTTCNGGTGCTAAACAGGCCATCCATCCNTTTCTTATTTNTTTCATTGANACNTAGTTAATTAGAGGTATGTAATAAAAATCTATTCTTTTTGTATTTNTTTTAAATAGAATTTCATCAGCTAGTTTTTTACTTACAACTTCATCAGAATCAATTTCTAATATCCAATCNGATTTACATTTAGATAACCCNAAATTTCTTCTCTTTCCNTCACATGTCCAAGAACCNCTATATATAATTTTTGTGAATTTCTTNGCTTTTTCTTTTGTTTTATCCACCGATCTATCAAGAANNACNACTATCTCATCTACAAAATNCAATGATGCAAGTGCNTCTTCAATNGAAGATTCCTCATTTCTTGCAATAATCANGGCACTNATAGACATAATAAACTAANTTTTAAAGATAAATANNGATAGGGTTTATCTTGAATAATATTCAATAACTAAATTNGGCTCCATNATCACTGGATAAGGAACTTCATCAGGCTTNGGTCCNTTNAAAAATGTNCCTTTTAGCTTATCATAATCTACNGANAAGTACTGAGGCGTTTCTCTTTCAGTTGAGCTTATAGCTTCAAGTACAATNGGNATTTCTCTNCTTTTTTCTTTTACTTCAACTAAATCTCCATTCTTAAGAGAGTANGAAGCGATGGTAACNTTNTTCCCATTAACNAGAATGTGGCCGTGNCTAACGAATTGTCTGGCTGCGAANATAGTTGTGGCAAATTTCATTCTATAGACGGTNGCATCTAATCTTCTTTCTAAAAGTTCTATTAAATTCTCGCTTGTATTACCTNTTATTTTAGAAGCTTTGNANAATAGATTTCGNAATTGTTTTTCTGTGATATATCCATAATGACATTTAAGCTTNTGTTTTGCCATTAANTGANTGCCAAAGTCTGATGGNTTTTTTCTTCTATTCTGACCATTTAATCCAGGNGGGTAGTCTCTTCTATTNAAAGGNCTCTTTGGTCTTCCCCANAGGTTACANCTNAGCCTTCTATCTACTTTATATTTTGATTTGAGAATTCTAGTCATATGTGAGAAATATACTTTTAATTTTTCCTATGTCAATTTACTTTTTACTTGTTTTTCTTAGGCTTTTTATTATGCCCAGTAAAGTTTGTAGGTCATTAGAGGTTAACTNTAATTTGTTAAAAATNTTCTTAATCTTTTGCTTTAAAATTTTTTCTCTTTCTTTTACGTTAAAGAAANATGTTTCAGATAAATTNTTCTCCAAAATAGAGAAAAAATTNAGNAGCTCTTTTTTACTAGCTAGNTCTGCAATTTNCGATTTCTTTTTTATACNTTTTTTATTATTTTTTTCTTNTCCCTNCATTATTTCGTAAGANACAACTGCNACAGCATGTGAAAGATTTAATGANGAAAAACTATTGTTAGTATTTATTTCCAAAACAAAATCACATATTGANATGTCATCGTTATTCAAACCACTCTTTTCTGGTCCAAATATTATTCCAATATTGTTTTTATTATCTGTTAACAATCTGTTGAGATTCGCAAAACTAATTTGCTTTTTTTTTATTGATCTTATTCTGTTGGTTGTTCCAATTACAATATTTAGATTTTCAACGGCTTTTTGTAATGTAGGGTAATTTTTAATATTGCTGATAACATTATCTGCACCAGCGGCCAATGGTAAAATCTTTTCATTTTTTAAATCAAATTCAGGACAAACTGTTTTCAAGTTTTTTTGTCCAAAATTCAGCATTACCCTNGCACTAGCNCCNAGATTTTCTGGTANTTGGGTATTNACCAAAATAAATTCTGGCATTTTGAAGGAATNCATATTATTTGGATTTTAATANATGGAAAGTTATNCTGTCATGAAGAGCAATATAAGAAGCATCTATAACGTTGTATGAAACTCCAATAGTTGACCATTTTAATTTTTCATTTCGTGACTCTATTCTCACTCTAACTAATGCCTTTGTACCATCCTGTGGTGTTAAAATTCTTACCTTATAATCTACAAGATTTAATTTTTTTATACGAGGGTAGAACTTTACTAGTGCATTTCTTAGAGCTTTATCAAGTGCGTGAATTGGTCCATTACCCTCAGATGCACTGTAGAACTCATTAGTTCCAACAAAAATTTTTACACTTGCTTCTGAAAATGGAACAAAATTGTTGCTTGAATTTTTTCTTTTTTCGTCTGATACTTTGAAACTTTCTAAACTATAAAACTCTAAAAATTTTTGGAAACTTCTCTTTGCCAAAAGTTCGAAACTTGCTTCAGCCCCATCGTATGCATAACCTAAAAACTCCTGTTTTTTTATAAGTTCCAAAAAACTTATTACCTTTTTTTCTTTACCTCTAATATCGATATCCAGTTTCTTCAATCGATTGATAATATTACTTTTACCTGACTGATTTGAAACAACTAAGACTCGCTCATTTCCGACATNGGNAGGATCAATATGCTCATAACATTTTGGATCTTTCTCAACAGCAGAAATATGAAGTCCTCCTTTGTGAGCAAAGGCTGCCGAACCAACAAAAGGTAAATTTCTTAAAGTNTCTCTATTCAANATTTCATCAATGAGTCTACTTGTCTTTGTTAATGTGTTAATTTTATTTTTCAACTTGCAATCATATTTCATTTTAAGGACAAAGTTGGCNGCAACATTTACGAGATTTGTATTTCCACATCTTTCGCCTAGACCATTAAATGTTCCCTGCACTTGTGTTGCACCACTAAGAACTGACTGAATGGAATTATAGGTTGCATTATCAGTGTCNTTATGAAAATGNACTCCCAAATTATTTTCTGGAATTATTTTCTTTACTTCANATAAAATTTCCTCNAGCTCNTATGGTAATGTACCCCCATTTGTATCACACAATATTATCCAATTCGCTCCTGCATCAAATGCCGTTTTTAATGTTGTAAGTGCATATTTAGAATTATGCTTATATCCATCAAAAAAATGTTCTGCATCAAATAANACTTCATCNACTCGCTTAGANGCATACTNAATCGTNTCATCAATCATATCTAAATTCTCATTGAGACTTACTCCTAATGCATTTCTNACCTGAAAATCNGAAGATTTACCAACTAGACACGTTGCCGAAACTCCTGAATTAAGTACTGCATTTAAACCAGGGTCATTTTTGGCACTCTTACCTGACTTCCTCATCATTCCAAATGCGACAGCTTTTGAATTTTTTAATTTTGGCAATGATTTGAAAAACTTATCGTCTGTGGGATTAGCACCTGGCCATCCACCTTCAATATAGTCGATACCAATATGGTCAAGAATTTTAATAATTTTTATTTTATCATCTAGACTAAAGTTTACACCCTTTGTTTGAGCACCATCCCTTAATGTACTATCGTATAATTTAATTTTCTTCTTCACAGTTAAAATCCACTCTTTTTATAATCTCATCTTTTTTAAGTAATGTCAGNAAGTCATTCATGCTTGGACCNAATNNNTTNCCTGTNAGAATTTNCCTNAGNAAAATAAACAATTCTCTNGGNTTAGANTNATAATTTTCCAAAATTCTATTAGTCCATATTGTCCAAAAGTCTTTATCAACTTTTTCAGGTAAACTATCAAATATGATAGTTTTTAGCCCCTTTTTTATTTTTATCTTTTCGTTTATTACCAAGCTATCATTAATAATTTTGTACCATTCTTCTGCTTCTTGTATTGAATCTACGTTAGATCTTATAATTTCCCAAAATTTTTCATCAAACTTTATATTGTATGTTTTCTCAAGAATTGAAAATTTCATAGACTTTAAGTATTTTGAATTTAATCTAACAATATCTCCAATATCAAAAAAAATTGAATTCTTTGAATAAGTTTTNATATCGAAGTTTTCAATTAACTTTGTCAANCCTTCAAAATTTTCCATNGGTTGATTTGTCCCTATTTTTTTAAGATAGTTAAGAATAACTANTGTTGAGATTTTAGTCTCCCTACATTCTTTAATTGAAAATGAATCTGTTCTTTTTGACAAACCCTTTCCTGATTTAGATTTCATTAACGGAAAATGNNCAAAAACTGGTACTTTTGCNTTTATCAATTTAAATAGCTTNATNTGAGCNGCAGTATTAGTTATATGATCGTCACCTCTTATAATATGAGACACACCCATATCTGCATCATCAACTACNGACGTTACAGTAAAAAGCGGCATTTCATCCGATCTGAAAACAATTGGATCAGATACAGACAAGTTATTAAAATTTATTGCTCCATGAATCATATCATCCCAGCTTATAGAATCTTCATCTAATAATAATCTCCAATGTGGATTTTTTCCTGAGGAAATTAATGCTCTAATTTCTTCTTTTTTTAATTTTAANGACGATCTGTCATAAATTGGAGGTTTGCCTTGTTTAAGAAGTATTTTTCTTTTTAGTGAAAGTTCCTCGGAAGACTCAAAACAGGGATAGATTAAATTTTTATTTTTAAGAATTTCAAAAACTTCTTTATATTTTGATTCTCTCTCAGATTGTTTTATTATTTTATAGTATTCAATACCAATCCAATTTAAATCATCTAAAATAGAATCCACAAAAACGTTTTTTGATCTTTCTTTGTCTGTATCATCAATTCTGAGAAAAAATCTAAAATTATTTTTTTTCGCGAATAAATAGTTTAATAGAGCAACCCTCATATTTCCCATATGAAGAAATCCAGTTGGACTTGGTGCAAACCTTAACATAATTTATAACCTAAACTTATTTGTTAATGGAAACCTTCTATCTGCTGATAACGACATTCCAGATACTTTTGGTCCAATTGCACTCTGATATCTCTTGAATTCAGATTTTTTTACTAGATCCCATATTTTATTTACAATACTTTTCTTAAAACCTTTCTTAACTATAAAGTCAATGCCTTTGTTTTGGTCAATTAACAATTCTAGAATTTTATCAAGTGTCTCATAATATGGGAGTGAATCACTATCTTTTTGATCAAATTTTAATTCTGCGGAAGGTTCTTTTTTAATAATTTCTTGTGGTATAACATTAAGTTTTTTTACTTTGAATTCATCAAGAATATTTTTATTCCTCCATTCACAAAGCTCAAAAACTTTAGTTTTATATATATCTTTAAGCAAAGAATATCCACCACACATATCTCCATATAAGGTTGAATATCCCACTGATAGTTCAGATTTATTTCCAGTTGTAATAAGTAATGAATTAAATTTGTTAGAAATCGCCATCAACAACAAGCCTCTAATTCTTGATTGTATATTTTCTTCGGTTATGTCATTTTTTAGGTCTTTAAAAATATACTTTAATTCCTCTAAAATTTTAATTTTTAGATTCTCTATTGATAGTTCAGTTGTATCTATTTCTAAATTTCTTGATAAATTATGGGCATCTATTCTACTTTCTTTGGATGTGAAAATTGAAGGAAGAAAAAAAGACTTTATATGATTTTTATCCAAACTGTCGGAAGCGATAGCTAATGTAAGTGCAGAATCAACTCCTCCTGATAGTCCAAGTATAGCTGATTTAAAATTATTTTTATTCATGTAATTTTTTAATCCAATCATTAATGCTTTGTAGAGAAGTTCATTATCTGATTTTTTTTTAATGATTTTTAGCTGATGTGTTTCATTTAAATCAATTATTTCATCGGAATCGCTAAAGAATTCTTTTTGCAAAATAATTTTTCCACTTGAATTCATAACAAATGAACCACCATCAAATATTAGATCATCTTGCGCACCAACTAAATTCAAATATATTAAACTAGATTCATAAAATTTAGCCCTTTTTGAGGCCAATTTTTTCCTTAATTTAAATTTACCAATTTCAAATGGAGAAGCGTTAATAATCACAATTAAATCAATTTTTGGTTTAACCAAATTTTTAGAGTAGTCATCGACCCACATGTCTTCGCAGATTAGAAAGTTAATTTTCTTATTTTTAAACTTAAAATAATTTGATTTGTCTTCATTCCCATGAAAATATCTTTTTTCGTCGAAAACTCCATAATTTGGCAAATGTGATTTGATTACTCTGTGAACTACTTTGCCTGATTCAATAATTAATAAACAATTTGTTATTTTTTTTTTAAAATGTTGAGGAATACTTAAAACAAAAATAGTTTTTTTATTTTTAGTCAAATCCATTATTTTTTTTTTATAAACTTCCACTTTTCTCATAAAGTCTTCTCGAAACAGTAAATCTTGTGGGGGGTAACCAGTAAGTGAGAATTCTGTGGTGAAAAAAAAATCACACTTATTTTTATTTGCAAAAAAGTAAGATTTTTTAAGAATATTATAATTTCCTTCTATATCACCTACTGTTGTATTTTTCTGAGAAAATAAAATCTTAATTATCAACCTCCAAGAATCATTTGATTTTTTTTAAATGAGAAGCAATAAGAAAAGCTAACTCAATAGATTGAGAAGCATTTAATCTGGGATCGCAATGTGTATGGTATCTACTACTTAAGTCCTTACTAGAAATTTTTTGTAATCCACCCATACATTCCGTAACATTTTGACCTGTCATTTCTAAATGAATTCCACCTGCGTATGTTCCAAAGATATTATGAATCTTAAAAAAAGACTTAACTTCAGAAAGAATGTTTTTGAATATCCTAGTTTTAAATCCACTTTTAGCTTTTTCAGTATTTGCATGCATCGGATCACATGACCAAAGAATGTTAAGTTTTGAATTAGTTATTTTTTTTAGAATTGGTGGATACAGTTTCTCTATATTTTCAGCTCCCATTCTTATGATGAGTGTAATTTTTCCTTTTTCATTTTTTGGATTAATTTTTTTTATTACTTTTATTAATTCTAGTATATCAGTTGCAGGACCTACTTTTATTCCAATTGGATTGCTTATACCTGAACAAAACTCCACATGAGCACCATTTAACTGTCTGGTTCTATCTCCTATCCATAACATATGTGCTCCAACATTATACCAATCACCAGTTGTGCTATCCACTCTGGTAAATGCAGATTCGTAAGGCAACAACAAAGCTTCATGAGATATGAAAAAGTTAGTCTCTGATAGTTGTCTAACACTATGATTATTAACTCCACAAGCATTCATGAAATTTAAGCATTCAGAGATTCTATTGGCCAAGTTTTTAAAATTAGAACCTTGTTTTGACCTCTTAACAAAATCAAGATTCCAATTTTGAATCGTTGATAAATCAGCATAACCACCATAAGCAAATGCTCTTAAGAGGTTTTGTGTTGAGGCAGCTTGATTATAAGATTGAATCATTCTTTCAGGATTGGGTTTTCTTGCTTTCTCGTTAAATTCAATCCCATTTATCATATCACCGAGATAGCTAGGAAGCTCTTTATCTTCCTTTTTTTCAATAGGTGATGATCTTGGTTTTGCAAATTGGCCTGCAAGTCTTCCTAGTTTTATAACTGGAACCCCTGAAGCAAAAGAGAGTATTACAGCCATTTGCATTATAACTCTAAAAGTATTTCGGATATAGTTTGGGTGAAATTCCGCAAAACTCTCGGCGCAATCACCAGCTTGAAGTAGAAAGCCCTTTCCATCAACACATTTTGATAAATCGCATTTTAATTCTCTTACTTCACCAGCAAAAACAAGTGGTGGAAGTTTTTTCATTCGAGCTACCACCTTATTAAGTTCATTTGTATTTTCATACACAGGTTGGTGAAGAGCTTTTTTATTTTTCCAAGTCTCAGGATTCCAGTTTTGTTTCATATATTTAATTTATAATAATTTAAAAATAAATTACAAACCCTTAATATTGTTTGTTTTTTAAGGTCACAATCTCTTCTGCACTGGTAGGATGTATTCCCAAAGTTCTATCAAGTTGTTTCTTTGTCAGACCATTAACTACTGCAACTGAAAAACCTTGAATAATTTCAGCAGCATTTTCACCAATATAATGAATACCTCTGATTTTTTGTTGTTTTCCACTTACAATCAACTTAATAAAAACTTTAGATTTTATTTTTGACATTGAATATTTAAGTGGAGTAAATGTAGACTTAAAAACTTCTACTTGAGTGAATTTTTTTTTTGCCTCATGCTCTGAAAATCCTACAAATGCATAATTTGGATATGAAAAAACTGCGGTTGGTATATTATAGTAATTAAATTTTTTTTTTTTTCGCACTTTTCAAGTTATCTATAACAGTCATTGCCTCTGAAATTGCGACTGGAGTAAGTTGAACTCTGTCTACAACATCACCTACTGCAAATATATTTTTTTGTGATGTTTGGAAATAATCATTAATAATTATTGATTTATTTCTAGCTGTATGAACTTTTGTATTATGAATTTTTAACTTATCAATGTTAGGAATTCTTCCAGTTGCCTCTAAAACTTTTTGATATATCTTAGTATTTTTTTTAAAAAAAACTTTATATTTATTTTTAGAAAAAATTATCTCTTTAGGAAAATCATTGTTTATAATATTTATACCTTTTTCTTTTAATTCTTGAGATAAAAAGTCAGAGACTTCGGAATCAAAATCCTTCAAAATTCTTTTTCCTCTAATACAAATAGTGACGTCCACACCAAGACCTTTAAAAATAGATGCAAATTCTATTGCTATATAACCCCCACCTAAAATTAGGATATTTTCGGGGAGATCCTGTAAATCAAATGCATTATCTGATGAGATTAATTTATTTTCTTTACATAAACCCAAATTTTTTGGTTTAGTTCCAACTGCTATTAAATATGATTCAGCTTGAATAAGATCATTACCTACCTTTAATGTTTTGTTATCAACAAACTCAGCAAAATCACTGAAAATTTTAACGTTTGAATTACTCAATAAATTTAAGTAAATATTGTTTAATCTTTTAATTTCTTTTTTTTTATTTAATACTAATTTTTTCCAACTAAAACTTTTATTTTTTAATTTCCAACCAAAACTTTGCATCAGCTCCATCTCTTCTGAGAAGTTAGAAGCATAAGTATAAAGTTTTTTTGGTATACAACCCCTGTTTACACAAGTTCCACCCAGTGACCATCCTTCAGCTATGCCAGTTTTAATTCCATTAGCAGCAGCATATCTGGCTGCTCTGACTCCTCCAGAACCTCCACCAATTACAAATAATTCAAATTTTTTTACCATCACACAAAGACAAAATTAATTTAATGACACATTAATATAATGAATTTTAATGTTTTGAAACATAAAAAAGGGGTGTTGCCACCCCTTTTTTGCAGTTAATGGAAAGCAAGCTTGCATCTTAATTAACGACCAAAATAAAATATATTTAACCAGAAATTATATATTTGAACAAAAGTCATTCAAAATATCTGAAAATTCTTTATCATCACAATCTTTTGAACTAGTTTTAATAATAGATTTCTCAAAAACAATAGAGCCAAGGTAATTCAACTGCATTGAAAAACCTTGTACGTAATTTTTTCCATTTCCCCCAGAGGATGTACAAATAAGAGAGTTTTTTTTATCAAAACCCTCTTTCCAATCTTTAGTTGCTCTACTAATCCAAGCAATTGCGTTCGTTACTATTGGTGAAATACCTCCATTATACTCCGGACTACACCAAATCATAGCATTGGATGAACAAATTAAATCTTTTATCTTTGTAATACTGTTTGGAAAAGAATTGTCGGTTTTATATTTTGCTTCCAGTGTAGGTGTATACAAAGGAAGCTCAAAATCTTCAAGCGATACAACCTCACAATTAAAAACATCCTTAGTTTTTATGAAGTTTTTAATCTTTATCGATAAATCAAGGTTTGATTTTTTTGTAGACGAAATAATTAATAATTTTTTCATTCCAAAATAATAATTTAGTTTAAATCTAATGCAAACTTTTTTAATAATTCGAGATCAATTATTTCTAATACATCAATGTGTGTACTTGACAAAATTATTGAGGTTGCGCATCCATGTTGATAAGCGTGTAACCACCTTTTTGCACAAACACACCATCTATCTCCATCTACCAAACCTGGAAAATTAAATTCACTTTTTGCTGTAATTAAATCATTTCCTGTAGTCATTTGAAAATCAAGGAACTTTTGGTTGATTATTGCACAAACAAAATGTTTCCCTAAATCGTTTTTTTCAGAATCACAACATCCATTTCTATTAAAACCTGTCAATGGATCTTTTGAACATAATTCTAATTTTCTACCAAATACATTAATTTGTTTTTTTTTCAATTAAATATCTCATCATTTTCTGGTGCTTACCAATCTTAATAATATTAAATACTTTTCCTTTACTTTGAAATTGGTTCTTTTTATAAAATCCAACTACATTTATTCTCGAATTACACCATACAACTTTAACGTTTTTCTTTATTAGTTCTCTGGATAAAAGTCTTAATAGAAGAGACCCATAACCTTTTCTAGTCTCTTCACTAATTGTAAACATCCCCCTTATTTGACATATTTTTCTTTTTTTTTCAACTATTAGTGTTAAACCAGAGACTAGAGATTCATCAACATATAAACCATAATGTGTTGTATTTTTATAACTATCCTCTTTATAGAATGATAAATAGTTAGGTAATTCAGAGTATAAGTTTTTTTTTCTAAATTTTTGAATTTTTTCTAAACCTATCTTTTTTAATAATATTATTTCATTAACTGGATCATATCCACTTCTTCCAAATGGATGACATTTTAACAATCTTTTTATGCAATAGTAAGAGCCTCTCAAGACTCCAAATTTTCTTAATGAATCAACACAATATTGAGAACACGAAGGATAAAATCTACAACTTACCGGTATAAAGGGAGATATAAAGTTTTGATATATTTTTATTGGGATAATAAAAAAAAAAATAAAAGGATTTTTTATCTTATTTTTGTCCACACTGTACCTTTGCTAGTATCTTCTATTTCAATACCTTGTTTTTTTAATGTTTCTCTGATTGCGTCAGCTTTTTTGAAATCTCTGCTTTTTCTTGCCTCATTTCTCTCTTTTAATAATTTTTCCAATGTTTCTAGATTTGAAAATTCTTTAATCTCTGTATCATTCTTTAGTCCAAGCAACCTTAATCCCTCAAAAATTGCTTGGTATATTTTATTCTGATCATCAACCTTTGTTTCAATTATATTTATATATTTATTAATTACACTTAGGGCTTTTGGAGTATTTAAATCATCAAACAAGCATTCTTTGACTTTATCAAAGTATTCATTTTCTTTAATATCTATTTTAACAGCAGTGTTAACCTTGATTCTCTCTAAGTTTTTATAAATCCTGGTTAATGTTTGCTTTGATTGCTGAAGTACCTTCTCAGTCCAATTAAGTGGTTGTCTGTAATGAGCGGACAATAAACTTAGTCTAATTACTTTGCCGTCATATCTTTTTAAGAGATCATTAACTAACTGAATATTACCAATTGATTTGGACATTTTTTCTCCTTCAAAAGTTACAAATCCATTGTGAAACCAATAATTACAAAACTCACTTGGATTAGAATTTTTCTTGATTGCAGAACAACTTTGAGCAATTTCATTCTCATGATGGGGGAATGTCAAATCAACCCCTCCACAATGTATATCAAATGGTGTGTCAAGACATTTGTCTGACATAGTACTGCATTCGATATGCCAACCAGGTCTTCCTCTTCCCCAAGGTGATGACCATCCCGGATCTTCTTCTTTACTAGGTTTCCATAAAATAAAATCTCTGGGATTTTTTTTAAATTTACCTACCTCTACTCTTGCTCCAGCAATTTGTTCATCCAAACTTCTTCTAGATAAACTTCCATAGTATTTGTAACTAGTAACATCAAAATAAACATAATTATTTACTATATAAGCACACTCATTTTTAATTAGTTTTTCAATCATTGTAATCATATCTTCAATAAATTCTGTAGCTTTTGGTTGAACGTTAGGTTCATCTACATTGAGAGAGGTCATATCTTGATTATAAATTTCATGATATTTTTGTGTTAACTTCTCAATTGGAATACCAAGATCTTTTGAGGCTTTTATTATTTTGTCATCTATATCAGTAATGTTAGAGACAAACTTCACAGCCTTATACTTACATTTTAAAGTTTTTACTAAAAGGTCAGTAATAACTGCCATCCTCGCATTACCAACATGAGCATAATCATAAACTGTTGGGCCACATGCATATATTCCTATGCTATCTGGTTTTATTGGAACAAATTCTTTTTTTTTTCTTGAAAGGCTATCAAACAAAAAGATTTTCATTTTTTATTGTCTTCTACTTGATTTATTAGTTCCCTGAAAAATTCATCTATATTAAAAAAGCATCCATTTTCTTCATGAAGCGAACTTCCCTTTGAATGACATTCATTTATGTGATGAATAAATTCGTCCACATTTTCAACTATATATTTTTTGTTATTAATATCTTTTATTTTAAGAATTTTATTCATACTGCTTTGTTAAAATATATCTGAATCTAGAAGTTTTTCCTTCTTTATTTGTATTGTTTTCACCCATATCTATCACCTGAGACAAATTAAAACCATGTGCTCCAAGTTCATTTAATCTTTCTTGTACAGTAATATTGTCGTGATGTTCTAAGTTTACATAATCTATTACTTTATATTGAATTTTTTTTTTCATTTTTAATACTAAATAATTGTTCTTAGTAGCCTTAATAAATAATGTTTTGTATTGTTAATTTTTCTTACACTTACCAATTAAGGAGTGAAGAGTCTTAGTGTCTTTTCTTTTTTTAAAATACTCATCAAATTTTGAAGAATACATAAAATTACCATTATAATTTAAACTAAATACCCTATCATTATTTGGATGACCAACACAATTAAAATCCTTTTCCTTTATATTGCTGACTCTGATATCAAAAATCCACGAACAATGCATTGGTATCGCATAACCAGATGATTTAATTAAAACAATTTCAATAAAATGAGAGGTATTTGGAAAATAATTTTTTGACGAATTTGATCTTAATTTTTCCTGTTTGTATATTTCCTCTCTATTTCTTGAAATTTTTATCTCAAATTTTTTCAACTTTAAGTAATCTAATATTTTTTCATAATCTTTTCCAAAGAAATTTAATCCAATATGTTTTTCAGTGTTGCATTCCAGAAAATCTTCAGCGCTAATTGAAAAACAAAAACACAAAAAAAAAATAAATATTTTCATCCTTCTGCTAAATTTTATTTCCTTTTTTTCTTTTTAATTTTAGGTCCCTCACCCTATCTTGTAAAAGAACAAATGGGTCTCCTGTTACGACTTTACATTGTTTATTACCAAATATTAATCGTTTCCTATTTATGACGTATTCTATCTTCCCATGTTTCATAATAATTATATTCCTTAGATTAGTTCTATATTTTCTAGGGTATTGATATATTTCATACATTGTTTTCTCTAAAGAGAATAATTTTACTTTTTTATTTTCTAAAAACTTGATTCCCCAGTCTTCTATACTAATGGACTCGTTATAACATATAAGATTTCTTCCTACCAAATCATCATCATGAGGGTCTTTCGCATTAGCTGAAGTAAAAATGAAAAGAGTAATTATATGCAAAAAAAATGATTTCATTATTATAGTCAATTACATTATACATATATTTATTTGATAATCTAATATATATGATCTAAAATTAATTATGATTTTAAAATTATTCATCAGCTTTTTTATACTCTTCATTATCCCTATTAACGCCAGTGCAGAATGGATAAGAATATTTTCAATTGCTCAAGGAGATCTTTATATAAATTCAAAATCTGTAAGTAGAAATGGTAACAGTATTTTTTTTGATCAACTTGTTGATTACAATAAAAAGCAATCAAATGGTGCTTTTTCTTTTTTAACAAATTCTGAAGTAGATTGCAGAACCCTAAAAACAAGAGATTTAAACTATGAGCTATATATGCAACAAATGGCAAAAGGTACTAATTTTTATAAAGGTAATCCTAGTAAAAAATGGAAAAACTACGAACCAGGTACAAGTGCATACTTAGTAAATAAGATACTTTGTGAGAGGGTATACAAAGATTAAAGAGCTTTAATATATGCTTCTTCAACAAATAGCTACCTTAACATTAATTTTGCATACCTCGATAGTAATTTTTATTGTTAGTCAATTTTTCTTGATACCAATTGGTTATAAATTTGGATGGAACTGGCAAAAAAAAAAGAATATTAGATTATTACATCTCACCTTAATTTCTATTGTGACATTGGAAACTTGTATTGGTGTTGCATGTCCCTTAACAATTATAGAAAATAATCTGAGAGGTATTTATGTTTCAAATTCTTTCATTGACAGTTTTTTTAATAAAATACTTTATTGGGACTTCCCAAAGATTTTTTTTCTAATTACATATTTAGCATCTCTTGGTTGGACAATTCTTATGTGGTTTTTATTTCCACCAAGAATTTAAAAATTAAAATAATCTTTAATTGCGTTACATGAAAATTAAAACATATATTTTATTTTTGATTAAAAATTGGATGTGAAAGTTTATCAATTTTTTTTTTGTAACTAGAAAATATTCCATAAAATATTAACAACAAAACAAGAATTAAAGGAAACAACTTTTTCATTTTAGGTAATTAAAACTTTTTTTTAAATTATTAGTAAAAAAAAAAAAAAACAACTATTCTTTTTAAATGGATGAAAAAATAGGATTAGATAAATTTTGTGATTTACTTTCTAAATTAAATATGGACTTCACTGATTATGTATTAGAAGACTTAGAGTCTGAAGAGGAAGGAAATACTAAACTTGAAGGATTAACTCAAAAGGAATGGTTAAATTTATATGTCAATTATTTGCAACAAAAAAATGAATTTTAAAAACTAATCTAACGAAAATTCACTTTTATAATCTTTTATCATACTTAAATTTTGTTCCGTCTTTTCAAGTACAAAATTCTCTATTACAAGAAGATCAAGCCCAGTTCCCATAAAACACCTAAATGCATCATTCGGAGTACAAACAATAGGTTCACCTCTTATATTAAAGGAAGTATTTATAAGTACTGGGGTTTTGGTTAGTTTGTAGAATTCATTAATAAGATCATAAAATATTTGGTTGTTTTTTTTATTAACTGTCTGAATTCTTGCACTATAATCAACATGAGTAACTCCCGGTATATTAGATCTTTTATCGTTAATAGAAGATAGTTTTTGCTTGCTTGTTGTCTCCTGGACTAACTTACTTTTTTTTAATTGTGAGACTATCAACATGTAAGGACTTGAATCTCTTAGAGCAAACCATTCATTACAATGATTCTCAAGAACAGATGGAGCAAAAGGTCTAAAGCTTTCTCTATATTTAATTTTTAAGTTTAATTCTTTCTGAATCTTATTATTTCTTGGATCAGCAAGTATGGACCTAGCACCTAGTGCTCTGGGCCCAAACTCCATTCTACCTTGAAACCAACCAACAGCACTACCTTTAGAAATTCTTGTTGCAATAAATTTGATCATATCTTTTTTTAGATATTTTTTATAAACAGCTCCTGCTTTATCCAATGATTTTTTTATTTGTTTAATGTTAAAGTTAGGTCCTAATAAAGAACCTTGCATGCTATCGGATGATCTCACAATTCTTTTCTTTTTAAAATGTATATGCCATAATGCCAGAGCTGAACCTAAAGAAGCACCTGCATCCCCTGCTGCAGGTTGTATCCAAATGTTCTTGAAAATATTTTCTTTATGTATAAGTCCATTTACAACACAATTTAAAGCAACTCCTCCAGACAAACATAAATTTTCATTTTTATAATTTAATTTTAAATCTCTTAAAATTGTTAACACAATTTCCTCTGTTATTTTTTGTATCGAGGCAGCAATATCCATATGAAATTTTTTAATTTGCGATTCAGACTTTCTAGGTTTTTGTCCAAATAATTCTTCAAACCTTTTATTTGTCATTGTAAAACCAGTCGCATAATCAAAAAAATTCTGATCAAGACGAAAGGAGCCATCTTTTTTTATATCTATTAATTTTTTTTTTATCAAATTACAGTAAATTGGCTTGCCATACGGTGCCAAACCCATCAATTTATATTCACCGCTGTTAACTTTAAATCCAATGTAATATGTAAAAGCTGAATATAATAAACCCAGTGAATTAGGGAAGTTAATCTCTTTTTTTATCTCAATGTTATTATTTTTACCTTCAGCAACAGTAGTTGTAGCCCACTCACCAACTCCATCTGCTGTTAAGATTAACGAAGATTTAAAAGGTGATGGATAGAAAGCGCTTGCAGCGTGACTCAGATGGTGTTCAGAAAAAAACAACTTATCTTTGTCAAAGTTTTTATCAAATAATCTTAGTTGATGAATAATTTCTTTTTTCATAAAGAGTTTTTCTTTTAGCCAAATTGGCATCGAAAATAAAAATTGCTTCAATCCTCTAGGAGCAAAACAAAGATATGTTTCAATTAATCTCTCAAATTTTAAAAAAGGTTTTTCAAAGAAAACAACATAATCTATATCCTTAAGTTTTAATTTTTTGAATTTTAATAAATCTTTAATTGCATTCACAGGAAAAGCTGCATCATGTTTTTTTCTCGAAAACCTCTCCTCCTGTGATGCATAGATAACTTTACCGTTTTCAATTAACGATACTGCGCTATCATGAAAATATGCTGAAATACCTATAATTCTTATTTTTTTCATTTTGAAAATATTTACAGTTTTAATTTCTTCAATCGTTAGCGATAATTAATATTGATCTTTAAAGTTAATTTTTTTTTTTTATTCTCTTCCCAGTATGTATCTTTAATGATCGACTTATTTTTTTGTATTAAATCAATATTTAATAATCTTATAATGATGTTAATTGGTATTATTGTTACAAAATAAACTAATGTCAGTATTAATGGTGAAAATAAAAGTCCTAAATAAATGCCAAATTTCTCCCAATAAAAAGCTATAAAACTTAAAGATTTGGGCTTTATTAACGATAACAAACCAAAAATTGATGATAAAATTAAAAAAAAAAAGAAAAAATTCTTTGAATTAAGGAAATCATAAATACTAACAATTAAAAATATAAATGAAAATGTATAGCCAAAACTTTTACATTTTTTTACTGAAAAATTTGTGTAATTTTTCATTAAGTTTACTTCAAAGATCCATCTAAAATATATTTAAGAATTCTTACAACTTGATTCTGATCGCAAGCAACTGCTGATGCAAATGCGTCTACTTCTTTCAGAGCATGTTGGTTTTGTTCATTATGTATAACTATTATAGACTTATTTAAGGCAGATGCATAACCAGCATCAAAAGCAGCATTCCATTGTTTATATTGATCTCCAAATTTAACAATTACCAAATCGCTTTCTTTTATTGATTTCTTGGTTTTAATAGAATTTATTTTAGCACCTTTATTATCCTTCCAAAATAAATTATCTTCTTTACCTAAAATTTCAACACCACAATTATCTGAAGCTTCATGATTCGTAACCGGTGATGAGAATTTAATATTTAGATCTTCTTTCTTGCAAAGATTTATGATCTCATCTCGCCAATTTGAATGAATTTCTCCCGATAGGTAAACATTAAACATCCTTTATCCTTTCAATTTTTACAACATTAATTCTTTTAATTATTAAAACTTAAATTATTATAATTAAAATATTAACACCAGTTGAATTAAATTCCTAAATAATTCAATCCATTGTTTCAATGCTAAGTAATGATAATTTTAACAATTAAAGTTAAAAATTAAACAAATTTGTGCTTTAATTTTTTTTAAAAATATTAATATATATTACATGTATAATTTTATAAAAAAAAATGTGTTATTAAACCTCTGCCTATTTGCATTATTGACATTTTCTCTATCAAAAAAATCTTTAGCAGATAAAAAAAGCGCATCCTTAGAGCCCACAAATAAAAATGTCGAAACACATTGCGACAATGCACTGGAGTGGTATGATGATAACCCTCAATTAAAGGGAGAATTTACCCGTGTTTTGGATTATTGTAAAAAATATGCAATTGATCCTAGTTCGAAAGATTTCAAAATTAACCCAATTTTGTCAGATTTTGCTAGCATCAATGGAGTTAATACACGTCCTAGAGATCAGGTTCATCAGGGTATAGATATAATTGGACCAAAACAACAACCAGTAATAGCAATTGCAAATGGTGTAGTTTTAGAGACAATTGTTGAAGACTGTTGGGGTTCTACAGTTGTTATAGATCATGGCGAATCTTTTGATGGAAAAAATTTTATTGTCATTTATGGACATGTTGGGGAGTTTTTAGTCAAAGAAAATGAAATGGTAAAAAGAGGAGACCTAATAGCAAAACTTCCTGATAAAGTGAAATATAGATGCATGGCTAGGGTAAGGCATTTACATCTTCAAATCGGACAGAGATATTGTAAAAAAGAAGAAAAAGATAATTGGGGTTGCAAATACTTTATAAAGGACTATTACAGTTCTCTTAACCCACATAATTACTGGGCTGACGGTCCAAACAAAGTTACCTGTTATGATAAAACAAGAAAATATAAAAAAGGTACTATAACTTATCCATTTCCTTGTTCCAAAAAAAACTAATTTAAAAATTAATATTTGAAATAATACGTAATTGATCTTCCATCATTTTTATATTTCCTATGTGTAGTATACCTTAATCAAATAAAAATATTTACACTTTATTATAATCATTTAAATGCTAATTTATAGGATTGAATTATGTTTAGAGTGTTCTCGTCATGTTTTTTACTTTTAGGTTGCTCAATTCATCTCTTTTGCTGTGGAGTTCCTTTACTCATTGGTATATTCTCACTCACTAGTTCCATAGCCGGATCATCATTGTTTCTTATCAATGAAATCTGGTCTGAAGCATATGAAACTCCACTATTGATTTTTACAACTATGATTCTTCTAATGTTTATAGTTTTTGAGATAAATAATAAACGGTTAAACTATAAAGAAAATGCATGCTGTCCAGAAGACGACTGTGACAAAAAAAAAAATTTAACAAAAATAAATCTTAAAATTTCAATTCTTTTTTATTCAATCAACACGTTTTTATTCATAATTGAAAAATATTAAGAAAACTTTTCTTAGCTATTTGTAAACACCTAATTTTTTTAAACTGTTATTAAGTTTATTTTTGTTGATACTTATTAAGTTTATAGATTATAATCAGATTTAAAAAAAGGAGAGTATGGTGACTAAACAAATGGATATTGCAGAGACTTGTTGCAAGTACACTTGTTGTGCAGATGGTTGCTGCACTGTTGGTTGCAAAACTGGAGAGTGTAGTAACAGTTGTTGCAGTGACGGATGTTGTAGTGATTCAGATAATTGCTGCTCTGATTGATAAACTTACATCTAAATGGTTCGCAGTTTGAATCATCATGATATTAAAAATTAGTAATTTACTTATTTTTTTATATTGCCAATCATCATGATTGACACTTTAGTTATCAGTTGTCAGCAGAATAATGTACAAATTTTCCTGGTTGATCACTTTACTTTAACGCAAAGTTCAAAGGGTTAGAAAAGATTAATAGTCGTTTCGTTATCTTGTTTTTTTTATTTAATGTTTTTTAAATTTTCTTTTTAAATTTAATTTTTTGTTTTTAATTCTTTTATTTATATCATTTTTATCTTCACTACTAAAAAAACATATTCTATTTCTAACTCCCCGTGTTCTTTCAAAAGAATTTTTTGGTGACTTACATTCGTAAAACACTCCATCGATATTAATTTTTTTTTTCCCGTGAGATTCATCATTAAAAAAAATGATAATCAGAATTATTAAGACATAATTTATAATCATTCAACAGTAACGGAATGATTTGGAATGGATGGTACACTTAGCCCCCCCATAGTTTCTGTCATATCTTTTATCACACTTTCGTCCTTTACCTGAATTTGAACTTTTTTTTTTAAATACTGTCTACCAAACAAACTACAACTCTCCAATAATAACTTATCTGTTCCGTTTTTAATCTTCCAAGACCTCTTAACACCCTCTTTATCTACTATTATTCTTTTATCATTAATAATGGGAATTTTAAATTGAATTTCTAAATCATGGAGATTATTCTCGTTTGGAATAACCACTATCTTTTCAATAAGAGTGTCCAAGTAGTCTCTTTTTTCCTCATCACTTAGTTGATTTCGTTTCATTAATTCTGATTTGAATTCCTTTAACCAATCAACCCACTTATCTTCAATATATTTCTCTCCATAAGTTGTTTTATGAAGATTAATCTCTCTGACTAATTGTGTTTTTTGTTCATTGAAGTTGTTATGAATCTCATTTAATTCCTCATTTTTAGGATCCAAATATAAATCAGTCTTAACTCTCTTAATAGTTTCTTTAATATGACCTAATTGTTTTTCTAATCTTTTAATTTTCTCGTGATGTTTTACATCTGATTCTTCTTTGAGTCTTCTTGACTCATATACCTTGTCTAGGATTTTTCTCTTTTCTTTTTCCTTAAGAATAAAACTTTCCTCAACTACCTTTAGAACGTTATTCCAAACCAACTCATCTGTCTTTCCAATATGGATTGATTTTATATTTGAACACCCCTTTCCTCTTTTCCACTTATCAGTTATCAAATTTCTTTTAAACTTCTTATTGATTCGTTTATTACAAAAATATGATGAGTTATTAATCTTTCCATCAACAGTTTGTTTCTGTCTTCCACTCATTATATTTCCACAACTACAAATTAATTTGTCTCTTAATAAGTAGAATCTTTTGGTATTCTTTTCTTGTTGTCTTCTTTCAATGACTCTTTTCATTTTCTTGTTTACAGAATCCCATAAAAACTTATCAATTATTTTAGGAGTTGGAACTACTACCTCCTCCTCACTCATCTTATCTTTAAATATGTAATATCCTTTATAAAAAGTATTCTGAAGAATCTTTGTAATTGAACCCAAACTCCAGAACTTGTTATTTCTTCTAGTTGGTACACCATTAATTTCTAATTCAACTTTTATATCTAATGTTGATCTTCCTTTGTCATATAACTCATACATCAACTTTACAAACTTACTTTCGTAAGGATCAATTACTACTTTTCCACCAACAGACCTATATCCAAATGTTAAAGGACCCCCTCTCCATTTACCTTCTTTAACAACTCTTAATTTTCCTATTCTACTTCTGTCTCTTCTCTTTTTATTCTCATATTGAGAAATTAACTGAACCAAGTTGTACTTTAATTCATCTTCATTTTCCCAAAGTTTATATTCTCCGTTTCTAGTAAACAAAGTAACTTTTTGATTCACTAATCTTTTTTTTATATCAAGTGTTACATACTCGTTTCTACTTAATCTATCCATTTCAAAGACAAATAGTTTTTTTACTTTTCCCCTATCAACTTCCTTTAATAAACTATCTAAAACTTCTCTGTCTTCAATGTATTCAGATTTAGATGACATAACATCTTCATTCCAATGTTTGTAATCCATATTCAAATTTTTACTGAAATTTATTCCATACTCTAATTGAGTATCTAAACTTCCACCCTCGTCCTTTTGAACTTGACTACTTACTCTGGTATAAATGTGAAGTGTTTCCATGATATTATTCTATTATGAAATCTAATTAATTTTTAGGACTACATTATCCATCAAGATTCGTACCTACCTAATTAGATCAATTCCTTGAGTTCTCCAATTCCCACTATCGTCTTTACAACTTGTTCCCTTACCTCTTTTGAAATGACCATCTTCATGTAATTCGAATTCAAAGTCTTTACACCATCTTGAAAATTCATTACCAAAATTATCTTCCATTTTTCCTTGATAACTATCAGTAACAGTTACATCCATTTTTTCATCACCATTCAGAAATGATTGTGTTTCTCCCACACCCTTATTACTTACTGTGTGGTAAATTTCTTTGTTATCAAAAGTTTCTCCAAGTTCTCCACCTAGAACACCACCCATTAATCCACCTAACACCATACACCCAATTCCAAACTTTGGACCAAACCCAGATGATTGACAAAGATAATGTCCAGTACCTACTCCA
>NZHH01000022.1:0-7575 GCA_002691245.1 Rickettsiales bacterium | reverse complement strand
GATCATCGCGAATCGAACGATCATGTCGTTTGCGTGGTCAAGATAATCATTACCACCGTAGATTAATGCTCTCACAGGACCGAAGCTTCTCCGCCCCATTGGCGCATAACTCGTGTATTCCACAAATTTTTTGGCATCTTCTGCCGTATTTATCATTGGACAAATCACACCATACGCGCCCATATCAAGGGCCTTCATGATGATCCCTGGCTCCAGCCACGGGACCCGAATAATTGGGACAGTCTCAGTGGTGCTGATTGCCTGCAGCATAGCGATGAGATTCATCTCGTCATTGACACCATGCTGAAGATCAACCGTTAACGTGTCGTAACCCTGATGCGCCATTACCTCAGCTGAAAAGCCGTTAGAAATTGTTAGCCAGCCATTTAATACTGATTCATCAGCGTCCCATTTCTCTCGAATCTTATTTGTTCTCATAGACTAATCTCACTCAGTATCGAGGGGTCTCTTGACCCAAATCCCACCATGGTAATCCATAAGACCTGCCGCTAATTCCTCTGGGGAGACATTTGGTTGATTCATCGACTCAAGCAGGTCCTCTGCTCGCGCTTCACTGTGCCAGTCCAGATGGCTAATCTCAGTATTTCTCCAAAACGAACCAGCATTGTTCGAAACTCCAAAAATGGTCGGACAGTCTAAGGTCTCTACCTTAAAACAGCTCTTTATTAATGCTGCAAAGTCATCCGGGCTAAACCAAGTAGACATCATTCGAAGATCCGAAGGCTGTTCGAAACACGATCCTATTCTTACGATCGCGGACTCGATCCCCGCTTTGACAAAGAACAACTTCGCGACGGCCTCGCCAAAAACCTTCGATGCCCCATAAAAACTATCAGGTAGAAATGGCTCTTTTGGCGTTATTGTTTCTTGTGTACGGTAGGCGCCCGTTACATGATTCGAGCTCGCAAAAATGACTCTTGGTCGGCCGTACTTTGCTGCGGACCTGTATATGTTGTAAACGCCCACAATGTTCGCTGGCAGGATCTCGTCAAATGGTTGCTCGGTCGACACTCCGCCGAGATGAAGGATGCCATCACAGCCTTGAACGAGTTGATCGACAAAAGCGGGATCTGCCACATCTCCAATCATTATCTCATCCAAGTCTGAGTCTGAAGCGAAGTGCTGAATGTCAGTTAGACGGAACTTTTTAGAAACACCAGCAAGTCGTGGTCTAAGGAGATTGGCGACCCCGCCCGCGGCACCCGTTACTAGTAACCTTTCAAGCATCGCATCCCCAGGTGAAGAAGCCCTTTGAGCGTAATCCTATCAAACTAATATTAATGTCTAGGAACATCGCCGATCTCGCTCATCTTTGCGTCTAGCAGGGCCCGCATCCGGCTGACTTCATCTGAATAGCGACCGTCCCCATAACAATTAATTAACTCCAAGGGATCTTCAACGCAATCGAAAAATTCCCATTCAGGGGGCTCTGCCTCGTCGGTTGCGCCCGGAATACCGAGCCCTTCGTTGTACCAATAAATCAGTTTGTATCTTTGATCTCGTACACCGTAATGAGCATAGACGTTGTGCTGAAGATCCTTGTGCATCCAGTATCTGTGATACGCGATCTGTTCCCAGTTTGGGGGCGTTTTTCCCATCAGAAGTTTAAAAAAACTACGGCCTTGCATGTAGCTTGGCGAAGGTAGACCAGCGATATCTAGCAACGTGGGCGCGAAATCGACATTGGAAACAATATCTGAGCAAACACCACCACCATTGATTTTCTCGGGATACCGAATTACCAGTGGCATTTGAAATGATTCTTCGTAGATGAAACGTTTGTCAAACCAACCATGCTCACCAAGAAAAAAGCCTTGATCGGAGGTATAAACCACCACCGTGTCGCGGGCGAGCCCCATCTTATCGAGACAATCTAGAATATTACCAACGCTTTCATCGAGTGAAAGAACGGTTCGAAGGTATCGCTTGATGTATCTTTGATATTTAAATTCTGCCAAATACTCGGGATCAGAAAACTCAAATTTTTCACCCGTTTTCTTATCAATCAAAGTAATAACGTTCAAATCTTTCAGGTCTGGGATTTTTCGTTCTTTGCTCCCCGGCTTTATTGGCTGACCGACCTCGACTCCACCCTCGGGTTGAATGAGGCCCAGGTCATCGTACTTTAGATCCTCACGGATTCTTATTTTGGCTGCACTAGCGGCCTTGGCCCTGTTGTCATAGTTATCATTGAAAGTGTCTGGCAGCCGAATATTATCTCGAAACTCGTCATCATATTTCGGGTGATTCTCCCATTCCCTGTGAGGGGCTTTATGGTTGATCATTAAGAAAAATGGTTTTGAGACATCTCTGGTCTCTAACCACTGGACTGATTTAGTTGTGATGACATCGGTAACATAGCCGGTGCTGTTGGTAAGTTTACCGTTTAGATTAAATGCTGAATCGTGATAGTCGCCCTGCCCTAGCAGAACATCAAAGTAATCAAACCCCGAGGGTTCTGACGACTTGTCGTCCCCAAGATGCCACTTACCAATTATCCCTGTCGAGTATCCGGCCCGTTGCAGGTGCTTCACAAAATTTGGGAACATTGAACTGAGCTTCGTTTTTAGGGTGTAAACCCCGTTCACATGGTTGTAGGTCCCGGTTAGGATAGCCGCCCGAGATGGTGCGCAGAGCGAATTCGTCGTGTAGCAATGTGTAAAACACATCCCGTCGGATGCTAATCGATCAATGTGTTTCGTGTTAATGAGGCTTGAACCATAAGCGCTTATTGCGTTAACAGCGTGGTCATCTGCCATGATGAAAACAAAGTTCGGAGACTTCACTGCGGTACCATTCCCCCACGAAACGATAAACTCTTCATATTTTCGACCGGACAACTAATCCTCATCACCCAATGCCTTGGACGGCTAAGCAAATTAAAATAGATACCCTTTCCTAATACTGAACATGAAGCCTCGGTTCAATTGCCGCCTAATATTTTACAACTTTTCCCCAAAGCGACTGACTTGGACCGTGGCCGGTCCGAGCATCCTCCATTTTGAGCACCCTTGAGTAATCAACCATCATATTTATATTTGGACCATATATTTCGATATATTTGCTCAAAACATCTTGATCATCCGCCTCAACCATAAATTGTGATAATGCTAACGGGCTGAGAAGCCGATCGATTAACTGCCACCTAAATTTGCTTCTCTCCAAGTTCTCCGTAATACCCTCAGATTCCAACAAAATTTTCCAAGAACCTGCNTCTAGAAATCTTTGTATCTGTCTACCCAATCTCTCGCTAAATATCATATTGTCCTGCACTTCTGAATGAGCGAAGGCGACCCCTACTTCGTTGATCACCTTCAAACCTCTCTTGGAAGCTACATCGATTAAACGGCATATATCGTCATCATCCGCCGACCTAGCAATGCTTGAAATTTCAATAATGTCTACCCCATAGTCGACAACTCTATCGAGATAATCATCGACTATCTTACGACCACCATTCAGAGCCATATCCATCAACGGGTTACCGATTGAAATCATTACATCGTTGGACTTGCATGTTTCTAGGAACCGCACTAACGAGCTCTGAGACATCTGACCGGCCTGCTTTCCAGAAAGTTTGAAAATATCAACGATGTCGCTGTAGGCCTGTAAGTAATCATCAATACATTGNCCTACCAACACCGGGGCTCTCACGTAGTTNATNCCNNTTTCTCTTGGTTTNTTTTCGCGTTCGAGAAACGGNAGANTAGGNAAAGATAATTCAGTCATTGGTATGTTCCTTTAGTAAATCCTAGTTGAGGTCTCCACCCAACCACCACGGCATATCGATAAATGTTCCAAGCAAACCATTGGGAAACTGGAGCGTGAGCAAAGACGACAGGGTCCATAAAATCAAGAGGAGCGAGAGCGAGATAGAAAGAGAGATTTTTAGGTCTCGCTTATCATGAAACAAAATAAACAGGTTAATAAAGAGTACCGATGCTATCGGGAAACCAAAGATAAAATTCATCGCCAGATAGCCCAATATACTCAGATAGTAATATAACTGATTATTGAAGCCCGCTACATTTTCGTAGATGTTTGTGTTCACGAACCGGAGGAAGCCACCGCCAGCGAATGCTGGCTTTCTCAGGTCGGCTAATTGGACAGCGAATATCAAAATCAGGAGTGAGATTGATATCAAGCACACGCCTATCGGAAAAAGTGTCGCTCTAAAATCCGGTATACCTGACACATCCCACATGACAGCTACTGGTAGGCACATCAAGAGGAGTGANAGATACATTTGTTTGGACTTATTTTTGATCAACCGCGAGTCATAACCAGCNTCGAATCGTTGCCTTAATAACAAAATGATCGTGGCGAAGCACATCACTATGAGNATTATGGCAACTGGTCGATAGAGAAAAGATAATCCGTAAACGGCCTGCGTTTGATAGCTCAACAACTCAACTTTCGACGAAAGGAAAAAGCCAATCAAAAGCGCGGGTCGGGACCACCCATAATGCTTGAAGGTGATCCCCACCAAACCAAAACCTAGAAGTCCTATGAAGTCGTACCAGTCACGGTTCACGTTATAGGTTGCAAAAAATATTAACGTGATCATGACGGGAGCTAGGATGTAATATCGGACCAGGGTGAGTTTTGAAATATGCGGCGCAAAGCCGATACACAGCCCGGCGCCTAGGATATTAGCTACGGCTAGCGACCAAATCATCAGATATGTNAGGTCAAGGTGTGTGGTCACCATATCCAATCCGGGCTCGATCCCGACAAGAATAAACCCACCCAGGAGCAGCACCTTATTCCCAGATCCTGGGATNCCAAAAAGCAGGGTTGGNATCAGAGCCCCTCCNTCTTTNGCNTTNTTTGCAGACTCTGGGGCGATCACACCTCGGATATCCCCTTTTCCCAATCGAGANGTATCTTTGCTGGTTTGTCTCAGATGACTGTAGGCGATCCAGTCAACTACCGTCCCCCCCAAGCCGGGTAATGCTCCCACCAAACAGCCAAGNGTCGAGCACCGGAGTACCAGCCACCAGTTCTTAAAGACATCGGCTATTCCTGTAAGCCAACCCCGCTCGATTCGGAGTGATTTNGCGATNGCACCCTTGTTGTCCAAAAGACCAACTATTTCTGGGATCGCAAATAAACCCAANCCGACAATNACAAGAGGAATACCCTCAATNAGATAAAGCGTNTNNAAAGTGAATCGAGGGTCGCCAGTAATCGGTGCAGAACCTACTGAACCGATTATCAAACCCAAGAAACAAGCAGTTATCCCTTTTACAAAGTTATCACCGGTCAATGCTCCGACCATCAAAAGGGCCAAAACAATCAGTAGAAACTGTTCCCCGAATCCAAAAGTCATAATGATGGGAATCGCGTAATAGATAGATNCCGACAGAATAACTGCGCCAAACACACCGCCCANTAGNGATGATAANAATGCTGCACTTAGGGCCCGTGCAGCCATNCCTTGTTNAGACAANGGAAANCCATCCATNACNGTGGCTTGCGAACCNGANGTGCCNGGAACACCCATNAGNACCGCNGGNAANGTATCAGATGTNGTNGTCGGNGCNAGGACGCCNATCATCATNGCNAAGGCGTGNGANGGNTCTAGACCAAACACGAAGGGAAGTACAAGGGCCAAGCCGGATGTCCCACCCAACCCAGGTAAGATTCCCACTGTCAATCCTAGGAGTGTTCCCCCAAACAAAAACAAAAGGTGGGTAAGCCCGAACAGCTGACCCAGAGCTAAAAGAAACTGATCCATAATTGAGAGGATTCCGCTGTTGGCAACCCAACAGCGGAATGCTGATTACTGAACCCTGTAGACGAAGCGATTCTTTTTTAGCACCGCATTCAATTGCTTCTTGGTACTGTCTGAAAAGATTGCAGCCTTCTTGAGAATCGGACCTGCTTCATCACCAATTATAAGTGGATAAGGTCCCAGCGCCTTTGTCGCTTTCTCTTTGAACTCAGGATCGTTCACCATTTCTGTGACGGCTTTGCGATACGCCTCGACAATCGCATCAGGCGTTCCCTCGGGCAGTAGCATGGACTTAGACGCCTGGGCCCAGGCGGCCGCTATAGAATAGTAAGCCTCTAGATCTGCACCATCCAGTTTCTTTCCATTCACCTTCTCATACATCTCGGGGAACGTGAGTACATCAGGTGCGAGTGGATTTCTAGAGATGCTTCCATCTGCACCCACAATGCCAAGCGTCATGATGTCGACCACCTTCCCACTTTCAATCTCGGGCTTAACCTTTTTGACATAATTTGCGGCACCATGAGAGCTCAGATGGATTTCACCGCGCAAAAACGCTTGGTAACCCGCGCTTGAGGAGAGTCCCGGGATAGGTCGCGCTTTTTTTATACCTAACTTGTCATAAACCCAAATGTGAAAAAGATCGGCTGAAGCGGGGGTCTTTAATGCATACAAAACAAGATCTCTCTCTTGCAACTTCGAGATATCACTAGTGCCACTCGCTAGATCAGTCCGTGTGAACCAATGGGTATTTTGGGGAAGCAGAAGTACCGGCTTGTAAGCGCCTAGATTGTATTCCACCAGCGGGTTTCCGGTGGCTACATTAACGATGACCGAAGTCGAACAACCGAAAAGGAAGGTCCCGTCGGGTTTCGCATTCTTTTGGAAATAATTAGAGCCCTTAATGGCGCCACCGCCTGGTATATGCTGTATCTGAATCGTTGGATTACCTGGCAAGTATTTCGTGAGGAATGGTTGTAGGAATCGAGCAAATCGACTTGTTCCACCGCCCTCCTTGAATGGAACGACCCATGTAACCGTCTTCCCTGAAAGATCGAGGTTCGCGTGCACTGTAGGTGACCATGCGAAGCATGAAATCAATAGGCCTAGTATGAGATTACGCATGCTATTTTCTCCGTATTATTCTACTAGCTTAATAGACAAACAACCTTCTTTAAGACACTCATCGATTAATGACTCGCAGAAAGCAGTCCTCCAAAGTGACTGAACCTTTCGGCTCTAAAAATACACTTTAATTTTTTGAGACCGGTCTCATTTTCGATTAAAAAAAACGAAAACTTGAGCGATGGCTTGAAAGTATCAAAAGATTTGGTAAAGAGTCAACCAAGGCAATCAAACATCAACTTCCGCTATTGGGCCGCTAGAATCACGGACCACCAAGGTGCATTCAACGAGCTCATTGATAGGCTCATTTTCCATTGAGTGCTCGCTATTTATCTGTTTTAAAAGATTTCTAGCAGCTTGCGCGCCTACCTCGAAACGATGTTTTGACACCGAAGTTAGTGCCGGAGACGCGCTCTCAGCCGAGAATAAATCATCCATCCCAACAACCGACAGATCTCGCGGAACCTGAAGGCCTTCAATCTGGGCCATTTGCAATGCCGCCAAACCAAGTATGTCGTTAGATGCAAAAATCGCTGACGGACGTTGAGGTGAGCGCATCAGATCAACGATGAGTTCCTTCGCCATAATAAAAGTGTCACTTGCCCGCGTCTTAAACGGCACATCAACAATCAATCTTTCCTCAACTTTCAAACCAGCGCCTTCATAAAAATCCAAGTAAGCTCGCTTACGAT
>NZHH01000067.1:0-10471 GCA_002691245.1 Rickettsiales bacterium | reverse complement strand
TTCCAGAATCGTTAATGTGTGCAGCAGTTGTACCATCAGATGTACCTTCTTTATAGTCGTAGTCATCGATGTTTACATATGCTGTTAGACCAGATGCAATTGAGTACTGAACCTCTACACCATTTCTGCCGTACTCTTCGCCAGTATCCAAGTCATCTTCTGACTTAAATGTGTAGGCACCCACTTTCATACCATTTGGTAATGCGTAGGATATAGATGCACCCATATTTTGTCTATCTTCATCGTCAGCTTCGTAGCTGCTTTGTGACACGATAATAGACATATCGCCAGATACAACTTTTATACCCATGTTATCAGAGTCAATATCCTGAGTAGTGTTCTCAGTAGTAGCTGCTGTGTAACCAAGAGTTACAGATGCACCGCCTGCATCCATTGAGTAGTTAGCACCATATGAAACAGTGTCACTAGATGTTGAAGCTTTTCCACCATCTGTCTGTGAAACACCTACTGTTAGTCCACCCATTGCTGGAAGATGATAAGCAATTTTGTTATTTTCTTCGTCTTCCATTGTAAGGCTTGAGTTAGTAGAAATTGTCATTGAAGAAACACCTGGAGCCTGATCTTCAGCAATTAGGTCACTTTCATCAATAATGTAAGAATCTGCAGCAGGATCACCCTGTCCCAATACAATCTTACCAAATCCACCTTCAATAGATAATGAAGATTCATCTAATCCAAGAGTACCAGCATCAGTATCAATATCATTAGCATAAGTTATTGTTAAACCACTATCAGTTTTTTCAGTGAATGTGATTTGCATGTCTGAATCTTGACCAAATGAAGTACCATCGTTAGCAGCTACATTTGAACTTCTTGAGTCGTATGACCATTCAAGCATACCAGCGATTGAAACATCTGCTAAAGCAGCATTTGCTGAAAGAGCAGCAGCAGCAGCTAAAGCTGTAGTTCCTAAAAGTAATTTTCTCATAATAATCTCCTCAAAGATCGTTTAGGTTTAAAAAAATCGGCGCCTAACTGGTTAGGAAAGGCGCCTACCAAGTAAATTGCGGGGATACGCAAAAATATTAGGTATCAATTTGATACTACAAACAAAAAATTTTATAAAGTATAATTAGTATCAAAATGATACTTTTATCAATACACGTGATATTTTTGCAACAGTAATTATGGCAACAATGGAATTTATGTTTGCATAAGTCTTTTTGATAACGTGAATTATTATCTATATTTTGGTAGAACAGTTACAAAAGATTTTCTTGAATCTTTTGAACACTTTGTGACTTCAATAAAATTGTTATTACGTAGTTTTTTTAAGCTTCTGAAAAAGGTTGCTCGCGGATGTGGAGAACTATTTAAAATTTTTCCAAGACTAATATGTGTATCTTTACCTTGAAAATGTAAAATTTCTTGAAAAATATCACGTTCTGTTAGAGATAATTCATCTAATCCTAAATTTTTCTCTTTATATCTTAGAAGAGCCCAGAGCTCAGATAAAGACTGTTTTGTCTCTTTCATAAAATATCCCCCCCAGGATAATTTAAAATGATACATTTTCAGGCAAATTTTACAAGGTCAAATTAATTATCATGTTAATAATTAAGTTTCTATTAAATTATTGATAAAATTAACTGATAATTAATATGCTAAAATTTTGAAAATTCAATTGGATTAAAATTTAATTTTAATTATAAGTATAAGTATAAGTATAAGTATAAGTATAAGTAATACTTACTTTTGTTTGTAAAATTAAACTCAAATTTTGAAAGAATAATATATGAAGGGTAAGGATAAAACTAATCAGTCAATTGGCTTTGTTGGCGCGGGTAATATGGGTTTGCCAATGTTAAAAAATTTAGTAAAGCAGGGTTATGATGTTAAGGTATATGATATTAATCCAAAGATTACAAAAAGATTAGAGAAAGACAAAATAAAATCTGTTAATAATTTAAGGGGTATTGCAAATAGTAATTTTATAATATCAATTCTGCCAGATACAAATGATGTTGAAAGTGTTTTTAACGATCGTACAGGAATTAATTCTTATTTAAAGCCTGGCACAACTGTAATAGATATGAGTACAATTTCATCATCATCCGCAATAGAAATAGGGAAAATTTTACAAAAACTGCAAGTTGAGTTTTTAGATGCCCCAGTAAGTGGAGGTGTTAAAGGAGCCCAGAATGCAAACTTGTCAATAATGGTAGGTGGGAAAAAAGATATCTTTAAAAAATCTATAAATATTCTAAATTGTTTTGGAAAAAATGTAATTTATGCAGGTAAATCTGGTATGGGACAAATCTTTAAAATGTGTAACCAAATTATGGTTGGTTCTCATATACAGGCTATGTGTGAAGCTTTTGCTCTTTGTAAATCAAAAGGAGGTAATTTAAACCTTTTAAGAGAAACCTTGATGGGAGGATCGGCTAATTCCTGGATGTTAGAGAATTTAGGAAATCTAGTAATAGATAAAAATGATCTAGCTGGGTTTAGAATAGATTTGCAACTAAAAGATTTAAGGTTAGCTAGTGAAGCAGCATTTGAGAGTGGGGTTCCATTACCTGGTTTATCTCTTGTTCAAACGCTTTATTTGGCATCAAGAGCTCACAATGAAGGAAAAAATGGAAACCAGTCTTTATTTAAAACTTATGATAGAATGACAAATCAAAAGTAGCTACTTTAAATTTTTTTAAATTATTTGCCTTCAAAAATCCTAATATCTCTATCGGCACCACCATCTAGGGCTTTCAAAGCTAGCTGATATTCAGAGCCATAATAAAAATCTTTTGCTTTTTCCAAGCTCTCAAATTCAACTAGCACAGTTTGTTCTGAAGCTCCATTTTCATGAGCATCTACCTCATTAGTGCTAGCTAATATTTTGCCATTACCTTTTAAAATAGCAGGTCCAGCAAGATCAAGATATGCTTGTCTTTTCTCAGGATTCGCAGGTGATCGGTGGGCGCTTAAAAAATAACCTTTAGGCATAAAACCTCCTCTATTTTATATATTTATGACATCTACTTTTTTTACAATTTTCAATACTTATATAAAGCATATATCAAAGGAAATTGACGTGGAAGATAAAAGTTTAGAAAAATCACTAAAAAGAGCTAATTCAGGTGGAACTCATAAGTTACTAAAGACAAAATTTTTAAATTTTGAAAATGACATATATAAATTTGAACTCGAATTCTCAAAACAATGTTTAAATCCTTTCAAAACTGTCCAAGGAGGCATCATTACGAGTGCAATAGACGAAATAACTTCTATAAGTGTAAATATATTAACTAAGGACGAATATTTGCCAAGTTCAACTGACATTCACACTACATTTCATAGACCATTATTAGAGGGAAAAGTACTTGGGACTGCTAAAATAATCAAATTGGGTAAGAAAATAGTTTCAATAGAAGGAAGATTATTTTCACCTTCTGGAAAGTTAGCTGCCACAGGTTTGCATACTGCACTTTTAGTAAAAACATCAGAAATTGATAATAATAAATAGATACCTCAAATGATAAAAAAAGAAAATTTACCTTCAAAAATTTGTCTTATTTGTGAAAGACCTTTTACTTGGAGAAAAAAATGGGAAAAAGTTTGGGATGAAGTAAAGTATTGTAGTGAGAAGTGTAGAAGAAACAGGGTCAAAATAAAATGAAAATAAATAATAAAGATTATGATATCAACAATGTTATTGAAATGGCTTGGTGTGATAAAACAAGGTTTGACTCTATAAAATTTCAAACAAACCTAACTGAAAAAGAAGTTATAAAAATTATGAGATCAAATTTAAAAAATAGTAGTTTCCAAGTTTGGAGAGAGAGAGTCTACGGCCGTAAAGCTAAACATGCAAAAATCTGAAATACAAATAGTATGGTTTAAAAGAGACTTAAGAATAACAGATCACAAACCTTTATTTGAATCTTCAAAAATTCTAAAACCAATTTTACCAATATATGTCGTAGAATATGAATATTGGAAACAACCTTTTTCGAACAAAAGACATTGGTGTTTTATCTATGACAGTTTAATTGAGTTAAGAAAAGAATTAAAAAAACTTGGTCAATCCCTGATTGTACGGATAGGTTCTGTAACTGATATTTTTAATGAGCTATCAAAACAATTCAATATTATTTCAATATNTNCTCACGAAGAAACAGGAAATCAATGGACTTATNACAGAGATNTAAATGTNAAAAANTGGTNTAATGAAAAAAATATTNCGNTNATAGAGTATCCNACTAANGGTATAGTAAGAAATTTGAAAAATCGTGATGATTGGNCAAANATNAGAAATTTAAGAATGAAAGAAAANTTAATTCCTAAACCTNTNTCNCTAATNNCTNTTNATNNAATTTTANAAGGNTCTATCCCTAANAAAAANAGTCCTATTTTTAAAAACGATTTTATTGGTGAAGTTCAAAAAGGGGGAAGAAGNGAGGCTCTNAAAATAATANAAAGTTTTATNAAAGATAGNGGCCANAATTATTTATTTAATATTTCCAAACCAGGGATATCTGAAAAAACGTGCTCTCGNATTTCNCCTCATTTGACTTGGGGAACNATCTCGTCAAAAGAAATAATAAAATTATTNNATTTAAATAAAACCAACNCTCAACAAAATANAAGTANAATTAGTAATAGAAANCTTAATGCAATTAAATCNAGGCTATCATGGAGATGCCATTTCATTCANAAATTAGAATCTCAACCNTCCATAGAAACTTCATGTATGCANCCTTTTTATGATAAATTGAGAAAGGNTAATATGAATNTAGANTATTATAAAGCTTGGAAAGAAGGATTGACAGGCTATCCATTTATAGATGCATGNATGAGAAGTNTAAATTATAACGGATGGATNACATTTAGAATGAGGGCAATGTTAGTNAGTTTTGCAAGTTATGATCTTTGGCTTGATTGGAGAAAAACNGGACATCATTTAGCCCAAACTTTTACAGACTACGANCCAGGTATTCATTATAGTCAATTACAAATGCAATCTGGAGTAACTGGTATNAANACANTAAGAATTTATAATCCAATNAAACAATCAATGGANCATGATATTAATGGTAAATTTATAAAGAAATGGGTTCATGAACTCAGAAANATNCCAGAAATATGGATACATGAGCCATGGAAAATGGATCTAGAGACGCAAGAAAATGTCAATTGTTTAATTGGAAAACATTATCCTAAACCAATTGTTGATCACCCGACTGCAATAAGAGACGCAAAAGCAAAAATATCATCTATATTTCTAAAAGAAGGTTATAGAAAAAAATCAAANATAGTATTTGAAAAATTAGGAAGTAGGNCAAGAACAAAATCATCAAAAAAAAGAAACAATCAACTTCAACTTATATAGTTTTTAACTTTTCTTGGTTTTTACAGCCTTTTTTCTTTTTGGNTAACAAGTNNTACATATTTTACANACAGTACCGTCACAAGCCCAAGCNGAACAAAATTCACGACCATAAAATATTATTTGTAGATGAAGTTTATTCCATTTTTCTTTTGGAAATAAACGTTTCAAATCATNCTCAGTNGTTTTAACATTTTTNCCGTTTGTCAAACCCCANCTTTGTGCAAGNCTATGAATATGTGTGTCTACTGGAAAAGCNGGTANACCAAANCCTTGNGANACTACAACACTTGCTGTTTTGTGCCCAACACCAGGTAATTTTTCTAATTCATTTATATCNTTAGGAACNATCCCATCAAATTTATTAACAAGAATTTTAGAAAGATTAGAAATTGCTTTGGATTTTTGAGGTGCAAGCCCACAGGGTCTAATAATTTCNTAAATTTTTTCAACAGGGATTTTTTCCATATCAAAAGGATTNTCAGCAATTTTGAATAATGAGGGTGTTACTTTATTTACACGTTCATCTGTACACTGTGCACTAAGCAATACAGCGATTAAAAGTTCAAAAACATTTTTGTTGTTAAGTGGAACTGGCGTATTTGGATAAGTCTGTTCCAAAAAATCCATTATAAATTTAGTNCGTTCAGATTTTAACAAATTCTATTCTCAAAATTTTNGTNTCATAATTTTTAGTTTTATAATTATATATATCAGGTTTATTAATCATAAAAAGTTTATAATAAATATTATGAAAAAGTGGCAAATATTTAAACAAGGTGTTCTTCAAGAGNTACCCTTACAATTAGGTGTTTTNCCCTTTGGAATTATNTATGGCGTTATGGCTATTGAAAGTGGTTTAACTTTNTTGCAAGCNNTTNTTATGTCTTCAATTATTTTTGGTGGAGCNAGTCAGATAGCATTTGTTCAACTTCTATCAAANTCTACTCCATATGGAGTGATAGTCACAACTGTAGGAGCAATAAATTCACGGCATTTATTATATAGTATTTCAATGGTTGAATACTTAAATAAATTGTCTTTNAGTTGGCGAGTGTTGCTTGCTTATTTACTTACTGATGAAGCTTANGCTGTATCTATTAGAAAATTCATAAACCATTCAGATAANTCTATACTTCATTATCATCTTTTAGGTTCTGGNATAACATTATTTGTATCNTGGCAAATTTCNACACTATTTGGCGTCTGGTTAGGTAACGATTTACCGGAATTCTTAGATTTGCAATTTATCATACCACTTACTTTTATAGCTATTATTATTCCAATGATTAAGTCAAAATCAACTCTTATCACAGTTATTTCNTCNGGAATATCAGCACTNATTTTTAAAAACTTAGATATAAATTTCTGGATAATTTTGTCAGGCCTTACTGGTATCTTAGCAGGAATGGCTTCAAGTAGATGGGATAAAAAANNATGATTTGGTCGTTAATTATTTTATGTGGCGTCATTACTTTTTTGATTAGATTTATTCCTCTTTCAGGTATAATTNCAAGTNANTTACCNTTATCNGTGAAACATNCATTTAAATATATTCCTTTAGCAGTTTTAACTCCNATTATNGTTAATGACNTATCAATTATTGAAAATAACAATTTTTTCTTAATCGAAAATTTCAAATTATATGCTGCTTTAATAGCAATAATTGTTTCAATAATTTGGAATAATGTTCTTGCTACAATATCAATAGGTATGGCAAGTTTTTTAATANTGTCNAATATTTAACGTTTAATTACTTGAGGGATTAATTAATGAATAAAAATATTATAGGTATTAATNGTTGTGTAAAAGATTGTCATGAAGCAGCTGTAAAGGGTGGTTGGTGGCATGATGCNGAAGGNAAAAAAAAAGATAGAAATGTTGGAGAATTGTTGTGTCTAATACATTCAGAAATCAGTGAAGCTATGGAAGGTGCAAGAAAAGGNTTAATGGACAACCATTTAAAACANAAATCAATGATGGAAGTNGAACTGGCTGATGCTGTCATTCGGATATTTGATCTAGCTGAATCAAAGAGNTTTAATTTAGGNGAAACAATTTATGAAAAATTAGAGTATAATAAGTCTNGAGCAGATCATAAACTTACAAACCGNCTTCAAGANGGTGGTAAAAAATTTTAGTANAATATTTATTNAACTNTAAAAGTAAAATTAAATCTAAAAAATGAAAACACAAATTCCAAACATAATGTCNCTTGATGATCATGTNATAAANATTAATTTAGCCAAGAANANAGTCAAAAANAGTATATTTGAGATGGCNGATGCTATAACAAATGCTTTGAATCAGNTAGNAAATAGACAAGNTGAGTTAGCTCAAAAGCTTGGGATGTCAAATGGNACTCTTTCNAAATGGCATTCAATTGGTTCTAACAATAATATAATGGAAATCAGAGAATTAGCNCCNCCATCTTTTGATTCATTATATCAACTAAGTGTTTTAGACAATCANTATTACAAATATTATGGAAAAGANAANGGANGNNAAAANTTTNTTAANCTTTTTAAAAACAAAGTTNTAACTCCTTTNTCTCAAAGNNATGANATAAANAAAATTATAAAGTTNCANAAACAAAAACTTAATNCTCAAAATGTTTCTACTAAAGTTTTAGACAATCAAAAANTTAATTCAGAAATTAAGCTAAGCATTTTAGTTAAATCAAAATTACACTTTAACACTATTATNATTATTCCATCNGATAATCAGATTGATAAATGGAAAAANTTTTNCTCTAAAGANGANATCAATNTTGANTANCCCATTCGNAGTTTAGAANGTNTAGATAAAAATATTTTNCAACAATGCTTAATTAAAGTTAANGCNAAATATATTGATATNTCTATTAANTGNNTGAATTCATGGGGATATAAATNCAATAAGATAATGGCNCCCAAACANCCAANAAGTGGNCTTGTNGATTTNTCATCTNANTTTNTATTAGTNGTTGGATCAAAAGGATTNNCAAAGAATAATAGATTAACCATAAAATCAGANCAGAGCANTGATTTAATAGATTATGCTAAAAAAACAGGAAACAGNCCCTTTTTANTTATAGGNGAAGTTGTNAATGAAAAAAATTGGATGTANTGTATTAATTAGATTAATAATAAATAAATTTAANTTNTATGAAAAGTTAACTGTTACTAAAGTTATACAATGATACCTATTAAAGTATTAGTNCCTTCAGGAGTTCTTGGTCTTGGTTTTGATTTAGAAGCTCTNNACAANGGTGTTAAAAATAATCCAGACATTATTAGTATTGATGGAGGCTCNACAGATAGCGGTCCATATTCTTTAGGTTCAGGAACATCGAAATATTCACGTGCTGCTATAAAAGCAGAGTGGAAAANTCTNATGATAGCNAGAGAAAAAGCTAATGTACCACTTNTAATTGGTTCCTGTGGCACGTGTGGAACTAATGGGATGGTTGATTGGATGGAAAATATTACCATTGAATTAGCTGAAGAATTAAATCAAAACATAAAAATTGCAAAATTATATTGCCAACAAGAAAAAAACTTTATCAAAAAAAAATTTCAATTAAGTAAGATTTTTCCTTTAAATCCTGCCCCTATGCTTAATGATCATTTAATTGAAGAAATGACAAATATCGTTGCGCTTGCAGGTGCTGAACAAATACAAGAATGTATAAACACAGGGGCTGAAATCATTCTAGCTGGCAGAACGACTGATACTGCAATTATTTCAGCTTTGCCATTAATGAAAGGAGCTAATCCTGGTTCTTCCTGGCATGGAGCTAAAGTTGCTGAGTGTGGTGCGCTATGTACAACAAATCCAACATCTGGCGTTGTCATGGTAGAGTTTGATAAAACTGGATTTACTGTAGTGCCAATGTCTAAAAATGCATCCTGTACTTCTGAAACAGTTGCCGCCCATATGCTTTATGAAAATGCCGATCCTTATATTTTGCATGAACCGGGAGGATATATGGATGTAACTTACTCAAATTATTATAATATTGATAAAAAAAAGGTTCGAGTTGAGGGTGCAAAATGGCATTCGTCAAAACAATATAGTGTTAAGCTAGAAGGAGCTAAGATTGCAGGATATCAAGCCTCTTTATTAGTTTTGTTGAGAGACAAAAATTATGTGGAAAATGTAAAAAAATGGACAGATAAGTTATCAAAATTCTTACAAAAGGAAATTAACGAAAGAATGGCTATAGACACTTCTGAGTATTCAATGGAATTTAGACACATAGGTCTCAACTCAACTTTGGGAGAATTAGAAAAAAATATAAGAAGTCCTGTTGAAGTTGGTGTTTTGTGTTTGATCACATCAAAAAATCAAATTTCTACTGAAATAGCAAAATTAATAAATCCATTTTTATTACATTTTCCACTTTCCTCTAATGAAGAACTCCCAACATTTGCTTTTCCATTTTCTCCAGTTCATTCAGATAGAGGGTGTGTTTATGCGTTTGCATTAAACCATATTTTAGAACTGGATAATCCAATGGATGCATTTCAAATTAAAATATCAGAGGTATAATTTGTTAACTCTTGGTGAAAAAGTTAGAAAAATCAGATCTAAGAATGCAGGACCTTTTTGGATTACTATTGATATTTTTTGTGGCAATAAAACAATATACAAAGAAGTTTGTAATAAATTAACAAATTCAGAAATAATGAATTTACTTATGATAAATGAACAACATCTAAAGAGATTTGAGATTGACGATTTAAATGTAATTAAATTTTCTTTTCCTAGGAAGATAATACAAGGAGATGTATTTGATAGAGACATGCACGGGGCACAATTAGCAGTTTTACTTTCAGAAATGAACTTTTAACCTAATTAACCAATCTAAAATAATTTTATTAATTATTTGAGGTTTTTCTATTGATATATAATGACCGGTATTTTCTAATAAAAAAACTTCATTGTTTGTACTAAATTTTTTTATTTGATCTTTCCAATCTTCAGGACCACTGCAAAAACCGTGAATAAGCAGTAAACAATTTTTAGAGTTACCTTTTTCGATGAACTGGATTTCTTCCATGTTTTGTACCCTAATTATATTTTTCAATCTAATGCATTATTTAAATAAAATATTAGTTATGATATGGGTTTAAAATTATA
>NZHH01000066.1:0-8490 GCA_002691245.1 Rickettsiales bacterium | reverse complement strand
TGGAAGAATGTTCTGAAGAAGAAATGGTTGAAGCTATAAAGTTTGCACATGAATTCATCAAAAAACAATGTGATGCTCAAGAAAAGTTAGCTAAAGCATTTGGTAAAAAAGAAACTCGTGAATACGATCCCGAGGATGAGGATGAGGATTTGATGAAAAAAGTACATGAGTTTACATATAACAAATGTTATGAAGTAGCTAAAAAAGGGCTTTCCAAATCTGAAAGAGGAATTGCTTTTGATGCAGTTAAAGAAGAATTATTAGCTACATTTAGCGAAGAGGAATTAGAAGAAAAAGAAGGCTTAATCACAAAGTATTTTTATAAATCAGAAAAAGAAGCGATCAGAAATCTTACTCTTGATGAAGGAATCAGATTAGATGGAAGAAAAACTACAGATATTAGACCTATATGGTGTGAGGTAGATTACCTACCGTCAACTCATGGTTCATCTTTATTTACTAGAGGAGAAACACAAGCTCTTGCAACAGTTACCCTTGGAACATCAAGAGAAGCAAATCAGATTGACTCACCCACTTTTGAGGGTGAAGAAAGATTTTATTTACATTACAACTTTCCTCCTTTCTCAACAGGTGAAGCTAGACCATTAAGAGGAACTTCTAGAAGAGAGATTGGTCACGGAAATCTGGCACAAAGAGCACTTAAAAGAATGGTTCCAGCTGATTGCCCATACACAGTAAGGGTTGTAAGTGAGGTATTAGAAAGTAATGGATCATCATCAATGGCAACAGTTTGTTCAGGTACGATGGCTCTTATGGATGCAGGGGTACAATTGAAAAAACCAGTTTCAGGAATTGCAATGGGATTGATTTCTGATGGCAAAAAACATGCAGTTTTAAGTGATATTTTAGGAGATGAAGATCACCTTGGTGATATGGATTTTAAAGTTACTGGAACAGCTGATGGTATTACTGCATGTCAAATGGATATTAAAATTAAAGGATTATCCTATGAAATTTTAGTTGAAGCACTTATGCAAGCAAAAGACGGAAGATTACATATTTTATCGAAACTAACAAATACAATTGAAGCTCCAAATGCTGATGTTAAAGCCCACGCACCAAAAATGATCACAAGAACAATCCCTGGAGATTATATTGGAGCGTTGATCGGACCTGGCGGAAAAAATATTCAAGAGCTACAGAAAACAAGTGGTTGTACAATAGTAATTAATGAAGATCCTGACACAGAACAAGGAATAGTAGAGATTCTTGGAACCGATCAGGAAGGTATTGACGCTGTATTATCCCACATTGAATCAATGCTGTTTAAACCTGAAGTCGGAAGTGTTTACGAGGTAAAAGTGATAAAATTGTTAGATTTTGGAGCTGTGGTTGAGTACTGTGAGGCACCAGGAAATGAAGTATTACTTCATATCAGCGAGCTTGCATGGGAAAAGACAGAAAATGTAACCGACGTAGTTAATTTAGGAGATACTTTAGACGTAAAATACTTCGGAGTAGATCCAAGAACTAGAAAAGAAAAAGTTTCAAGAAAAGCTTTATTGCCTAAACCTGAGGGTTATGTTGATAAGCCTAGGAAAACTTTTAACAGAAACAACAACAGAAAAGGATTTAATAAAAAATAAATAATATTTTTGTAAGGTTTTATTTATTAAAATCTTCTTATTTAATTCATTATGAGACAATTAAAGATAACCAAACAGGTAACTAATAGAGAAACTGCATCTCTTGATAAGTATTTACAAGAAATTGGTAAAGTTGACCTGATTACTGCTGAAGAGGAAGTTGAATTAGCACAAAGAGTAAAACAGGGTGATCAATTAGCTCTGGAAAAGCTCACAAAAGCTAATTTACGTTTTGTTGTCTCAGTAGCAAAGCAATATCAAAATCAAGGACTAACCCTTCCTGACTTAATCAACGAAGGAAATCTTGGTTTGATTAAAGCTGCCCAAAGATTTGATGAGACTAGAGGATTTAAATTTATTTCTTATGCTGTTTGGTGGATTAGACAGTCAATATTGCAAGCATTAGCAGAGCAATCAAGAATTGTAAGACTTCCTTTAAATAAGATTGGTTCTATTAATAAAATTAATAAAACCTATGCCTTTTTAGAGCAATCTCATGAGAGACCTCCTAGTGCGGAAGAAATTGCCAATGAATTAGATATGACAATTAATGACGTTAAAGAATCAATGAAAAATTCAGGGCGTCATGTATCTATGGACGCACCACTTGTTGAAGGTGAAGATTCAAATTTATACGATGTTCTTAGAAGTGGTGAATCTCCAAATCCTGATAAAGAGCTAATTCACGAATCTCTTAGAACAGAAATAGTGAGAGCTCTTGAAACTTTAACGCCAAGAGAGGCAGATGTGATTAAATTATACTTTGGTCTTGGAAATCATCACCCAATGACTTTAGAAGAAATTGGTGAAACATTTGATTTAACAAGAGAAAGAGTAAGACAAATAAAAGAAAAAGCCATAAGAAGGCTTAAACACACTTCAAGAAGTAAGATTTTAAAAACTTATTTAGGTTAAATAAAATATGACTTCATTATTGATTACCTTTAAAAAAAATTCTTCTAATGGGTAATCAACGAATAGCCCCTTCAATACTTTCCGCTGATTTTTCAGATCTTAAGTCAGATATTTTTATGGTAAATGATAGTGAAGCTGATTGGTTTCATATCGACATTATGGATGGAGTATTTGTTCCTAACATTTCATTTGGGATGCCNGTNTTAAAATCNATNAATNAATACGCNACAAAGACNTTAGATGTTCATTTAATGATTNTNAACCCTGAAAAGTATATAGAGAAATTTGCAGAACTTGGAAGTGATATCTTAACAATACATTATGAAGTTTCAAAAGANACACTATCTGAATCATTAAAATCTATAAAAAATAATGGGATGAAAGCTGGTGTCGCTATAAATCCCGACACAGATACCACTGTGTTAGAAAAATATATTAAAGAAATTGATTTAGTATGTGTGATGGGTGTATTTCCTGGATTTAGCGGTCAAGCTTTTATTGAGGCTACTTATGATAGATGTCGGGAGGTTAAAGAATTAATAACTAAGCATAAATCGAGCACCATAATTGAAGTTGATGGAGGTGTTACTATAGATAATGCAAAAAGACTAATTGAATGTGGAGCCGATGTTTTAGTCTCTGGCAGTCATGTGTTTAAAGCTGATGATCCAAAAGAAATTATTTCTAAATTAAAGCATGTNTAATATTTATATAAAGATTTGTTAANATAAATATAATAGANATTTTAAATTTTCATCTGGTTAAAATAGCCGACATTTTATAGATAATATCNGACATTTTATTTTTTTATATATATATTTAGANNACATTAAAAAAAACTGATTGTGATATACAGGTTAATAATANTNTTAATCNTTTTTAACTCTAATTTCATTTNTTCAATAAATAATAATGAAATAAACGGAAAATTTATTTATGATATTGACATTGAAAAAAATGAATTATACATATTTGATAATGAAATTACATTAACAACTTATGATTTGACTAACGATACAATAAAATCTAAATATANATTTGATGCATCTGTTCCTGATTTTAATAATAAAACATGGAATGGTTTTTACACAGGTGAGTTCACTTTATCAAAATCGGTTATGAGTGGNCTTATGGATAATCTAGTTCTGAAGAAATCTGAAAACGAAAAGTTCTATATTTTTCATGATGGAGGGGGTCTTGTTATGAGCTTACGTGANGGTATACTTAAAAGACTGGATAACAGTTTTCCATTTATGAACAAGTTTTTNGGAGATTTTGTCCTTCACGATAAAAAAGTATATCACTTTGGCGGATATGGATTATNTAGAAGTAATAATGCTATGCTTAATTTTGATGAAAATAACACCAATCAGTGGGATGAAATTACTTTTAAAAATGAAATTCCTAATGAATTATCACTTGGTATCTCATCATTTCATTCTCTTTTGACAAAAGATAACTACTATATTTTCGGAGGNAATAAATTTAATAATGGAAATAACNACAAAAATGAATCAATTTTGAAGTTCAATTTTAAAAACTATTATTGGACAAAACTTGGAAATATTAATTTAGATCTATCTAATGATTCCCTTGTTCTGGGAAGCGGANATTGGTTTTATATTTTTGGAAAAGAGTTTTTCCATTTTATTGATATAGAAAAATCTTCAATTTACAAGTATAAATACAAACTAGGCTTTTCCCCAACAGATTTAAGTTCATTAGAATCATTTATCTCCTACAACAATACATTTAAAAATATCAACACTTTAGACATATCAGAAATTACACTTAATATTTTTAAAAACCATAACTCAAAATCAGAAACAGTAATTTTATCAAAATATAAGCTTGGCAATATTATTGAAATTGAGTCAATTTCAGAGTTACCTCTTTTGAAATATGAGCAATCGAGGAATCAATTCTTTATCCCAATACTTATTGTTTTGGTTATAATTATTATTAATCTTCTTTATGTTGGACTAAACAAAAAACCAGTATCTGAACCAAAAAAATTATTCTCCTTTGAAAATGATGAACTATTTTTCATGAGTGCAAAAATTAATTTAGATGATAATTCTTTGGAAATTATTAATATGCTCTATAAAAATAATAGTATAACAAGTAATGAAATAGTTGCAAAACTTGTTGAAAATGGACTCTCCTATGACTATGCATCAAAAGTTAAAAATAAAATTATTGAATCCCTAAATGAAAAGTTTGAATTTATTACTTCATCATCTGAACCATTTATAAAGATTTCTAAAAGTTCTCAGGACAAAAGGATACAAATNNTAAGCCTNAATAATAAATANNTTCTATTTTTTCTGGATTTGTGTTTTCTTATATTCAAAAAATAAATACCAAAATAGACTGNTAGCAATATAAATTGTTGTTAGCTCTATAGAATTAAAATTTTGTTCGATTAAAAAAATCACAATACAATTAAACCAATTAATTGCAGTTAAAAAAAATGAGGTTCTAAGATGTGACATACCACTATCCAGTAATATGTGATGTAGGTGATTTCTATCAGCAGCAAAAGGAGATATTTTATTTGATATTCTAACTAGCATTACCCTAAGAGTGTCTAAAACAGGAATGGAAATCATTGATATTGCAATCACAGGAATATTTTCAAGCTTTATTGAAAATACATCAACTAAGTTTGAAGTTGAAGCACTTGTTATGTAAGTAATTAAATATGTTGCAAACCAAAAACCAATAAAGAGTGAACCGGCATCACCTACAAANAGTTTTTTACCTTTATGAAAGTTATATCTTATAAACATTGAGCTAGATCCAATTATAATAATAGCGACNGAAGNCAAAGTAAAAAATTNGTTTATATGATTAGTAAAAAGCATANACGAGAAAAAAGAAATTGAAAAAATTGCTAAATAGCCATCAATTCCATCTGTTAAATTTATCGCATTCATAATTGACAAATAGACAAAAGCAGTGAATAATAAACCTGGAATATATCCGATTTCATAAAATCCTAGAAATCCATTTAAATTTTGAATAATCGGTAAAGTCTTATTTGCATACAATAACATTAAAATCAAAAAAGTCAGGATAATATACTTGTGGAAAGCTGTAATATCGGTAAAATCATCGTAGAACCCTAAAACAGCTATTAGTATAGAGGTTGCTATAACAGGTGAAAGGTCTGCAAATTCAACAAAATCGAGATTATCTAACACAACTGCAGCAACCATAACAACTGCAGCATAAACCACTCCACCTCCTGTGAAAACTATGCCCTTATGAGCTGCTCTTGCATTTGTAGATTTAATTAAATCATATCTCTTGGCAAATCCAATATATCTTCTAAAAACAAATCTAGACAGGAATACTGTAATTATTAATAATCCTAAATAATATAAAAGAAATGGAAATTCTGAATTCATATTTCAAAATTAATAATTAAAATAGTGTATATTATAATGTCATGTAAATTCTTTTTTTAAAATAACATAATAAGTATAATTTAATCTTATGATTTTTAATCTATTTAAATCAAGACCTGCTCTAAAAGAGTTAATTCCAAAAGGGTTTGTTGATATTCACTCGCATATATTGCCTGGAGTTGATGACGGAGCTAAAAATGTTGAAGAATCGTTAATAATGATTTCAGAAATGAAAAAATTGGGTTTTTCAAAAATTATAGGAACTCCACATACATACCCTGGATTATATGAGAATGATAATTCATCAATAAAAAATTCATATCATAAAGTTTGTGAAGGTCTTAACACAGAAATTCAAATTGATTATGCGTCAGAATATCTAATCGATTCTCACATTATAGACATTATTGATAATAAGTCAATTCTATGCTTAAAAGACAATCATATTCTAATTGAAATGAGTTATCTCAATAAACACAATCAGCTATATGAAATAATCCACTATATTTTAGTAAATGGATATACTCCAATTTTAGCTCACCCAGAAAGATATATATATTTTCATCGAAATTTTAAAGAATATCATAAACTAAAAAAAGTTGGATGCAAACTTCAATTAAATCTTCTTTCAGTAATTGGATACTATGGAAAAAATATTCTTTTTGTTGCAGAAAAACTATTAAAAAATAATTTAATTGACTTTGTAGGAAGTGATATTCACAACCTAAATCATTGTAATCAATTTAAAAATAAAATCATGATTAAAAACTTGAAAGGTTTAGAAAAAGCAATAAATTCCAATGAATATTTTTCATGAAATGAAATTTATTCATCCTCAGAATAACCATAGCCGTAACCATAGTTATATCCGTACTTATACCCATATTGGTAACCATATTTATAGCCATACCTAGCACTATTTCCAACAGAATTTAAAACCAGTGAAAGATTATTAAATAGATTTTTATTATCCTGAAAATATTTTATGATGCCGGTGGTTGAATGATTAGCTCTCACTACACATATGGTTGAATCATATAAATTAGCTTTTTGCACTGTGTCAGCAACAAGTAAACAAGGAGCTGAATCAACAATTATATAATCATATATTTTCTTAGCCTCATCTATGAATTGTGAATATTTTTCAGAATTTAAAAGCTCAGCAGGATTTGGAGGAATAACTCCTGAAAGCAAAATATCTAGGTCTCCTTCACTTAAAAGAATATCTTTCCAATCTAAATTATCCTTATATAAATAATCGGCTAGACCCTGTGAAGCATACTTATCAATTCCAAGGTAAGTATGGATTTGTGGATTTCGTAAGTCTGTTCCAACTAATAAGACTTTATCATTTCTAAATGAGATAAGTTTACTTAGGTGTGTAGAAATTAAAGTTTTTCCTTCACCCTTGACTAATGAAGTAATCAAAATGGTGTTTCCACTAGATTTTTTGATAACATAACTCAGGTTAGCTAAAAGCATTCTTATACTTTCAATTAAGTTTGACCTTGAAGAAACTGCAATTTCTCCAATCTCTTTAATATCAGAGGATTCAACATGGGGGATTTCAGCAAGTAAGGGTAAATTAAGATGTGCAATATCATCCTTAGTGTGAATCTTATTGTCTAATGTAAACCAAATAAAAAGTAATAAAATAGGTATTATTATTCCCAAAATAGCTGCAAATAACATGATATTTAGCTTACTTGGATAAACGGGGTTTCTGGTTGACATTGCGTTATCAATAATTTTTATAGTTGGATTTACAACAGCAAAATTAACAGAAGCCTCTTCTTTCTTTTGAAGTAACAATAAAAATAGTGCCTCTTTTATTTCTAACTCTCTCTCAATGGATCTTAAAATTTTTTCATTTTCAGGAACATCTGAATAAAAGATATCTAATTCTGATTCTTTTGCAACAATTTTATCAATTTGTAAATCCAAACTTTTTTCATAAGAAATAATTGAAAGCTTTATGTTTTTGTATAAATTATCAAGCTGACTAGTGATGTTTAATACCAATGGATTTTTATTCCCTGCTCCCGAATTTAAAAATCTATCTCTATCCTTAATCAATAAATTAAACTCAGAAATTAAGCCATTTATTGATTGGTTTTCTAATCCGAAGTTAATTGGCAATAAAGCATAATCATTGAGATTAATTTCATCGTTGAGAAGGTAAAGTAGTTCCTTTTGAGACCTAAGTTGAAAAAGCTCTGAATCATATGCCCCGATAAGGTTTGATGTATAGCTGGCATTTAATTGTAAATCAGTTAATTTATTTGATTTTTTAAAATTTTGTTTTTTATTTTCAATTAAGGATAACTCCTTCTCTAAAAATTTTGACCTGCTATCTACAAATTCTATGGTATTTTTGTATTCTAGCTGTCTTTCGAAAATACCATCAGAATCAAAAGTAGAAATTAGTGTATTAATATAGTCTTCAGCTATTAATCTATTTTCATAATCGATTTCTATCAAGATTTGATCACTTGTTTGATTGTAGCTATTATTTAATGATGGATTGCTAAATTCTAACATCGAAGCATGAGATA
>NZHH01000021.1:0-34124 GCA_002691245.1 Rickettsiales bacterium | reverse complement strand
GCTAAAGGACATGGTGGATATTCAGTTTTTGCTGGAGTAGGAGAAAGAACAAGAGAAGGGAATGATTTGTACTATGAGATGATAGAATCAGGTGTAATTAAACTGGACAGTGACGAGTCAAAAGCAGCCCTTGTCTATGGACAAATGAATGAGCCTCCTGGCGCGAGAGCAAGAGTAGCACTTACTGGGTTAACTCTCGCAGAATACTTTAGGGATGAGGAAGGACAGGACGTTCTTCTTTTTGTTGATAATATTTTTAGATTTACGCAAGCAGGATCTGAAGTATCAGCTTTGTTAGGAAGAATTCCTTCAGCAGTAGGATATCAACCTACTCTATCTACAGATATGGGTGCTCTTCAAGAAAGAATCACATCGACTAACAAAGGTTCTATAACGTCTGTTCAAGCCATTTATGTTCCCGCCGACGATTTGACTGACCCTGCACCAGCAACTTCATTTGCTCATTTAGACGCAACTACAGTTTTGTCAAGACAAATAGCTGAACTAGGCATTTATCCAGCTGTTGATCCTCTTGATTCAACATCCAGAATCCTTGATCCTCGAGTTATCGGAGAGGAACATTATGCTGTTGCAAGAAAAGTACAAGAAACACTTCAGAAATATAAGTCCCTTCAAGATATAATAGCAATTCTAGGAATGGACGAATTATCAGAAGAAGATAAGCTTGTAGTTGACAGAGCTAGAAAAATACAAAAGTTTCTGTCACAACCATTTCATGTAGCTGAAGTGTTTACAGGGTCTCCTGGTGTATTCGTTAGCCTGCAAGATACAATTAAAGGATTCAAAGGTTTGGTTGAAGGAGATTATGATAACATTCCAGAAGCTGCATTCTACATGGTGGGTACAATCGAAGAAGCAATACAAAAAGCAAAAAAGTTAGAAAACTAAGTATGTCGTTTAAACTCGAAATCATTACACCGGATCAAATTGCATATAACGAAGAGATTGATCTTGTAATAATGCCAGGTATTGAGGGAGACTTTGGGGTATTAAGAAATCATATGCCATTTCTTACTTATTTACGGATTGCCCAAGTTTATGTATATAAAAGTAAAAAAGTTATTGAAACATTCTTAGTTAACACAGGAATTGTTGAAGTTACAGCAAACAACTGCATTTTGTTAACTGAGGATATTGTTAGATCAAAGGATTTCAAAATATCTGATGAATACAATGATTTAGATAAGTTAAAATCAGATGTTATAAGTAAATCTTATTACAGTTAATCTACAAATCTTCTAAACTCATTTAACACAGANCTATAAAGNTTTTTTTTAAAAGGTACAGCAAATTTTATTACATCAATCGGATTTATCCATTTCCATTTGTAAAATTCCGGCTTGGAATACATCTCTAGGTTAACTTGTTCGTCCTTTCCAAAGAAACGACACGCAAACCAAATTTGTTCCTGGCCTTTATATTTCCCTTTCCACAAAATATTTACTAAATCGGAGGGTATATTATATTTGAGCCATGAACTAGATTTTCCAATAATTTCATAATTACGGTCTAGTCCTGTCTCCTCCATAAGCTCCCTTTTCATTGCATCTTCAGGGGTTTCTGGGCTGTCGATGCCTCCCTGAGGCATTTGCCAATACTGGTTTTTATGATCTAATCTTTGACCAACCCATAATCTGTTATTTTTGTTGATCAAAAAAATTCCTACGNCTTTTCGATACTTTTCTGACATAAAAAAATACGATTTATTTTATTGGTTTGTTTATTAGGTTAATTGCTAATATTAGATCAAATGCTCTTGTTAATTGATAATCGTCAACTTCTTCGTCTTCTTCATTTTTTAATGATTTTTTTGTTGATCCATCTTGATCTAGTTGATCATTGTCAATTGCTCCTCTTAAATCAGATTCTTTTCTTCCAGAATTTTGATCAACTTTTTTAAGCTCTACTTGTTCTACTAAAATGTCAGGATCAATTCCAGTTTTTTGAATTGATCTTCCAGACGGGGTGTAATACTTGGCTGTTGTAAGCTTGATAGCAACATCTTCACCTGACGGTATGATAGTTTGAACTGATCCTTTACCAAATGACTTAGTGCCCATAATAATTGCTCTTTTATGATCCTGCAATGCACCTGCCACAATTTCAGATGCAGACGCACTTCCTTGATTAATTAAAATTACAAGTGGGAGACCATTTGTTAAATCTTTTTTTACAGCATTATATCTGCTTCCTTGTTTTCCGTTCTTACCTCTTGTAGAAACGATTTCTCCTCGCTCCAAAAAGATGTCAGTTACATTAACAGCCTGATCCAAAAGTCCACCTGGGTTATTTCTCAAATCTAAGACATAACCAATTAGATTCTTATCATTGAAGCCCTGAATAGACTTAATTATTTGTCTATCAACTTTTTGGTTAAATGAGGAAACCCTTATATATCCAATATTATTTTCAATTTTAGCTTTAACAGCTTTCAGTTGAATAATTGCTCTTGTTATCATGATATCCAGATTTTCATTTTCATTCCTATTGACTGTCAATTTGATTCTTGAGCCAACCTTTCCTCTCATTATTGTGACAGCTTCAGACAATGTCATACCTAAGACAGGCTCGTCATCTAGATGTGTAATAAGATCGCCTGATTTGATTCCTGCTTTAGCTGCAGGTGTGTCATCTATTGGTGCAATAACTTTTACAAAACCATTTTCTAGTGTTACCTCAATTCCAAGGCCACCAAACTCTCCTTTAGTTTGAACTTTTAACTCATTCAACTCATCATAATTTAAATAAGTCGAATGTGGATCTAAGGAACTTAGCATACCTTCGATAGCAGATTCGATTAAATCTTTTGATGTTACGTCTTCCACATAATTATTTTTTATTTTTTCAAATGCTTCACCAAATAAATTCAAATACTTATATACATCTTTATCCTCTTCAGAATGAGAATAAGATGAGAACATCAAAATTAATATTACTGTTAAAAATTTTTTCATAATTATTATATAGTGTTGATTATGCAGTTTTTTTATAAAATCTCAACTTTTGATTTAGGATCTACTATTTTCCCATTTTCTCTGAGTTCAAAATAAAGTTGACTTTTTATTGAAGATGATATTTTTGCTATTGGCTCACCAACCAAAACCTCATTACCTGCAGATATCAATAAGTTTCTCATCCCAATCAAAACAGAAGTAAAACCTCTATTATCTTCAATCATAACAAGATTACCTAAACTTCTAAATTTATCTGCATAGACAACAGTTCCATTCATAGGCGCCGTCACAAAAGATTCTTCTTTTACTTTAAAAACTAATCCATTTTTTAGCTTACGTAAATCTTTTCCTTGGCCAAAATCAGAGATGATTTCTCCTGAAACAGGCATTCTGAGTTTTAATTTTATTTTTGATATTATTTTTCTTTTAGTATCTACAGCTTTTACTAAGTCATTAAGATTTTTTGCTTTTTTTTTTAATTTTTTTGCTTTAATTTTTAATTTTTTGTCTGACTTAATTTTTTTCTGAACCTTGGCGACCTCTTCAATCTTTGTTTCAAGTCTACGTAATTTTGCTCTGAGTATTTTTTTTTTTTTCTTATAATTTTCCAACTCCTTAGCTAGTTCTTCCTCTACAGATTTTAAATTTTCTAAATTTAAGAAATATTCATTAATTCCTATTTTGACATCTTTGAGAAAAAATTCCCTTATAACTTGTTTAGTAATTACATCACCAGAAGAATTGTTAAGATTTTTTAAAATTCTTGTAAATTGATTGGTATAGAATTTGTCTTGCAATAAAAAGATAATTCTTCTTCCAAGGAGATCTTTATCTTTAATGTATTTATTAAAAATTATTTTTTTCTGTGTATTTCTATCAATATCAATCTTAATTTTTTTTAGTTCAGTATTATTAATCAAAAAATCATTGTGAATTTTTACTGTTTGCTTTTTTAAATAATTAAGCTTACTTTTTAATTTTGATTCTTCAGAAAAAACAANCGAACTNATATTAACAATAATTAAAAAAATAAGAGTTTTNTTCATCTAATCAATATTTCTCCATTCATTTCACTNGGAACCGTAATTTTAAGTAATTTTAAAANAGTTGGAGCTATATCAGCCAATTTTCCNGACATTTTACTGTATTGTACTTTTTTACAAATTAAAAATGGAACTGGGTTTAATGAATGTGTAGTACAAGCTAATCTTTTTTTCTTATCAAACATAAGATCAGCATTGCCATGATCTGAAGTGATTATTAGTAAGTAATNGTTCTTTTTACTTTCATTATAAATNTCTCCTATGCATCTATCAACCACCTCAATAGCTTTAACAGTTGCTTTGATGTCNCCAGTGTGACCAACCATGTCTGGATTTGCNAAATTAGCAACAATAAGATTAAACCTTTTTCTTTTCAAATTTTTCAATAATTGATCTCTCACTTCAAATGCCGACATTTCAGGTTTCCTATCATATGTTTGAACTCTTGGCGAGGGAACTAGAATTCTTTCTTCTCCATCAAATTCTTCTTCTACTCCACCATTTAAAAAATATGTTACATGAGCATATTTTTCAGTCTCTGCAATTCTCAGCTGTTTAAAACCATTTGTTGAAACAACTTCTCCTAATGTATTTTTAATTTNTATATTCTCAAAAATTGGTTTGATTTTCTTTTTCAATCTTTTCGAATATTCGACCATGCTAAGTGATTCTGAGAAACGTGGGCTAATATTTCTTTTAAAGTAGTCAAAATTTTCATCAAATATTGCTGATAGTAATTCCCTTACCCTGTCTGCTCTATAATTTGTAATAAAAAATCCATCACCGTTTTTTGCACCANTATAATTTGCAAAATTTGTTGGCTCAAAAAANTCNTCTGTAATATGNNTCTTATAACTTTCATGTACAGCNTCAATAAGGTTTTTTTTTTTTTNAGCTGTTCCTTCAATGATTGCTCTATATGCTTTTTCAATTCGTTCCCATCTATTATCTCTATCCATTGCGAAGAACCTTCCAGATATACTAGCAATTTTTATTTTTTTTCTATCTCCTATTTTTTTTATTAGAAGTTTAAGATTTTCCATTCCACTTAATGGTGAGCTATCTCTTCCATCTAAAATACAATGAACAAAAATTTCAGAGTTTTTTTTACTTAAAATATCTATCAANTCAAAAAGATGATTTTGATGACCATGGACACCACCATCAGAAANAAGTCCAACAAGATGTATTCTTTTACATTTNTTAATTATTTTTTTTATAATATCTTTTTCCTCAATCTCCCCACTTTTAAATGAATTGGAAATTCGCATAATGTCTTGCATTATAATTCTTCCTGCACCAATGTTAGTATGTCCAACTTCAGAATTACCAAATTGGCCCTCGGGAAGGCCGACATTATTTTCAGATGCTTTGAGTTTAATTAAACCATATCTACTTTTTAAGACTTCAAAACTCGGTGTTTTAGCTTGATAAATAGCATTTGTTTCATGATTTTTACCAAGTCCCCATCCATCNAGAATACATAACAAAACTTTTTTCGACATATACTCTANTTATTTATGATATTGAGAGTTTTTAATTATTTCAAAAGATCTATAAATCTGTTCTATTAGCATTACGCGAACAAGTAAGTGAGGCCAAGTCTGTTTACCCATTGAAATGTTTCTGCAAGATTTAGCAAAGTACTTATCCAATCCAATCTCGCTACCAATTATGAAGTTTAAATTTTTACAACCACTGTCTAATTTATTTTTAATTAATTTTGCAAAATCTAAACTNGAAATATTTTCTCCACTTTCGTTTAAAGCAACTACAGAATCATTATTTTTTATATGTTTTAAAATTTCTTTTTTTTCTAAACTAATTTTATTAACTGTATTGTAGGTCTTAATTTCAATAAGACTNGTTTTTACTCTAATTCTTTTTCTATAGTACTCAAAAATTTTTCTATAATCTTGATTCAATTTAAATTTACCTAAAGATAAAATATTAATCTTCATTGTTAGCCAAATCCAACTTTTTCATCTTTAAGATCGTTATTTTTCCATATTTTCTCGAGAGAATAATGCTCTCTCGCTTCTGGTTTAAAAACATTTAGAATTATATCTCCAAAATCAACTATCAGCCAATCTGTGGATTTCAAACCTTCAGTAGAAATTANATTTTTTTTGTTTGATTTGACTATATTGTTAACAATGGCATTCACATGTCTTGANGAAGTGCCACTTACTAAAATCATATAATCGCCTAAAGCACTTCGATTTTTTATATCAAGAACCTCTATATTTTTTGCTTTAAGNTCTTCTAGATCTTTTATAATCTTCTTGAGAAGATTTTTTACGCCTAAATTAATTTTCATGAATTTTTCTTAAATATGAGGATGATTGATTATTTTTCATACCACTTACGAATATCCACTTTGGTGGTAATAAATTTCTGGATTTTATAAAAAAACTATTTTTAATTCTTGCCTTCCTAAAAAATGACAANGCTTTGCTCTTTGTTANANTNAGATGGTAGGATGGTCTATCAAAAATTGCAATCGGAATATTATAAAAAATTTTTTTCCAATCTTTCCAATGATGNAAATTTTTTAGATTGTCAGTCCCCATCAACCAAATAAATTTATTCTTTTTGTATTTCTTCTTTAGATAAACAATTGTATNAATAGTNTAAGAATTTTCTGATTNTTTAATCTCCAATAATNTTATTTTCCTATGACAAAGAAATTTTTTTGTTAAATTTAATCTTTTTTCATAACAATTNCTTCCTTTTTTTANAGGATTATTGTTAGTAACAATCCACCAAACTTCNTTTAAATTAAGTCTNAGCATTGCATACTTGCTTANAAAAATATGCCCATCATGTGGAGGATCAAATGAGCCTCCTAGAATTCCAATGTATTTTTTATTCAAATCTCAAATCANGGNCTTACTTGTCCCTCACCCCTTACTTTGTATTTGAAACTTGTTAGTTGTGAAACTCCTACAGGCCCTCTAGCATGGACCTTAGAAGTAGAAATTCCTATCTCTGCTCCCATACCAAATTCTCCTCCATCAGCAAATTGTGTTGATGTATTATGCATTACAATACCACTATCAATGTTATTTAAAAAAAATTCGGCAACATCTGTGTCCTCTGCAATTATTGCATCTGTATGGCCAGATCCAAATTTATTAATATGTTCAATGGCCTCATTTATTCCATTTTTTATTGTTTTAATAGAAACAATTTTATCTAAATACTCAGTTGACCAATCGTCTTCTTTGGCTAATTTAACCGAAGAATCGATTCTCTGAACTTCTTTGTCCCCTCTCACTTCACAACCATGAATTTTTAGAGAGTATATCAACCTTGGTAAGTGTGTCTCTATGGCACAAAAATCACATAATATTGTTTCTGTTGCACCACAAATTCCTGGTCTTCTCATTTTAGCATTAAATGCTACCTTTTCTGAGATATCTGGATCTGATGATTCATGAATATAAGTGTGACAAATACCATCTAAATGTTTAATTACATGAACTCTACTTTCTTCACTCACTCTCTCAATTAGTGATCTACCTCCCCTAGGAATAATCACATCAACGTATTTATCCATTCTTAATAATGCTCCAACGGCTGATCTGTCAGTTGTAGGAATATTTTGCAATGTACCATCTGGAAGACCGAATTTTTCTAAAGATTGCTTAATTATTTGAATGATAACTTCAGATGAGTTGTAACTTTCACTTCCGCCTCTAAGAATAAGAGCATTTCCTGATTTTAGACAGAGACCAGCTGCATCTGCAGCAACATTCGGTCTAGATTCATAAATCACGCCAATAACTCCCAATGGGATTGAAACTTTTTGAATTTTTAATCCATTAGGTCTAGACCACTCTCCTAGATTAATTCCAACTGGATCATCTAACTTTGCTATATCCTCTAATCCAGAACATATATTATCAACTCTACTAGAATCTAGCATTAGTCTATCGAGAAGTGCCGAATTTAATTTTTTTTGATGTTCATTTATATCTACTTTATTTTTCTCAATAATGAGATTCTTATTTTTTTGTAAATTTTTCGAAGCATCAATCAAGATTTCATTTTTATCCTTTGTTGATAATAAAGACACTTTTAACGATGCTTTTTTTGCATTGAGACCTATGTCTAAAATTTGTTTTTCTATTTTATTAATATTATTCATTTAATGTTAAATAATCGCGGTGAACAATTTCATTCCTCCCTTTGTAGCCAAGCAACCTTTTTATCTCCGAAGACTTCTTACCAATAATAAGATTTAACTCATCTGAATCATAATATATAACACCTTTTCCGATCCTTTTTCCAAAGTAATTTTTAATACTCACTATATCACCTTTAACAAATTTTCCAGAGATTTTTTGAATTCCACTAGGTAGTATGCTAGCTCCTCCATATATTGCTTTTTCAGCACCCTCATCTATAATAATCTCTCCATTTACTTTAATTGAACCAGCTAACCAATTTTTAAAACTGTTTCTCCCCTTTTTTTTTGCCAAAAACTTAGTCCCCTTTTTATCTCTTAGGTAACTTCTGATTGGATTTTTCTTATTTCCTCTTACCAAAATTGTTTCGCAACCTGATTTAGAAGCTATTTGAGCTGCCTGTAACTTTGTGTTCATACCCCCTGTACCATACAAATTTGTTTCACTACTTGCCATTTTAAAAATTTCATCGTTAATATCATTTACTTCTAAAATTAATTCAGCTTTTTTGTTTTCTTTAGGGTTTTTTGTGAACAAACCATCTACATCACTCAAAAGAATCAATTGATCTGCTTCAATTATTTGGGACACTCTCGCAGCAAGTCTATCATTATCACCAAATTTTAATTCATCAACTGCTACTGAGTCATTTTCATTAATAATTGGAATGATACCGAATTTTAATAATTCAAAGATAGTCTCTCTTGAATTTAAACTCTTTTTTCTATCTTCAGTATCTGAGAATGTTAACAAGATCTGAGCGACTTTTGATTTTTTTTTTTCAAAAGATTTTTTAAAATTATTCATTAATATTACTTGTCCACAAGCAGCACATGCCTGTTTTTCATGAATCCTAAGTTTTTTTTTTTCTAAATTTAGATAACTTTTACCAAGTGCTACGGAACCAGAAACAACTATTAAAATTTCAATTTTTTTTTTTTTAAGGAACACAATATCTTCTACGAATGTAGCAAACCATTTAGAATTGAATTTATTTTTCAAAATTAATAAGGACGATCCAATTTTGATAACAACCCTTTTAATTTTATTTGTAGAGTTTTTTTTCATTTAATTGATGTAGCTATCAAAGTTTTAAGTGTTTCTAATCCTAAATTAGAATGACTGGAAAAAGGAATTATCTCAGACTCTGTATATTTCTTTAACATTTTAACTTTGTCTTTTATTGTTTCCAAACTTACCAAATCACACTTACTTAATAAAATAACTTCTTTTTTTTTTGACGTTGAAAGTTTGTAGCTCTCTAATTCTTTCCTAATTACCATATAATTTTTTATTAATTTCTCAGAACTTACCACAGATATGTCACACAAATGCAATAGTATTTTGCATCTTTCAATATGTGCGAGAAATTTAAGTCCAAGCCCAATACCTGTTGATGCCCCTTTGATTAGTCCAGGTAAATCTGCTAAAATATAATCTTTATCAATGTTTCTGAATAAACCAAGTTGAGGTTTTAATGTCGTGAATGGATAATCAGCAATCTTTGGTTTAGCATTCGACATTTTTTTCAATAGTGTTGACTTTCCTGCGTTTGGCAACCCAACCAAACCAACATCGGCAATTAACTTTAATCTTAACCATACCCATAGCTCTTTTCCTTTTTTCCCTGAACTATAATTTCTAGGTGCTCGATTTGTTGAAGATTTAAATCTTGTATTTCCTTTTCCACCTCCTCCGCCTTCAAGTAGAAGGAATAAATCTTTTTCTTTAGTAAAATCTTTTATTACTGACTTTTTATCTTCCGAAAGAATAGTTGTACCAACTGGAATATCTATTTTTAAATCTTTGCCACGTGAACCTGTTCTATTTCTTCCTGCTCCGTCTTCACCTCTATTGGCTTTAAAGTGTTGTTTGTATCTAAAATCAATCAAGGTGTTGAGGTTTGAAACTGATCTAAACACAATATCACCTCCGTCACCACCATCACCTCCATCAGGCCCACCGAATTCTACAAATTTTTCTCTTCTGAAACTGACACAACCTGAGCCACCATCACCTGATTTCAGGAAGATTTTAGCCTCGTCTAAGAACTTCATTTAAGTAAAATTATTTTTTTAAATCAACATTAACAAATGATTTGCTATTGGCTTTTTTTTGAAAAGAGACTGTTCCNTCTTGAGTTGCAAATATAGTATGATCTTTTCCAATAGACACATTTTTTCCAGGATGAAATTTTGTTCCTCTTTGTCTCACTATTATATTACCAGGAATCACAACTTCACCGCCAAACTTTTTAATACCCAGTCTTCTGCCAGCACTGTCTCTTCCGTTTCTTGTGCTTCCTCCAGCTTTTTTATGTGCCATTAGATTCTCCTTTNTTNNTTTCNGGTTTCTTATTTNTATTNACAGATNGTTGTTGNGTTTTTACAGAAGTNNTTTTTTGTTGNATCTCTTCGATTTTTATGAGAGTNAGATCTTGCCTATGACCAATTTTTCTTCTGTAATTGTGTCTTCTTTTCTTCTTAAAAACAATTATCTTTTTATCCCTAATTTGTTCTACAACCTTTGCTTTAATAACTATATTTTCTACTGTTGGAGAACCTATTAGAGATTCTCCTTTATCATTTTTATAAAAGATAATTTCATTTAGTAATACTAAATCATTTTTTTTAACAGATGACATCTTTGGCAATTTAATAAAGTCTCCTACTTTTACCTTATATTGCTTGCCTCTATCCTGAAATATAATAGTCATTTAATCCACCTAACATAGTGAATGTCTGTTATACAACCTAAGTAATAATTATCAAGAAAATTATCAATTATTTTACTTTAGGTAATTTTTATTGTTATATTAGAGGTTTTTGTGTTATTTAAGCGTGAGGATATAATAAACAATGACTGAAATTGTGATCACAACAGCAAAAAGACTTCCTATTGGAAAATTTATGGGAAGCCTTTCAGAATTTTCAGCGCCTCAGCTTGGTAGCACTATAATTGATGCAATAATCTCAGATTCAAAAATTTCTAAAGACATTGTTGATGAAATCATTATGGGACAAGTTTTGACCGGCGGGTCTGGTCAAAATCCAGCAAGACAGGCTTGTATGCTATCCCAATTTCCTGAAAAAACTAGTGCATTAACTATTAATCAAGTGTGTGGTTCTGGAATCAGATCAATATCTTTAGCAGCACAATCTATAATGTCTGGTCAATGTGAAATTGTTATTGCAGGTGGGCAAGAAAGCATGACTAATGCGCATCATACAATAAACGTAAGAAATGGTTTAAAAATGGGTGACGGTAAACTAAAAGATAGCATGATAGTAGACGGACTTTGGTGTGCAATGAATAATTATCATATGGGAACAACTGCAGAAAATATTGCTCAAAAATTTGATATTTCAAAAAAAGAACAAGATGAATTTGCTACAAAGTCACAAAACAAGGCAGAAAATGCTCAAAAAAATGGTAACTTTATAAATGAAATATGCCCGATAAATATTAAAGTTAAAAAGGAATCAATTTCATTTTCTGAAGATGAATTTCCTCGACACGGGGCAACTTTTGAAAAAATCAATTCTTTGAAACCAGTATTTGACAAAGACGGTACTGTTACAGCAGGAAATGCTTCAGGACTAAATGATGGGGCTGCTGCCGTTCTTTTGATGAAAGAAAAAAAAGCTAATGAACTTGGATTAATTCCATTAGCTAGAATTGCATCATCGGCTTCCGTTGGTGTTGACCCCACAATTATGGGTATTGGACCCGTACCCGCAGTAAATAAAGCTCTAAANTTTGCAAATTGGAAAATCNATGANATTGATCTNTTTGANGCTAATGAAGCATTTGCNGCTCAATCAATAGCAGTAANTAAAGAATTAGAATTAGATCNTGANAAGGTTAATGTTAATGGAGGTGCNATTGCGCTCGGTCATCCTATAGGAGCATCTGGAGCAAGAATTTTAGTTACTCTTATCCACGAAATGAAAAGACAAAAAAAACAAAAAGGTATAGCGACATTATGTATTGGTGGTGGCCAAGGAATAGCTATGTGCATTGAGGGGATGTAAGTGGGTAAAGTAGCTTTAGTTACAGGTGGTACTAGAGGAATTGGTGAAGCAATTTCTAAAAAACTAAGTTCATCAAATTTTAAAGTAATAGCTAATTATGCTAGTAATGATGATGCAGCAAAAAATTTTTCTGAAAAAAATAAAATAGAGATAAAAAAATGGGATGTTAGCAATTACGACGAGTGTGAAAAGTCAATTTCACAAATATATGAAAATCACTCACAAATAGATATTCTAGTTAATAATGCTGGGATAACTAGAGATGCTCCTCTCCACAAAATGGGTTTAGATAAATGGCAAAAAGTTGTTGATGTAAACTTAAATTCCATCTTCAATATGACATCCTTGATAATAAATAAAATGAGAGAAAACAATTTTGGAAGAATTGTACATATTTCTTCGGTTAACGGACAAAAAGGACAATTTGGCCAAACTAATTATGCTGCAACAAAATCAGCACTTATCGGTTTTTCAAAATCATTAGCACTTGAAAGTGCAAGCAAGGGAATAACTTCAAATGTATTATGTCCAGGATACATAAATACTGAAATGGTTGCTGCAATAAGAGAAGACATACTTAAATCTATAATTGAAACTATTCCAAACAAAAGACTTGGTGAAGCAACCGAAATTGCAGAAATGGTAGATTACTTAGTATCTGATAAGGCAGCCTACATCAATGGCGCGACATTATCTATAAATGGTGGATTATGGATGGATTAAAATTCATCTTTCATTATTCTAATTTTTTTAAAATTCTCAAATTCTCCAAGATTTTCAAACCCTATTGCCTCTAGATAATAAGGGTTATCAAAATTTAAAAATGGATTAAATTCTATTTCCTCTTTTAATTTAAATGGAATTGTAGAAGAATATTCTTTAAATTGATTTTCTATATGTTCTACTTGTTGTTTTAATTTATCGTTGTCAGGGTTTAAGTGAATTGCAAAATTTGCATTTGACCTTGTATATTCATGCCCACAATAAATCTTTGTATGCTCAGGTAAAGATCTTAATTTCTTTAAGGATTTGACCATTTGATCTACAGAACCTTCAAAGAGCCTCCCACAACCAAGAGAAAAAAGTGTGTCTCCAGAAAACAAAATATCATTTTCTTCAAAATATAAACATATATGTCCTACAGTGTGACCTGGTGTATCAATGATTATAAATTCAGATTCACCAAGACTATAATTTTTATTGTTTTCTAATTTAATGTTAATTCCTGGAATTCTATTTTGATCTTTATGATTTCCCATAATCTTACAGTTAAATATTTTTTGAAGCCCTATATTCCCTCCAACATGGTCATGGTGGTGGTGCGTATTTATTATGTAATCTAAGTTAAGATTTTCACTTTTAAGAACTTCAACAATTTCATCTATTACTGGTGGATCTATGCATGCTGTTATTTTTGATTTTTTATCAACAATAATATAAGAATAATTATCAGATAAAACTGGAACCTGAATAATTTTAATCATTTGTGTAACTTTTTTTTCTTTGAAACACAAAATATTACCTGATACGCAAGTAAATTTGAAAACAAAGCATTCTTCATTTTATTTCCATTTTCATTTAAGCAAATATAGTTCTCTAAATTTATATGATTCTTTGAACAAAAATATTTGAAATCACTACACGAACATAAATGAATATTTGGGGTGTTATACCACTCATAAGAGAGCATCTCATTTTTAGGCATTAAGCCTGAAAAAAGAAAATCTCTTCTTATTTTCCAAAATGCGAAATTGGGAAAAGAAATTATAGCTCTTTTTCCAATTCTAATTAAATTTTTTATGACTGCATCTGGATAAATCATAGCCTGAATTGTTTGGCTTAAGATAACTGTCGTAAATGCATTGCTAGGATAATCATCTAAATCAAAATTTGCATCCCCTTGAATAACGGATAGACCTTTTTTAACGCATGAATTAACACCGGTTTGTTTAATTTCTATTCCTCTACAATCTGCATTTTTAAATTTTGACAAAAACTCCAATAGATGCCCATCACCACAACCAACATCTAAGATCTTTTCTTTATCGTTTATCAATTTTGAAATTGCAAATAAATCATTTCTTAAAAAATTTTTCATATTTTTTGCTGAGCAATTTGACCTTCGATAAATCCTTTTAGTGTAGCATGAAATTCTGGTTCATCTAGTAAAAAAGCATCGTGACCTTTATCAGTTTTTACCTCAACAAAGCTGACCATTGAGTTTGAACTATTTAAAGATTTTATTATCGTTTTTGTTTCTGTAGTAGGAAATAACCAATCAGACGTGAATGTAAAAAAACAAAATTTGACATTTGTATCTTTAAAAATTTTTGCCAACCCTCCTTTTTTTACTGATAAATCGAAATAATCCATTGCTTTTGTTATATATAAATAACTATTAGCATCAAATCTTTCAACAAATGCAGTTCCCTGATGTTTTAAATAACTTTCGATTTGAAAGTCTGTATCAAAGTTAAACGAAAAAAAATCACTATTTTGCAAATTTCTTCCAAATTTTCTTTGCAGTGCTCTCTCTGACAAATATGTGATGTGTGCTATCATTCGAGCAACTGATAATCCACCCTTAGGAAGAATTTTTTTTTTATAATAATTTCCTTTATTCCAACTTGGATCCGCCATGATTGCCTGTCTTCCAATTTCATGAAATGCAATGTTTTGTGCAGAATGGCGATAAGAAGTAGCAATTGGAATTGCTGAATTTATTTTATTGCTATATTTCGTAGCCCATTCCAAAACTTGCATACCACCCATTGATCCTCCGATGACTGCAAATAATTTTTTTATACCCAAATAAGATATCAATTTATCTTGTAGTCGAACCATATCACTAATTGTAATTACTGGGAATTTTAATCCATATGGTGTTTGTGATTTTGGTTTTAATGACGACGGGCCAGTACTTCCCATGCACCCTCCGAGGACATTGCTACAAACAACAAAGAAGGTATTTGTATCAATTACTTTTCCAGGACCAATTAAAACACTCCACCAACCTTTTTTTTTTGTATTTGGGTTAATACCTGCACAATATTGATCGCCAGATAAGGCATGACAAACTAAAATTGCATTAGTTTTCTCTTTATTTAATTTTCCATAAGTCTTGAAAGCTATTTCACAAGATTCAATTTTTTTCCCAGAGTCAAGTTTAACTGTTTTCTGAAATTTTAATATTTCCGATTCAATTTTTAATTTCATTATTAATTTTATATAAATTTATTTGACTTAGATCGCATCATAACTATGTTGAATAAGTAGTCAAAATAATTTTTTGAGATAGTTCTTCATGGTCAAAATTGAAACTTTAACAAAACCATCAATCAAATTAATTGAAAAATATGTTCCTGGAGGTTCATACTCTAATAACGATAAAAAAATTATTAAACTATCATCTAATGAATCTCCCTTTAAAATTCCTAATAAAGTTTATTCCGAAGGAAAAAGCTTAATTGCTAATTCAAATTTCTATCCAGATGGTGATTCAAAAATATTGAAAGATTCTTTATCTAAAGTTTTTTATCTAAATAGTAATAAAATAATTTGTGGCAACGGATCTGATGACATCTTATCAATAATTTCTCAAACATTTTCAGTAGAAAATTGTGAGGTTATTTGCAGTGAATTCGGATTTACATATTACCCAATAATAGCTAGAGCATCGGGTTGCAAAGTAGTATTTGCTCCTACGAAGGATCTTGGAATCTCCTGTGATAATATATTAAAAAAAATAAATAAAAGAACGAAAATTATTTTTTTTGCAAACCCCAATAATCCAACTGGGACAATAATTTTTAAAGATGAATTAATAAATTTTCTAAATAAAGTACCCAAAAATATTATTGTTGTTTTAGATGGAGCATACTCGGAATTCATAACTGACAAAAGATATTCTGATGGAATTGATTTAGTAGATAAATATCCAAATATTATTATTACAAGAACATTTTCAAAAATATTCGCTTTAGCTGGTCTAAGGCTCGGATGGGGATATTCAAATACACGTATAATTGAATTACTAGAAAAAATTAGGGGACCATTTAATGTTAATTCAATAGCTCAAAGCATCGGATCGTTGATTTTAAAAGAAAAAGATTTTTTTATCAAATCAGTAAAGCACAACGATGAATGGGCAAAATCACTCCCTTCCAAAATCAATGATCTAGGTTTAGAATCATACGAAACATTCGCTAACTTTGTTCTAATTAAGGTAAATCCATTAAAATATTCAAAGATTAATATTATCAATTATCTAAAAAATAAAGGTATTTTAGTGAGAGATTTGGAAAACTATAAACTTTATGATTACTTTAGAGTGTCAATCGGTTCAACCAAAAGTCTAAATAAATTTTTAAAAGAACTCAAAAATGCATTAAAATTAAAATAATATAAAAAATGTTTAATGAAATCACAATAATTGGACCCGGGTTAATTGGTGCTTCTCTTGGTTTAGCGCTAAAGTCTAAAAAAATTTGCAAAAAAATAGTTGGCATTGATAAATCACAAGCCAATCTTAAAGACGCTATTAAGATAAAAGCAATAGATGAAGGGAGAAATTTAGTAAATAATGAGATTAAAAAAAGCTCAATAATTTTTATTTGCACACCTGTAAGTAAAATAAATAATTTGATATTAGAAATAGCTAAACATTCTACAAAAAATCAAATTATCTCTGATGTAGGTTCAGTAAAAGATATTTTTAATGCAGAAATACTTAAACTAAATAATAAAAAGTTTTCTCTTGTTCCAGGCCATCCAATTGCAGGAACTGAATATTCTGGTGCAGCGAATTCAAAAAAAAACCTTTTTCAAAATAAATGGTGCATTCTTACTCCTATTAAAAATAAAGATAAATCCACAAAACTAATATCAAAAATATGGGAAGATATTGGAATGAAGGTAGCTATAATGAAGATTAAAGAACACGATAAAATAATGTCAATAACCTCTCACCTACCACACTTAATTGCTTTTACAATTGTAGGAACTGCATTCAACTTAGACATCAAAAAAAAGCAAGCATTGATAAATTTTTCAGCTGGTGGTTTCAAAGATTTTACAAGAATAGGTTCATCTGACCCCCAAATGTGGACAGATATATTTTTTGCAAATAAAGAATATTTAAATAAAACTTTTAATACATTTCTAAAAGATATTGAAAGTTTTATGCAAAATCTAAATTCAGGAAATAGTGAAGAAATTTTTATGCTTTTAAAAAGAACAAAACAAATAAGAAAAAGTATTTTAAAGAAAGGAATCTAAATCATTATTCATAATAACATCTCTCTAAAGTTCTAATTACTTCTTCTTTTTTCATTCTGTCTTTTATTATTGGAAATATTTTGATTTTTATTGTCCCACTTTCTTTTCTAAATCTTTTATTCAACCAAAACTTTCCAGAATCAAGCTTAACTGGTAAGATCGGCAATCCAATAAACTTATGGATAGCAAATACACCTTTATTCAGTTTAACTCTTGTTCCAGGATGCAATCTTGTTCCTTCAGGAAAAATAACAAAAACATTTCTTTTTTGCTGAACCAATTTTTTTACAGACTTAAGAACATATTTTAAAGATTCAAATGCCTGGTCCCTCTTAACAAAAATAAAACCTAATCTTTTGAAATACTGAGAAAATATTGGTATTTTTCTTAGTTCATTTTTTAAAATAAAGACCGAACCAGGAAATAATGAGCCAAAAAAAAAAGTTTCCCAAGCCGATTGATGGTTACTAGCAACTATAAATGCTCCAGATCTTGGAATATTTTTCATTCCAATTATTTTATAATCTATATTTAACATAGCTTTTGAGAGTTTAATAACTGATGTTGTCCAAAAATAACACAAATTTACAACTAATTTGAAACTAAAGAATCTAACAGGTGAGAAAATTATAAAAAAAGATGCGGTTCCTACATAAAAGAAAATATAAAATAGAAGATTTCTTAAAAAATTCATTATAATGAAAATAAAGTATATATAATTTTAAAATACTCGAGAATAATTAATCTAACATGAAAAATAATATTTTTATTAAAGTTAATTTTATAATTTACTGGTGACAATAAAATATCTTTATCTTTAATAAGTTTTTTAAAAACAATATAACTCCTTGGTAAATGATAATAGGAGCTAACTAAAATAAGATTTTTTATGTCGTTTTTTTCATTTAACCATCTTTTTACCTCAAACGCATTCTCAAATGTATTCTTGGATTTATTATCGACAATTACACAGCAATCTTTTTCTATTAATTTATTTTCTACAAAGATATTTATTTTAATTTCTGATTCTTTGAATACTCCAGAAATAAAAAGGTATTTACCATAATTACTCTCAAAAAGTTCAAGACCCTTGTCAATTCTACCTTTACCTCCGGTTAGAACAACTATTACAGATTTTGAACTTTCAAAACTGTCAGCGTTTACATAAAATTTCTTAGGAAATGTATTGAAAATTAGAATTAACCACCACACAAAGGTAATAATGATTATAGATATTAAAAAAACTATAAATTTCTTAAAATTTATCAAAAAATCTTTTCTCAAAAAAATAAAATAAATAAAATGTTAAAAATACCAACAGAACGGCCAAAAATATACTAATAAAAAGAATTAATAAAAATAAAGTTTTAATATTAATCTCTAAAAAGAAGGTGGAATTAAAAAAATTAAAATTTACTCCAAATAATTTAATTAAAAGAGTGCTTATTAGATAAACGAAAATAGTACTTAGTATCGCACCGGGAATAATTTTTTTTACCACACTTTGAGATATATTTTTAGATAATTCAAAACTACTAGCTCCCATGATTTGCAACATATCTAAAAATTTATAATTACTTTTTAAGGCAGCCTTTACAATATTCATTACCAAAAAAGCAAATAAAATCATTACAACTAACAACATTATAAAAATAATTAGCTTAATTCTATTAACTAAAGATGTTATTTCGAACAACTCATCCTGATGTGAATATTTTTCAATCAGTCTATTTTCGGAAAGATTAATGATTGTTGTGTAGACTTCATCAACAGTATTTTTATTTGACGTTTCAACCTGGAAAATAAAAGGTAATTTCAATCCAGACATATCAGAAAAATTTGTTAATCCTAGGCTTTCTTTTATCAAGTTATCTTCAATAATTTTAAACTTAAAGTTTTCAATATTTAATGACAGATAGTCTTCTATATCAGATGTAATGTTAAGTGGTATTTTTTTTTCATCTGAATTATTGCTAATTATAAAAGTAGTTTTGCTTGACTCAAGCTCTAACCAATTTTCGGAAAACTTATAGAAATTAAAATAAATAGCCAAATGAATGGTTATTAAACTGATTACTACAAAAGTTAATCCATGAAAAAAACGTTCTTCATCTTTAAGAATAATTTTTTTCAATATCTCCTGAAATTGAATCATTCTTATCTTAGCTCCAAAATTTTATGTTTAACACTTACATTGTGTGATTGATTACTTGTCATAATAATTGTAGATCCAATTTTATTCAGAGATTCTAAGAGAAAAAAGATCTTTTTTTTGGACTCTATGTCTAGATAAGTTTCTGGTTGATCTGCAACAATAACTTTGGGATTATTTATTAAAGCTCTAGCTATAACAACTTTTTGTTTTTGACTGTTAGATAAATTAATTACTTTCTCTTCTTTTATTTCTTCTAAATCTAGCCATTTAGACATTTGTTGCATTCGAGATTTAAATTCCTTTTTTGAATTTTGGATCTGACTTGCAAGTTCAATATTCTGATAGACAGAGAAAAAAGGAATCAAATAATCATTTTGAAGAATTACACCCATTGTTTTCCTAAATTCTAAAATTTTTTTTCTTAAGTTATGTGATAATTTTTCTCCCTTTAAAAAAAATGAACCAGATGAGGGTAATATCTTCAAATAAAAAAGTTTTAATAACAGTGATTTTCCAGTTGAGTTAGATCCTTTTATAATTAAAAAATCACCTTTATCTACTTTTAAATTTATGTTTAAAATTTTTTTTTTTTTTTGAAATTAAGGATATATCATTTAAAAAAAAAATTTGTTCCATTTTAACTATTTGAAACTCTTGTTTTTTTTTTCTTTTACAAAAACTTCCTGCGCTTTAGGTCTTAAATTGTAATCAGAAGCCATACATGAACTGTAAGCTCCTGTTGAGGATATAACAACTAAATCATCTTTATTAAGTTCCTGAATTTTTGCATTTTTCATAAAAACATCACTACTCTCGCATATTGGACCTACAATGTCATAAAGAACTTTTCTTTTTGATGATAACTTTACAGGAAAAATACTGTGTTTTGCACCGTATAATGCAGGTCTTAGTAAATTATTCATTCCTGCATCTAATATTAAAAAGTTTTTATCTTTTCCTTTCTTTACCCTTATGACTCTTGTCAATATTATTCCTGAAGAACCAACTATGTATCTTCCTGGTTCAATTATAATTTCTAATTTCATATCAGAAAACAGTTCCTCGATTAAATTCGTATACATTTCAACATCAACTATTCTACTTTTTTCATTATATTTAATTCCTATACCACCACCTAAATCAATAGTTGAAACTTCAAATCCGTTTTTCCTTAAATCTAATACTTGTTTTTTTATTTTTTTAAATGCATTTCTAAATGGGTCAAGAGATTCAATCTGAGAACCTATATGAATTGATAATCCAATAATATTAATAAATTTATTATTATTATAATTCTGAAAAATATATTTAATTTGATCATTAGGAATTCCAAATTTATCTTCAAGCCTTCCCGTAGAAATTTTATCATGTGTTTTGGCATTTATGTCAGGATTTACACGCAAACACACATTTGTATTTACCCTTAATTTTTTACAAATTTTTTCAATATCTTTTAATTCCTCTAGACTTTCTACATTTATTTGCTTTATTTTATTTTTTAGAGCAAATTCTATTTCGTCATCTGTTTTTCCAACTCCTGAAAAAACAATTTTGTTTGCACTTACCCCATTATCTAAACATTTTTTTAGCTCTCCTTTTGAAACAACATCAATACCAGAACCTAACTTCTCTAAGATTTTTATAACATAAGAATTAAAATTCGCTTTCATTGCATAACAGATTAATGGTTGTATTTTTTTGAATGAGTGTTTGAATATATTAAAATTATTGGTTATCAAAGAAGATGAATAACAAAATGTTGGTGTTTTAAATTTCTTCGCAATATTATTTAAAGCAACATTTTCTAAAAATAGATTATTACCTCTATATCTTAGTTCATTATTATATTTAGAAATATCAATCATCTGGAGTAGAATATTCTCTAGGGAAATCACTATTTGGCAACTTATCAAGTCTTGTTTTTTTTCCGCAAGAAACTAATGATAAACAAACAATAAAAATTATTAAATAAAGGGGTAACTTCATTATATCTTTCTCTTGGCTCTCTTTATTGCTTTTTTTATCTCACTGTTACTGGTTCCGCCGTAAGATTTTTTTTTTTCAATTGAACCCTTTATTGATAATTGATTAAAAATATCTTCGGTAATTTTAGGTTGAATAGTCCTGAGTTCTTCAAGGCTTAAGTCTTCTAATAATTTTTTTTTTTTTTCAGCTAATAATACAATTTTTCCTGTTATTTGATGTGCTTCTCTAAATGTCAAATCAATATTTTTTACCATCCAGTCAGCTATATCAGTTGCTGTTACATATCCTTTATTAGCAAGATTATACATATTTTTTTTATTGATGATTACAGATTTTATCATTTCATTAACAATATCCAATAACAGATTTATTGTAGTATTAGCATCGAAAACAGGTTCTTTATCTTCTTGAAGATCTTTACTATAACCAGTTGGTAGACCTTTTTGAATAATTAGTAAATTGAGTAAGGAGGCATAAATTCTACCACACTTTGATCTTACAAGTTCAGCTGCGTCTGGATTTTTTTTTTGTGGCATTATTGACGAACCAGTGCATAAGCTGTCAGGAAACTTTAATAATTCATAAGCGCTACTTGACCAAATAATAAAATCTTCGGAAAGTCTGGAAAAATGCAAACTTAAGATTGACAATATACTTAAATACTCAATAACAAAATCTCTATCTGACACACTATCCAATGAATTTTCTGTAGGTTTTTTGAAACCTAAATTTTTCGCAAGATAATGTCTATTTATTTCGTGAAAATTTGTACCAGCTAATGCACCTGACCCCAGTGGACATTCATCAATATTTTCTAAAAGCTGTTTACACCTTCTTTTATCTCTTTGAAACATCTCAAAAAAAGACAGAAAATAATGAGACAAAGAAATTGGTTGGGCATTCTGAGAATGAGTAAAACCAGGCATTATTACATCAATATTTAATTCAGATCTTTTCAATATTGTTTTTTGCAATAATTGAATTTTAATAATAATTATCTTTAACTTTGCTCTTATCCACATCTTCAAATCCGTCACAACTTGATCATTTCTTGATTTTCCAGTATGAATTTTTCCTGCTAATCTCCCAATTTTTTTCTTCAATGCCATTTCTATATTCATATGAATATCTTCATAATCACTTGAAAATTTAAACTTGCCATTACGAACCTCATTCAAAATTTCATCTAAACCTTTCTCGATTTTTTTAAATTCATCATGTTTTAAAATTTCACTTTTATACAATGACATTGCATAAGATTTATTTAATCGTATATCCTCCTCTGCAAGCTGGAAGTCAAAGCCAATGGAGTTATTTATTTTATTTAATAGTTCTGAAGATTTCTTCTGAAATCTTCCGCCCCAAAGTGCATTTGTTGTTTTTTTCATTTATGCTATATTTATTTTATGAAAATAATTTTATTTTTATTCGTTTTATTAATATCAAATCTATCTCATTCGTACGAGAACAATCAACTATTATTAAATAATCCACCGAAAAAGATTGATTATTTAAAATTTGACACATTGGATAAGAAAGAAATAGATATCTTTCAAAAGAATGATAATAATAAACTATACCTATTGAATTTTTGGGCTACATGGTGTCCGCCATGCATTAAAGAAATTCCAGAACTAGTAAAATTAAAAAAAAAATACAAAGATTCTATTGAAGTCCTCTTTATTTCTGTTGATTCAAATCCAGAAAAAGTTATCCCAAAATTTTTGAAAAAAAACAGATTCAAAAAACTAAATATCTTGATAGATAATAAATTAGTAATTACAAAGAAATTAGAGGTGAAAATAATGCCAACTACATTGATCATTGACAAAAATATGAATGAATTATCTAGAGTTGAAGGTTATATCAACTGGCTAGATAACAAAATTTTAGAACAACTAGAATCATTGTTATAATTTCTCTTCTAACTTTGGTAATAAATCGAAAAGGTCACCAACTAATCCATAGTCTGAAAAATTGAATATCGGAGCTTCTTCGTCTTTATTAATGCAAGCAATGTATTTCGAGTCTTTAATGCCAGCGATATGTTGGATAGCTCCTGAAATTCCAACCGCTATGTATAGGTCTGGAGCAACTATCTTACCTGTTTGGCCAACTTGCCAATCATTAGGAACAAAACCTGCGTCAACTGCTGCCCTACTAGCACCCATAGCTGCACCAAGTTTATCAGCAATTCCTTCAAGTAGCTTGAAATTTTCTCCATTTTGCATACCTCTTCCACCTGATATAACTATTTTAGCACTCGTGAGTTCTGGTCTATCCGATTTTGATTGATTGTAGCTTACGAAGCTAATCGAATTGTTTGCATCTACATTCAAAGCTAATTTTTCTATATCTACGCTTGAGTTTTGCTTACATGGTTCAAAGCAGGTTGATCTAACTGTAATAATTTTTATATCATCGTTAGATTGAACCTTAGCAATTGCGTTACCAGCATAAATAGGTCTTTCAAATGTGCTATCACTTATCACATTAGTTATATCTGATATTTGCTGAACATCGAGGAGTGCTGAAAGTTTCGGGGACATATTTTTACCAAAAGTGCTTGAGGGAGATAATATATGAGTAAAACCTTTATCCTCAATAAATTTTGAGATAGTCGAGCTAAGGTGTTCGGCTATGGGGTTAAGAAAATTCTTACTTTCAATGGCATGAATTTTTTTTAATCCATCAGCCATTTTTAAACTTTCTAAAGGGGAATCTAAATTATCGCCAAGTATAATAGCCTCCACGTTTTCGCCTATTTTATTTGCTGCAGTTATTGTTGAAAAACTTGACTGTTTTACGTCTTTATTATCATGCTCTATTACAACTAATATTTTCATAGTACTTTTGCCTCATTTTTTAATTTATCCACTAGAGATTCTACATCATTAACTTTTATTCCTGGTTTTCTAACAGGAGGCTCATTAACTTCTAAAACCTTTAATCTATTTTTAATATCTATACCTAAATCACTTATTTCAAGTAATTCTATTTTTTTTTGCTTGGCTTTCATAATATTTGGTAGTGAGGCATACCTTGGTTCATTGAGTCTAAGATCAGTTGTTATAACACAAGGTATATTTACTCTTATGGTTTCTAGTCCACCATCGATTTCTCTGGTTACATCAAGCGTATTGTCGTCATTTTTTTTAAGTTCTGAGGCAAAAGTTGCCTGTGGAATATTAAGAAGTGTTGCAACGATTTGTCCGGTTTGATTACAATCATCATCGATTGCTTGTTTTCCCAAAATCACAAGATCTGGTTTTTCTTTATCACAAATTGACTTTATAACTTTGGCAACATTGAGAGGTTCAATTTGTTCATTGTCTGTTTTAACTAGAATACCTCTGTCTCCTCCCATAGCTAGTCCAGACCGAATTGTTTCTTGAGATTTATCAGAGCCAACTGATAAGACAATAATTTCATTAATTTGTCCCTTTTCTTTCATTCTGACAGCTTCTTCAACAGCTATCTCATCAAAAGGGTTCATTGACATTTTAACGTTTTCTGTTTCAACACCAGATTTATCTGATTTAACCCGTATTTTAACGTTATAATCAATAACTCTTTTTACACAAACTAAAGCTTTCATATTAAATTCCTAAGTTAATATTTATTTGGAACCCAAAGTATATCACCTTCTTTTTTATTCTCAAACCTTGCGGCAACAAAAAGGAAATCTGATAATCTATTGATATATTTTATCACGTTGGGATTTACTTCTTCACCTTTATCCAATTCAACTATAGATCTTTCTGCTCTTCTAACCAAAGATCTAGAAAGATGTAGAAAAGAGGATGACCTTGTACCTCCAGGTAGAATAAAAGATTCTAGTTTGGAAAGATCTTTATTAAGTTTATCAATTTCATCTTCTAAAAACACTACTCTATTAGACAAAATTGTTAACTTTTTTTTTTGTTGAGTTGGAAAACACAGATCCGCACCAACATCAAACAGATCATTCTGAACCGCAAGTAAAATATTTTTTATTTTACTTGAAGAGAATGCTACTGCAATTCCTATAGAAGAATTAGCTTCGTCAACTTCACCATATGCTTTGATACGAGCACTACTTTTGTCTACCCTTGAACCATCGCCTAAACTTGTGCTTCCTTTATCCCCGCCACGAGTATAAATTTTATCAAGTTTTACCAATTTATTCCTAAGATTTTACAAATAAAGCAATAGAAAGGATTACCAAAGTGACAAATTGGATTGCAACCCTATATCGCATAAATAGGTTTATTTTATTATTATCTTCCTCACCAGATTTCGCAGTATGAAAAAGACCTATTAACAAAATGATAAAAGTTGTTATTAGACAAATTACTATTATAAAATTTAGTAGAAAATCCATCTATCTAGAGAGCAATCCCTTGACTACTATTTGAGCTTGGATTTCTGCTGCACCCTCAAATATATTTAAGATTCTTGAGTCACAAAGAACTCTGCTGATTGGATATTCAAGGGCATATCCGTTTCCACCATGGATTTGCAAAGCACTATCTGCATTACTCCAAGCAACTCTGGCAGCTAGTAACTTAGCCATTCCAGCTTCTATGTCACATCTTATATCATTATCTTTTTCTCTAGCTGAGAACAATGTTAGTTGTCTAGCAACTGTTGTTTCCATTGCCATCCAGGCAAGCTTAGAAAAGATCCTTGGAAACTTTATTATTTGTTTTCCAAATTGACTTCTATCTTTCGCATATTGTAGTGCGAGTTCTATGGAGTTCTGTGCAACGCCAACTGCTCTTGCAGCTGTTTGTATTCTTGCAGATTCGAAAGTTTCCATAAGTTGTTTAAAACCTTTACCTTCTTCTTCACCAAGAAGTTGTTTTTTATTAACTTTAATATCGTCTAACCCAATCTCGTACTCTTTCATGCCTCTGTACCCTAAGACTTCTATTTCGCTTCCGGTCATACCTTCCATAGGAAAAGGGTTTTCGTCGGTACCTCTTGGTTTTTCAACTAGGAACATACTTAAGCCTTTATATCCCTTTTTTTCTGAATCTGTTCTCGCGAGAACAGTCATTAAATCTGATCTCGCACCATGTGTTATCCAAGTTTTATTCCCTGTTATTGTGTATTCATCATCTTTTAATACTGCTCTTGTTGATAGACTGCCTAGGTCAGACCCAGTATTTGGTTCGGTAAATACCGCAGTTGTAAGAAGGTTACCCGAAGCTATTTCAGGTAAGTATTTCTTTTTTTGTTCTTCAGTTCCACCTAACCTAATTAATTCACCAGCAATTTCTGCTCTTGTTCCGAGTGATCCTGCGGCAAGGAAACCCCTTGATAGTTCTTCAGTTACAACACACATTGCAACTTTACCCATTCCTAACCCTCCATAGCTTTCAGGAATAGCAATGCTAAAGACACCTAATTCTGCCATTTTGTTAAGAGTTTCGTCAGGGATAAGGTCATCTTTTAGATGCCACTCATTTGAATGGGGAAGGATTTCTTCTTCAGTAAATTTTTTGAATTGATCCTGGATCATGTCAAGAGTTTCATCATTCAAGCCAAGAGAAGCGTGAATTCCTTTATCCAGACTGTCTACTATTACCTTTTTTATTTTATCAGAAAGTCCAATTTCAATTAACTCTTGCACAGACGGATCATTCATAAAGTTAAAATCGGAATCCTGAAGTCCTATATCAATAGGTCTGATAACTTCTGACTGACTCATCATTATTCCATTTTTCATTTGAAGTAAATATTCAGAAAAGGCAAAGATAGTTATTGATGCATCTATTTCTGAGGATTTTTCAAGATCTTCTAAGCTATTGAACCAATTAAAGGTTTCTCTAAGCCCAATTCTGTAAGTCTCAAACCAAGCATATCCGTGTGTTTTAAACTGATTAGTCTCTAAAAGATTGTTATCTAACTTTCCATCGATTTTGAGGAGAGATACTAAATACTTATTTGACTTTTTTGCTACAGTCTCAAGATTAGATAGAATTAGTGCATAAACATCTTTATTTGCGACCAAATACTTTCTAAAATTTATTATATCTGAGTTTATGTTAGCTGAACTATCCATGAAATTATTATTTAATCTATTTTTATTTTAATTCAAGTTTATTTATAAATCATTAAAACATTTCATTCCAGTTTTTTTTGCCTGAACTAATGCTGCCATGTTTCCTGGTAAATGCATGTTATTCATCATTTTTGTGTGTGCTGCTGGAATTTTTGACCATTCAAAACATTCTGACATAAGAGGTTCTATGAGCTTATTTATCATCATTTCATTTGCTTGAGTAGCTTGATATAGATTTGCAAAATGACTGCCTTGTATTCTTTTTTGTCTCATCCAAACATATCTTGCATCCATTGTGAGGTTATACCCAGAGGTTCCTGCGCAAATTACGACCATTCCACCTGTTTTTACTAGATAGCAAGAAACAGGAAATGTTGATTCACCAGGATGCTCAAATACAATATCTACATCTTTCTTCCCTGTAATTTGCCAAATATCTTTCCCTAATACCCTACATTTTTTTATAAAATCTGAATAATCCTTTTGATTCTTTACATCTGGCAGTTGACCAAAACATTCATACTTTTTTCTATTTAAGACGCCTTTAGCCCCCAACCCTTCGACAAATGGAATTTTTTCGTCATCAGATACAATGCCAATTGCATTTGCCCCAATTGCTTTACAAATTTGGACAGCCATACTCCCAATTCCGCCTGAGGCACCCCAAACAAGAACATTCATTCCTGTTTTAAGTTCATGAGGAGGATGCCCAAATAACATTCTAAATGCTGTGGCTAAAGTTAGCGTGTAACAACCACTCTCTTCCCAAGACAAATGACTAGGCTTTTTTAATAATTGTCTTGATTGAACAGTAGTGAATTGCGCAAAAGAACCATCATTTGTTTCATAACCCCAAATTCTCTGTGATTTTGAATACATTGGCTCTCCCCCATTACATTCTTCGTCATCTCCATCATCTCTATTACAGTGAATTATAACTTCGTCTCCAACTTTCCATCTTTTTACATTATCACCTACTGCCCAAACAATTCCAGATGCATCTGAACCACCAATATGGTAGCCTGTGTCTTCTCCTATGACTGATATTGGAATGCCTTGAGAAGCCCAAACATTATTGTAATTAATGCCAACCGCCATTACCATCACTAGCACTTCGTCCTTTCCAGGTTTTTGGACAGGCATTTTTTCAATTTGCATAGCTTTTTCTGGAACACCTAACCTATCCTCTCTAATAACCCAGGCATACATTTGCTCAGGTATATCTCCTAAATTAGGTATTTCTCCAATCTCGTAAATTTTCTTTGCAGTCATAACTATTCCTATGATATTTTAAGAGCAACATATACCACTAAAAATAAAAAATACATAAATTTTCTTGTTAGCAATAAAAAATAATATTATTTATGGATCATAAATGATTAAAGAAAAAGACAAACCTTGGATGATTAGAACATATGCTGGACATTCTTCAGCAGAAGCTTCTAATAACTTATATAGGGAAAATTTAAAAAAAGGTCAGACAGGTTTATCAGTAGCCTTCGATTTACCAACACAAACTGGTTATGACTCGGATAACATTCTATCTAAAGGTGAGGTCGGGAAAGTCGGAGTTCCTATAAGCCACATAGGAAACATGCAAACTTTGTTCAACAAAATTCCTCTAGAAAAAATGAACACCTCAATGACCATTAATGCTCCAGCACCTTGGCTACTTGCATTATATATTGCAACGGCTGAAAAGCAGGGAGTAGATAAAAAATTATTATCTGGAACCACCCAAAATGATATAACCAAAGAATATTTATCCAGAGGAACATACATTTTTCCTCCTGAACCAAGTCTAAAGCTAACCACAGATNTTATTAAATATACNACATCTGAAATACCTAAGTGGAATCCAATCAANATCTGNTCNTACCATCTTCAAGAGGCNGGTGCAACTCCAGAGCAAGAACTATCNTTTGCTCTTGCCACAGCTATTGGAGTTCTTGAATATCTTAGGAATTCTGAAAAAATTCCAAAACAACTTTTTGAAAANATNGTAGGNAGAATAAGTTTTTTTGTNAATTCTGGTATGCGTTTTGTNACCGAAACAGCTAAAATGGCTTCTTTTACAGAACTATGGGATGAAATATGNAANAAAAGATTTAAAATATCAGATTCTAAATACCGAAGATTTAGATATGGAATGCAAGTCAATTCATTAGGTTTAACTGAACTTCAACCAGAGAACAATGTATACAGAATACTAATTCAAATGCTTCCAGTNGTTATTGCCAAAAATTCTAGAGCTAGAGCTGTTCAACTTCCTGCTTGGAACGAAGCATTAGGGTTGCCGAGACCATGGGATCAACAATGGAGTCTAAGGTTACAACAAATTATGGCATATGAAACTGATCTATTAGAATTTTCAGATATTTTTAAGGGCTCAAAGGTTTTAAAAGAAAGAATTAATTCACTCAAGGCATCAGCAAATCAAGAATTGAAAAAAATCGATAAAATTGGAGGTTTAGTGCCTGCNATAGATAATGGGTATTTAAAAAGCAGATTGGTTCAATCTCAGACCAATAGACAAAAAAATATTGAAAAGGGAAATCAAAAAGTTGTTGGTGTGAATTGTTTTGCTGAAGGAGAGCTATCTCCTCTTGTCAACGAAAAAGACGGTGGNTTCATGAAAGTCGACGACAACGCTGAAAAACGTCAAATTGAAAACGTACAGAAATGGAAATCTAGAAGGAATAATAAAAAGGNNAATTCAAGCCTTNCTAAATTAAANAAACATGCATCTNNTGGNNTNAATATTATGGAAGCTTCTATAGANTGNGCTCATAATGGAGTAACAACCGGTGAATGGTCAAATGTTATGAGAGAGGTTTTTGGTGAGTACAGAGCTCCGACNGGAATAGTNTCATCTCATATAACCAAGAATGAGACCAANNATTCNGAAATTAGAGTTATAAATGATGAGATTGATAAAATATCAAAAAAACTTAAAAGGAGACCTAAAATCTTAGTNGGAAAACCTGGACTTGATGGTCANTCAAATGGAGCAGAACAAATTGCTGTCCGTGCAAGAGATATTGGATTAGAAGTTGTTTATGATGGCATAAGATCAACACCAGAGCAATTAGTGGTTGCAGCTATAGAAGAAGGGGTTCATATTATTGGTTTATCAATTCTTTCTGGCTCTCATGTTCACTTGGTTAAAGTTATCATTAACTTATTGAAAAAAAATAAATGTTCACAAATACCAGTGATTGTTGGTGGTATAATTCCTCCGAAGGATGAAAAAAAACTTATATCTTTTGGTGTTAAAGCAGTTTTCACCCCTAAAGACTTCAAGATTGAAGAAATAATGAAGCAAATAGCAATTATAATTAAGAAAACATATGAGTAAAAAAAAACTCTAGAATTTGCTATTGAACTTTTAAGACAGCTGAATAGCTATAATATTTCAAATTACATTCCAATTATTTCTGAAAAAAAAAAAATTGGCTGGATACATAAATCTAAAACAAAACTTATTAGACAAAAGAATGGATCATCTAGTAACATTCATTTCAAACAAATATTAGATTACTCAAGAAAACTAAAATCGCTGAAAAAGTCAGAATTTTGCCCAGTATTTAATTATGAATCACTTAACCCGAAATTCAAATTTCATCCAAAAGAAAAATTTTGCGATGGTAAATTATTTCAAATTGAAAGAAATAATTTATCAAGTTTTGGATTCCCTGCTTATGGGGTGCATTGCAACGTATGGAGCAAACACAAAAACTCAACAATCATTCATTTTGCTAGGAGGTCAAAACAACTAAAGAGTTTTCCGAGTTTTTTTGACAATACAATAGCAGGTGGTCAACCTTGTGGCATCTCAATAATAGATAATTTGTACAAGGAAGCAAGGGAGGAAGCTGGATTGTCAGTATCAGATCTCAGGTACGCAAAGAAAAGTAAAACAGTACATTACATTCATAACTACAAAAAAAAGCTTAATTCTTCAATTCTTTTTATTTATCATCTTGAAAAAAAAGATAATCTCCAATTTTATAACCAAGATGGAGAAGTTGAAAAATTTATTTCTTTAGAAATTAACAAAATTTATGAAATTTTGGAAAAGAGGATACTTAAACCTAACTCCATTATACCTATAATTGATTTTTTTATTTTAAAAGAAAGTGATTTCATACCAAAACAAGTTATGCTTGAAATAAAAAAAATTATGAAAACCTATGACTAATATTTTAAGCTGTCCTAATCTTCTACCAGAAAAAAGTTACGACATTAAAAACGCTGTTGTATTCCTTCATGGTTACGGTGCTAACGGAAATGATCTAATTAACATTGGTCACCAATTTAAAAATCAGCTCAAACACACTGCATTTATTTCACCTAATGCTCCATTTAAATGCGAATGGAATACAGAAGCCTACCAATGGTTTGATTTAACTTCAATTNCACCTGAAAAAATTGGTGAGGGATTAGAGAAGGCCGGTCCCTTTTTAAATAATTTTATAGAAGAAATAAAAAAAAAATACTCTCTAGTGGATAACCAGATAGTATTTTTTGGATTTTCTCAGGGAGCAATGATGGCTCTATACCATCTTTGTAAGAGAAAAAATAAATGTGCTGGTTTGCTTGCATATTCTGGACTACTTTATACAAATGAAAATTTTGATAATGAAATAAATGTAAAATTTCCTGTAAGAATTTTTCATGGTCGAGAAGATGAAATTATTAATTCAAATTATTCCACTAAAGCTTTTGAAAAGTTAAAAAGTTTAGACTTTGACGTAGAATTAAAAATAGAGGAGAATCTTGGGCATGGTATAAATGAAAATGGGTTAATCAGTGGTTATAATTTTATTAAAGGAATATTTAACGTTTAAATTCGTCATAATTTACCAATATAATTATTATAGGTCTCATCATGGTTTTAACTTCAAATAATTGTCCAGCTTTAGTTCTGAATGCAGATTACCAGCCTTTAAGTTATTATCCACTATCCACGTGGTCCTGGAAAAATGCTTTAAAAGCAGTTTTTCTAGAGAGGGTAAATGTTGTCTCAGAATACAATCAAGTAGTCAGATCGCCTTCGATTTCGATGAAACTTCCCAGCGTTGTGTCATTAAAAGATTATATTCCCCTCCCTGAAAAAGCAGCGTTTACTCGATTTAATGTTTTTCTTAGAGACAAATTCATATGCCAGTATTGTTCAAATAGTTTTAAGGTTGAGGAATTGACTTTCGACCACGTTATCCCTAAATCTAGAGGAGGTAAGACTACTTGGGAAAATGTCGTTACATCATGTAGAAAATGCAACACATTTAAAGGCAACAAATCTTTGAGAAAAATTGGAGTCAATCTTAAGAATAATCCTCACACCCCTAACAATTTCGAGCTTAAGGAAATAGGAAGAATGTTTCCTCCAAATTTCTTACATCAAAGTTGGAATGATTTTTTGTATTGGGATTCAGAGTTGGAACCCTAAAATTAGAGTTTTTTAGATACTTTAATTGCTAGTTTTGTTAAACCTTTAGTAAAGATTTTAAAGAATCTTGGATTATAATTTCTATTAGAATCTATAGCATCACTCTTATGTGCATCCTCATCAGATTGAAATTTCTTAATTTTTCTCAACATTGATTTTTCAATACCCTCTTTTTCTAAAAATTCTATTTGATCTTCGTAATGCTCGACTATTACTTCTTCAACTGCTTCTGTACATGCATTTACATACTTTTCTCCCATCAGAGCTGTTATGACACCAAGAAGATATCCACCATGATGCCACAAAGGATTCATAAGTGTTGGTCTAGTTCTTTTTTTTATCATGACTTCATTAAAGTAGTCATAATGTTCATATTCTTCTTTTATGATTTTCCTTAATTTTGTTTTGAGACTTTCTTTCTGACAAAACTTTAGTTGTCCTGAATATATTCTTTGCGCACCATACTCACCTGCATGATTCACTCTAATAATTTCATCAACTTTTTTCTTAAATTTTTTTTTCATTTTTAAATAATATATTAAATGTAATAGAGATTAACAATATTGAAATAATCACATTGATGTTAGCCAAGGATAAACCAAGAATTGCAAAAGAAATCTCATCACATTTTGTAATCGGAACTGTTTCCAAAAAATTCCTGAGTTCATCAATGTTATCAAATTCATTAATTTTGGAGGTACAACCACTATCGTAACTAATTATTTTACGTTCTACTAAACTATGAAAAGAAGAAATTGAAAGATTAGTAAGGATACTTAATCCAGCGAGATAGTAAAAAATAACTTTTGGTTTAGTTGCATAAGCGACTATAGAAAGAATAATTAAAATAAAATACGGAATACGTTGATATTGGCATAACCGACAAGGTGGATAGTTAAAAAATAATTCCATAATGTAGGCTGAAATAATAACTAGGATAGAAATCAAAAAAATACTTAA
>NZHH01000020.1:0-43258 GCA_002691245.1 Rickettsiales bacterium | reverse complement strand
AGAGATCAAACAAAAGGCTGAAGAAAAACAAAAACAAAAAGAGTTAGAAGCTAAAAAAAAAGCTGATCAAGAGCAAAAACGAAAAGAATTAGAAGCTAAAAAAAAAGCTGATCTAGAACAAAAACGAAAAGAATTAGAAGCTAAAAAAAAAGCAGATCTAGAACAAAAACGAAAAGAATTAGAAGCCAAACAAAAGGCTGATCAAGAACGAAAAAAGAAAGAGTTAGAATCTAAACAAAAGGCTGATCTAGAACAAAAACAAAAAGAATTAGAGGCTAAACGAAAAGCTAATGAAGAACAAAAACGAAAAGAGTTAGAGTCTAAGCAAAAAGCTGATGAGGAAGAGAAAAGAAAAAATTTAGAAGCAAAAAGAGAAGAAGAGGATAAGAAAAAGAAACAAATTGAACTAAAGATGAAAGCAGAACAAAAAAAACAACAAAAAGAATTAGAAAAGAAAAAAAAGGCATTAAAAAAAAAGAAAAAGCAGGAACTCGAAAAAATCAAGAAAGCTGAAGAAAAAAAAATCAAAGAACTTGAAAAAGCAAGAAAAGAAGAAAAAAAACGACAGAAGAAAGAAATAGAAAAAGCAAGGAAATTAGAGAAAAAAAAAGCCAAAGAGCTTGAAAATCAGAAAAAAGTTGAAGAAAAAAAGAGAAAAAAAGAGTTAAAAAAAGCAAAAAAAATAGAAGAGCAAAAATTAAAAGATTTAGAAAAACTTAGGCAAGCAGAAAAAATACGTCAGAGGAAAGAAATTGAAGAAGCTAGGAAACTTCTTGAAATAAAAAAGAAAAAAGAAATTCAGAAGAAGCTTACAATAGAAGAACAAAAACAGATTGAAAAGAAAAAAAAACTAGCAGAAGAGTTAAAAAATAAAGAAATTGAAAAAAAACAATTAAGAGAATTAGAAAAAAAAAGATTAGCAGAACAGCAAAAAATTAAAAGAGAAAGACAACTAAGAAAAGAACTTGAAAAGAGAAATGAACTAGAAAGAAGAATAAAAGAGAAACAAAGACTTGTTGAAGAGAGAAATTTGAGAGAAAAACAAAAGCAAAGAAAAAAAGAACTCGAAAAAATTAAAAAACTCAACAAATTAGCTGAAAGAAAAAAACTTAAAGAAGATATCCAAAAAAAAAAACAAGAGGAACAAAAATTTTATCAAGAACAAAGAATTAAAGCAAAAAAAGATTTAGCCAATCAAAGGAAAGAGAGAGAAAACTACTTAAAAATGCAAAGAAATCTTGAAAAACAAAGAAAAAAAGAAACGCAGTATATCCAAGAGGCTAAAAAGAAAGTTATTGAAAAAGAAAGTGAAGAAAAAATAGATAAAAAAAAAGAAATCATTAAAACAAGAAAAAAGTTAGCAGAAGAAAAAGAAAAGAGAATAAAACAAGTAAAACAAAAAGAACAAGAAATTGCAGAAAATCCTGAGGATTTCACTCAAATCACTATTCTCAACAAATCAGATATTTTTAAAGAAAAGAAAAATCTATTTATTGCAGAAAATGAGATTATTTTGGATAATATTGAGAATAAATTCAAGAAAAATGAACTTAAAAAGAAAAGAGAAGAAGAAATACAAAAAAGAAAGTTTTCTTATTTTAACAAAGTTGATCAGAGTGAGACAAAAGAAACAAGTAAAAGAAAACAATTTTTTGACGAGACTTCAATAAAGAAAACATTTAGTAAGAAAAATAATGAAAAATCCCAAAAAAATTCTGAGGGTAAAAAAAAATTAGAAAAGAGGACTTCTAATATTGATTCAAAACAAAATAATCTCCCAGACACCAAGGAAAATGAAATACTAGCTGCAATTATTAAGAAACCGAGCTCTATAGTAGAACTTAAGGAACAAGTAGTAAATTCTAAGAGAGAAGTATTGAACTTTGAAAATAATCAAGAGGAATTAGGAATAAAACAAAAAAAAAAATTAAAAGAATTCGCAAATATAATCAAAAATAAGCCTGTAAAAATTATAATAAAGACTAATTTTTCAAATGACGATGATGACTCTGATAAATTTAAAAAGATATCTAAGTCAAGATCATTGTACATCAGAGCTTTTTTAATTAATCAAGGTATATCTCATAATAGAATTAAAATTGAAACTAATGAAGAAAATATAACAAAAAATTGGAAGAATGAGGTAATATTAAACTTTATTGGTGTCTAAATGAAAATAATTAGTAAATATTTAGTTAGAATAATTTTATTTTTAGCTCTCATATCTTCCCTTCTATTCCTTCATTTTGATAAACTAAATAATTTCTTTCTTACCAACCAGTCATTAAATAGTATTATCTTAGCAGTAATTGCAATTGGAATTATCTACATCCTAAAACAACTTTTTAATCTAAGTAATGAGCTAAATTGGTTAAATAATATTATCAAGCAATCAGCAGGAACTAAGTTAAGTGCAAGGTCTCCGAGATTACTAAAATATTTAGATAACTATGTCAAAGAGCATTCTGGAAATTTAATTTTTTCTCAATCATCGATGAAAACAGTAATGGAAAGTCTTGAGGGAAGACTGATAGAAAGTAGAGAGATATCAAAATATATGATAGGTGTAACAATATTTTTGGGCTTACTCGGAACATTCTGGGGATTACTGGAAACTATAAATTCAGTAAGTATCACAGTTAGTAGTTTGGATTTCTCTGAAAATACTCAAAAGCTTTTTAGAGTTTTAAAGGAAGGATTAGAAAAACCTCTTGGAGGAATGGGCACTGCATTTAGTTCCTCTCTTTTTGGTTTGGGTGGATCATTAATATTAGGGTTTTTAGATCTTCAATCAAATCAAGCCCAGAATAGATTTTACAATGAAATTGAAGAAAAATTATCAGAAAGAACAAAATTTTCACTTATGAACATGGACGACGATGAAAAGAAAAACCTAGCACCTGCCTATATCGAGTCATTAATAGAAGTAACGACTGAAAATTTAAAAAAATCAACAGCAGTTATTGAAAAACAAAACAGTCATCAAGAATCAATTTCAAAATCAATTTATGAAATAAATCGAGTTATCTCAGAAAATACCAATTTAAATAAAGACATTAAAGAAGAAATTAAGATTTTATCAAAAACGATAGCAAACATTAGCAAAAGATCGTGAGATTAAACAGAAAAAATATATATGAAATTAATATATGGCCAGGTTTTGTAGACATACTTGGTACCTTATTGATCGTAACAATCTTTACAGTTTTAATATCAACCATTACACAAATATATTTTAATGATCAATTAGATATTAAAAGAGGTGAAATTTCTTCACTTGATCAAGAAATAAAAGAACTTTTAAATCAAATTTCAATTACAAATAAAAATTATAAAGAAATAAAAGAAAAAAAAACGAAATTAGAAAGAGATTATTCAACATCAATAAAAATTAATGATCAATTGAATAAAGAAAAACAAGAAATTGAAAACAAAAAGGCTAAACAAGAATATATGTTAAAAATGAAATCAAGAGAACTTAGTCAATTAGTGGATGAAAAAAGTGAACTTCTCGAAAACCTAAAATCAACAAATCAAGAAGCTAAAAAACTCAGTAAGGACAATAAAAAATATTCTCTAGAGATCTTTGAATTGAAAAGAGATCTTCAAAAACTCAATGACAGATTATCTCAACTTTCAGAATTATTAATAGATGCAGAAGAATAAGATAAAAAAAATAAAGTAAAAATTCAAAACCTTGGAAAAAAGTTAAATCAAGCACTTGCAGGAAAAGTAGCTGAATTAAATAAGTATCAATCTGAGTTTTTCAGAAGGATTAGAAAAGCGATTGGCGAAAGAGACGACATAAAGGTCTCTGGTGATAGATTTGTATTTCCGTCTGAAATATTTTTTGAATCTGGCTCTGATATTATTCAGAAAGAAGGGTCAGAAAAACTAAGTGAAGTAGCTAAAAGTCTCATAGAAATATCTCAACAAATCCCAACAAAGATTGACTGGATTCTCAGAGTTGATGGACACACAGACAAAATTCCGATTAATAATGATAAATTTAGTTCAAACTGGCATTTATCTAGTTCACGAGCAATAAACATTGTTAAATTTTTCATAGAACAAGGTATAGAGCCACATCGACTTTTAGCAGCTGGATTTGGAGAGAACTACCCAATTGATAAAGGTGATAATGATGAGGCTTTCCAAAAAAATAGAAGAATTGAGATAAAATTAACTACGAGATGACTTAATAAGTCTCATCCTAGCAAGTATCTTTTTTTCTATGTTCCAGAAGTATTTAAACTGACCAAAAATAGTTCCAACTACAATTAAAAGAACTTGATAAATAGGAAAAATCAGTATTAGCCTTAGTGGCCAAAAAAAACTATTATTAACAAAATCTTCCCCAAAAAATTTTAGCAAAACCATTTCACCAAAAACTACTGATAGTGATCCAGTGATTCCAAAAACAGTAAAAATCACAACTAAATGGAATGTATTATCTACTTTAAATAACTTGATGATTTTATTTAGCATGATCATTTTTCTAGTTCACTAATTAGTAAATCTAAAAGCTTTATCTCCTTATCTCTTGTACTTTCCCATGTTATAGGGCTTGACGAAGACATTTTAAAGTGATGCGCACCACTTATTGGGGAGGATAACCATATTTGAGAGGTTGGAGAATGAATACTAACAATAAAAACATTGTTATTAGCAACTGAATCTATTCTTAAGTTTTCATCCTCGAAATCAACTTCAAATTTATCATATTTAGATTCAATTAGATTAAATATTTCATCCATTGTTTCTTTTGCTTTATCTATGAATTGATTCATTGTAAATTAGTTTCTTATTGCAAACTTAATTTAATAGTTATATAAGATCAGTCAAGAATTATGAAAAAAGATATACATCCAGATTATCATAAGATAAAAGTTCAGTTAACTGATGGTTCCACCTTTGAAACTAGATCCACTTATGGAAAAGAGGGCGAGACGATAAAGTTAGACATTGACCCTGTATCTCATCCAGCGTGGACTGGTGAAGGCTCTAAAATGTTAGATTCAGACGGACAAGTTGCAAAATTCAAGAAAAGATTCCAAAATTTAAACTTTAAAAAATAATATAAAGTTAATGAAGTCAGTCAACTTTGATCGTCCGGGTCCTCCTGATGTAATGTATTTAAAAGACGTTGGGATTCCAAAATTAAAAAAAAATCAAATTCTGATAAAAGTAAAGTTTGCAGGAGTAAATAGGCCCGACATTGTTCAAAGAGAGGGTAATTACCCAGCACCCAATGGTCACTCACCTATTCTTGGTTTGGAGGTTTCTGGTACAATAGTAGAGTTAGGAAAGGATGTAAAAGATTTTAAAATTGGAGAAAAAGTTGCTGCATTAGTCAATGGAGGAGGATATGCAGAATACTGTGCTGCTGATCAAGAAACATGTTTCAAGGTTCCAAGTGAAATATCTCTTAAAGAAGCTGCAGGAATCCCTGAGTGTTTTTTTACAGTCTGGTCAAACCTCGTGATCAGAGGGAAGTTAAAAAAAAATCAAAAAGTTTTGGTTCATGGAGGTACGAGTGGAATTGGGATTGCAAGTATTCAAATCTTAAATATTTTTAAAGCAGAAATATTTACAACTGTTGGCAATGAGAAAAAAATGGAATTTTGCAAGAAACTTGGAGTTAAGCATGTTTTTAATTACAAAAAACAAGATTTTCATGAAGAGATTAAAAAAATTAATCAAAACAATTTAAATTTAGTTTTAGACTATATTGGAGGCGATTATATCAAAAAAAATTTAGACCTTTTAGGGCCCGAAGGTAAGTTAGTAAACATCGGATTTCAAAATGGTGCAATTGCTGATTTGAATTTCATGAAAGTTATGCTAAAAAGATTAACAATAACAGGTTCAACATTGAGAATTAGAGATATAGAATTTAAAGCTAAAATATTAAAAGATTTGGAGAAAAATGTTTTTCCACACTTGGAGAATGGCTCAATAAAGTGTTATATTGATTCTGTATATAAAATTGAAGACGTCATTTCTGCTCACAGAAGGTTGCAAGAAGGCAATCATATAGGAAAAGTGATTTTAGAACTTTAAAAAATTATGAGAAAACCACTAATGCCGAAAGCCACAGCAAGTTGGCTAATAGACAATACTACACTTTCATTTAAACAGATCTCAGAATTTGTTGGAATTCATATACTTGAAATTCAAGCTATTGCTGATGGCGAGGTTTCAAGTGGAATTTTACCAAGAAATCCACTTGAAAATGGAGAGCTCACTCAAGAAGAAATTTCACGGTGTGAAAATGACAACACAATTTCACTTAATATAAAAAACTCAGAGGTACCTGTACCTAATAAAAAAACTAAAGGCTCCAGATATACCCCACTGTCAAAGAGAGCTGACAAACCAAACGGTATTTATTGGTTTATAAGAAATATACCTAATATGCCTGATTCGAAAATTTGCAAATTAATCGGCACAACAAAAAAAACTGTTCAGTCTTTAAGAGAGCGAACATATTGGAATATGCAGAATGTTAGAGCTCAAAATCCATTTGAATTAGGTTTATGCACAAAAGAAGACATTGAAATTATTATTGATAAGTATAGAAGTAAGGATTAACTACTTGCTAGACTATTAATCTCATCTTTAATTTTGAGTTTTTTTTTCTTTAAATCAATAATTTCTAAATCATCAATACTCAAGTATTTAATTTTTTTTTGGATCAATGAATCAAAGAATTCGTGTTTAGAAATTAGAGATTTAATTTTTTTTTCTTTAGTAAAAATTCTTTCCATATTTTTATGTTAATATGTTTTTTTAATTTAATCTATTATTTTTTGTAAATGAATAATAAAGCTCTTGTTTCTATTGTTATGGGAAGCCAATCAGATTGGAAAACCCTGATTTCATCAGAAAAAATTCTTAAGGAATTCAAAGTCTCATATGAAAAAAAAATAGTATCAGCTCACAGAACACCAGAAAGATTATATAGTTATGCGAAATCATTGAAAGATAATGGTTTGGAAGTTGTAATAGCGGGTGCAGGTGGTGCTGCACATTTACCAGGTATGATTGCAGCAATCACCACTTTACCGGTACTTGGAGTGCCAATTGAATCAAAGTCTCTCAAAGGATTAGATAGTCTACTGTCAATTGTCCAAATGCCTGCCGGCATTCCACTACCAACTCTAGCTATTGGAAAAGCCGGAGCAATTAATGCAGCATTAGCTTCAATTTCAATCCTCTCAAATAAATATCCGGATATTCAGAAAAAACTGGATGTTTTCAGAAAAAAACAAACAAGTTCAATAAAAAAAATCCCTAAAAATGAAAAGTAATACTTTAGGAATTATTGGAGGTGGTCAACTGGGTATGTTTACCTGTATTGCAGCAAAAAAGATTGGTGTGAAAACACTTGTATATTCAACCGAGGAAGATTTTAGTGCAAAAATGTTTTGTGATAATTATTTTTTTGGAAGTCTTGATGACTCTGATAAATTTGATGAATTTATCAATGGTGCTGATTTTTTCACCGTAGAAACAGAAAATATTTCAAAAAAAATACTTAGAAGAATTCAGAAGAAAAAAAAACTATTCCCATCTAGTAAAATTATTGAAATTGCTCAAAACAGACTGAAAGAAAAAAAGTTCTTAAATTCTATTAATGATGTGAAAACTACAAATTTTCTTGAAATCAATAACTATGAAGAATTAAAAAATGGTGTCTCAAAATTTAACTATAATTGTATATTGAAAACTCAAGAAATGGGATATGATGGTAAAGGTCAACATCAAATAGATAAAAAAAATTTAATAAAATTTAAAAATCTAAATCTTTCTAATTATATTCTAGAAGAAAGAGTAAAATTTAAATTGGAGATTTCAGTCATTGTTGTTAAGAACAATGAAGACATAATTGTTTATCCTCCAGTTCAAAATGTTCATAGGGATTCTATTTTAAGAGAAACAATTTACCCGGCAAAGATAAGTAGAAATACTGTTAAAAAATCAGAAATGATAGCCTGTAAGATTTCAGATGCTTTAAATCTTAATGGTATATTAGCAGTTGAAATGTTTATCACAATGGATGATAAAATATTAATAAATGAACTTGCTCCACGCCCGCATAACTCTGGTCATTGGACAATAGATTCATGCACTTACAGTCAATTTGATAACCTTGTTTCATTAATAATGAATGGAAAAATCAATTCACCTGACCCCCTTAAAGATTGTAAAATGATAAATATAATTGGAAATGAGTATTTGAAGATTAACAATATTAAAAAAAAGTTTAAGTGCTATGATTATTTTAAAAAAGAGATCAGACCATCAAGAAAAATGGGGCATTACATAGTTTTTGGATAAAATAAAGATTTAAAATTTGATTTAACTTTTCCAAACTTTAAAACCCTACTAATTTGTTTATCTATAAATAATTTAGTTTTACCTAAATCATTGGAATTATCATAAATACTATACAAATATGAACTCAAATAAATATTCATTAAAATTACCCTTTTACTATAGTAATTAAAATCTGTAGATTCATCACCCGATTGGTACCAAATTTCATCACTAATATTAAAAAGTAATTTTTGCAAACCTAACAATGATTTATGTTTGAGGGTAATTGTTAAAACTCTTTTTCTCTCAAATAATTTATTAATAATATGAATTCTGTAAAAGATAAAAAATTTAATTTTCTCATTAACCCTATATTTGTTAAAATCTTTTGGTTTACCTTTACAAATTTCTTCATTAATAATTGAGTTTATTAAAGAAAAAAAAGACGCATAACCATCATCAAATATTTCATTGCGTAGTTGTTCTGTAAATTTTTTAGAAGGTCTTATTTCTTCTACTACTCTATCTAAAAGAACATTAAATGAAGTATTCTTTCTATAGTATTTTAATATAATATTAATTACTTCTATTATGTTTGATCTATTATTCATAAATAAATTAAAAAAGTTATTTACATTATCACATTTTTTTATATAAAAAGTAATGCATAATTTTAAGGAGATTAAAAATTATTAGAGTTAGTGTTAGAGATAACAACTTAGAAAAAGCTATGAGGGCTATGAAGAAAAAACTCCAAAGGGAGGGAATCTTCAAAGAGATGAAACAAAGAAGAGCTTATGAGAAGCCATCTGAAAAGAAGGCTAGACTTCTTAATGAGTGCACTAGAAGATATAAGAAAATGCAAAGAAAAAAAATGGAAATTCAAGGATATTAGGTTTCTAATCCAACCCCTTTATAATGTTCTCAACCATTTTTTTTGCATCTGAAAACAACATCATTGTGTTATCCCTAAAGAAAAGTTCATTATCCACACCAGCATAACCAGAGGCCATAGATCTTTTTACAAAAAGAACTGTTCCACTATTTTCTACATCAAGAATTGGCATTCCGTAAATAGGGCTTGATTTATCTGTTTTAGCTGCCGGATTCGTAATATCATTAGCACCAATTACAAAAGCGGCATCAGTATTAGAAAACTCGCTATTTATCTCTTCTAGTTCGAAAACCTCGTCGTATGGAACATTGGCCTCAGCAAGTAAAACATTCATGTGCCCTGGCATCCTTCCCGCAACTGGATGAATGGCATATTTTATAGTGACACCATTTTTTTTTAGAATATCACACATCTCTCTTAAAGCGTGTTGTGCTTGAGCAACAGCCATACCGTATCCAGGAACAATAATTACACTGCTAGCATTTGACATAATAAATGCAGCGTCTTCTGGGCTCCCAGTTTTTACCGTTTTACCTTGATTTTTGTCAACGGCTGTTCCCTCTTCTACTCCAAAACCACCCAGAATAACACTAACGAATGATCTATTCATTCCTTTACACATAATGTAACTTAAAATTGCTCCTGAGGCTCCTACCAAAGAACCTACTATAATTAGAAGATGATTAGATAATGTAAACCCTATACCTGCAGCAGCCCAACCTGAATAAGAGTTAAGCATTGATACAACTACCGGCATATCTGCTCCACCTATCGGAATAATTAATAGTATTCCTAATAATAAAGATAATCCTACTATTAGCCAAAAAATTTCGAAAGATGATGAAAGAGTGAACATCACTGTTAATACTATCAATGAGACAAAAATTATTAAGTTTAAGAAATGTTGTCCAAAAAATGTTGTTGGGGCTCCACTCACAAGGCCTTGAAGTTTTAAAAAAGCAATTACTGAACCTGTAAATGTGATAGCTCCAATTGCAACGCCTAAAGACATTTCAACAAGGCTAGATGAAAATATTAAACCTGCTTCATCAACTATCCCATAACTTTGAGGTGAATAAAATGCGCTTGTTGCTACAAATACTGCTGCCAGACCAACAAGTGAGTGAAATGCTGCTACAAGTTGGGGTAAAGCTGTCATTTCAATTTTTAGAGCAATAAAAGTTCCAATCGCCCCTCCTATTATAATGCCTAAGATGATTAGCTCATAAGACAAAACATTCTTATTAAAAAGCGTAGTGATAATTGCCACTACCATTCCTATTATACCTAATACATTACCGTTACGAGCAGATTCTGGGTGAGACAGTCCTTTTAACGCAAGAATAAAAAATATTGCAGAAATCAGATAAAATATTGCAGTTAAATTTTCACTCATTTGAATTTTTCTTTTCTTTCTTTTTGAACATTGATAACATTCTATGGGAAACTACAAATCCTCCAAATATATTAATTGATGCTAAAATTATTGCCAGAAATCCCATTATAGAGGAAAAATTTATTTCTTCAGGACCAGCTGCAATGAGGGCACCTACTATTATGACACTTGAAATTGCATTTGTAACAGCCATTAACGGAGAGTGAAGAGCTGAAGTTACCCCCCAAATAACATAATAACCTATTATACAGGCCAAAATAAAAATCATTAATAAGTTTATAAATGGGTCAATATTTTCCATAATCTAGTCTTTCTATTTATAATTTTTTAAAACGCAGGTTTCTCTCACAACTTCATCTTCCCAATTAAAATTTTTAAATTTTCCTGATTCGCATGAGTTCATTAGGAAGTTAATAACATTTTTTGAGAACAATCGAGAGGAATCTTGCGCGACAGTAGCAGCTAAGTTCAAAGGTCCAATAATCTTTGTAGATTTATAAATAACCGTTTCTCCGTGTTTTACTAACTCGCAATTTCCTCCAAACTCTGATGCTAAATCAACGATTATACTTCCTACTTTCATAGATTCTACCATTTTTTTATTAATCAGTCTTGGAGCGGGTTTACCAGGTACTAATGCAGTTGTAATTACAATATCCATTTTCTTTATTGTTTCTTCAAGTAGTGCATTTTGTTTTTTTTTGTATGATTTAGTCATTTCCTTTGCGTAACCGGCTGCAGTTTCTCCTGAATCCTCACCTTTAACTTCAATAAACTTGGCTCCGAGACTTTCGACTTGTTCCTTTGTAGATGATCTAACATCAAACGAGGAAACCACTGAACCCAATCTTTTTGCTGTGGCAATAGCTTGCAATCCAGCTACTCCGGCTCCAATTACTAGTACTTTTGCTGGTGCAACAGTTCCAGCTGAAGTCATCATTAATGGGAATGCTTTGTTGAATTCACTGGCTGCATCAATTACAGCTTTGTATCCAGACAAGTTGCTTTGTGAGGACAAAACGTCCATGCTCTGAGCTCTAGAAATTCTAGGCATTTTCTCAAGTGCAAAAACATTTATTTTTAACTTCTTGATTAAATTAAACTCATTCTTGAACTTTTGTTCATAAAGAAGGGTTAATAGACTACAATTTTTTAGAAAGTTGCACTCATTAATTTTATTTTTTTTTGTTGGTCTTTGAATTTTAACCACTAGATCTGCATTTTTATAAAGCTCTCCCAGTTTATTAGATATTTTGGCGCCGTTTTTTTTATAATCATTATCTGTATATGAAGAATTAAGGCCTGCATCTTTTTGAATAAATACCTCAAAACCCATTTTCTTAAGAGAAGAAACACAATCTGGAGTTATACTCACTCTTTTTTCTCCTTCATATATTTCAGTTGGTACTACTAATTTCATTTTGATTCCTAAACTAACTTATTTTTTCTAATTCATCTAACAGATTTTTGATAAGATTCATACCCAATTGCCAAAAATTTTTATTTTTTGGGTCTAAATCAAATTCCGCTAGTAACACCTGGTAATTTCTAGAGCCCCCTGATTCAAGTAAGCTAAAGTATTTATCATTAAAGTTATGTGGAGATTCTTCAAACTTAGAATAAAGCGAATTCACAAGACAATCTCCAAATGCGTATGCATAAACATAAAAAGGAGAATGGATAAAGTGTGGTATGTAAGCCCAAAATGATTTGTAATCATTCGTTAAATTGACACTGTTTCCAAGGCTTTCTTTTTGAGTTTTCATCCATACCTCAGAAATATCATCATCAGATAGCTCAAATCTTGATCTTAGTGAGTGGATTTCTCTCTCAAAAATAAAGAAAGAAATTTGCCTAAACACGGTGTTTATCATGTCTTCAATTTTACTTCTTAAAAGATAAATCCTTTCATCTTTGTTTCTTGTTTTTCTTAATAGAGATTTAAATGTTAACATCTCTCCAAATACACTAGCTGTTTCAGCAAGTGTTAATGGTGTGTCTGCTAGAAGAAGACCTTGTTTACTTGCCAAATATTGGTGAACGCCGTGACCTAATTCATGAGCCAGTGTCATTACATCTCTTGTTTTTCCTTGATAATTCATTAAAATATAAGGGTGACATGATGGGACGGTAGGGTGTGAAAATGCACCAGACGTTTTACCGTTCATTGGTTTTGCGTGAATCCAGTTTTTTTCGAAAAAAATATTTGCGATACTCCCTAGCCTTTTGTCAAAATCATTATAAGACTCAAGTACAATACTCTTTGCTTTCGACCATGAAATATTGTCGGTTTTCCTGCCAGGGTAAGGAGCATTCCTATCCCAAAAGTTAAGCTTTTTTTGTCCAAAGCATTTTGCTTTGTAATTGTAATATCTATGACAAATGTTTCTATAATTTCCCTTGACTGTTTTGACCAAAGAATCTACGTCTTCCTTATCAATCTGATTTGAAAGATGTCTGGAAGATTCCGAAAACTCAAACCCTCTAAGTTTTATATCAATATCAAGGTCTTTTGAAATATTATTCATTATAAATGTAAAATTAAATATGTTTTCGTTAAGAGTTTTTCCAAAACTAATAGCTGCATCTTTTCTTATTTTTTGATCTGATGAAGAGAATAAATTTAAAATTTCTGTTTCACTTAATTTTTTATTTCGAAATGAGAACCTAAGACGAGTCATTGATTGATCAAAAAATTTAATCCAAGCAGAAGAGCTGGTAATTGATTTTTCCATTAAAACTTTTTCTATTTTTTCAGTTTGTTGATATTTTTTAAATTTATTTAAGTTTTCTATCCAACTTGAATACTTAGAACTTTTAAGTTGATAGATTTTTTTTTTATTTATTTTATTAAATTCAATACCAAAAAAAATAATATTTTTTTCTATATCAGATATAATTTCTTCTGTGCTTTGATAAAATTTATTTTTTTCTTTATTTAGTTGGTCAGTACAATGGGTTAGAAAAGAAAAACTTTTTATGAAATATATTTTTTCTTCAAGTTGTTCATAATCCTCGATTGATTTAAGCAATTTGCTCTTATCCAAATGTTTTAATTTTTTTTTATATTTTTTCAAAAAAGATTCTGAATCTTTACGAAGTGATTCAAGATCATCTTTTATAAGTTTAGACTTATAATTGGGATAAAAATCAGCTAAATTCCAAATAGGTAAGTTTGTCATAAATAAATAAGTTAAATAACATTAAATGAATAATAATTTAGATTTTACAAGTATTTTAAACAATTCGAAGAATTTACCTGATATTTTAAAATTTTACAAAAAAAATTTTCCGAAAAAGAAATTTCTTTTTAAAAAAGATGGTTCCCAGTGGGTTGGAGATTCATTTGAAGAAATAAATTTGAGAGTAAATAAAATAATTTCAGTTTTTCAAAGTCTAGGAATTAAAGAATCTGATAGAATTTTTTTATTATCTTCTAATAGAATTGAATGGGTAGAATTTGATATTGCAATTATGGCAGCAGGAGCAATAAGTGTGCCTTCGTTTGTGACTAATAACGAAAATGACAATACTTTTATAATAAAGGATTCTAATCCTAAAATTGTGATTTTAGAAGACGATCATATTTTCAGAAAAAACCAGTCATGCCTTAAAGATTTCGATAATAAAAGGATTATAACAATTGAAAAAAGTTTGAATTTTTTAGATTACAAACAAATAATTTCTCAAAAACCAAAAAAAATTATAAAACCAACAGTAAAAAAAAATGATGTCTCGACAATAATTTATACCTCTGGAACAAGTGGAAATCCAAAGGGAGTTGTACTAAGTCACAAAGCCATTCTTGACAACCTAAATAGTGCATTAGGTATAATAGGAGAATTTGAAATAGATGAAGAAAGATTTATTTCCTTTTTACCACTTTCGCATTCATATGAAAGAATGGCAGGTCTATATTTTCCTATGCTTATTAACGCCGAAATTTATTTTTGCACATCATTAGAGAAATTACTTTATGAATTAAAAGAAGTTAAACCAACTATTTTTTCTGCTGTACCTAGGTTATATGAAAACATATACAAAAAGGTTAAAAAGAGGTTTATTGGATCTAATCAAGTCAAAAATAAAATATTTGATATGATTTTTAAATACATCAAAAATGAAAATAAAATATCTATTAATTATTTATTTGGTAAGATTTTGGTCAAAACCCTTGTAACAAAAAAAATTAAAAATATCTTTGGTGGTAATATCAAAGCTCTAATTTCAGGTGGTGCAGCTCTAAATCCAGAAATTGGTTTATTTTTTAATAAAATTGGTTTTTGTCTATTACAAGGTTACGGACAAACAGAGGCATCGCCTTTAATAAGTTGCAACACAAAATCAAAAAACGACGCCAGAACTGTAGGGTTTCCTGTCAAAAATGTTGAAGTAAAAATATCAAATCAAAATGAAATTTTAGTTAAAGGAAATAATGTGATGTTGGGTTATTGGAAAAACAAGAAACTAACTAACGAAACCATCAAAAAAAATTGGTTGCATACAGGTGATCTTGGTTTTTTTGATAATAAAGGAAGGCTAATTATAAATGGAAGAAAAAAAGACCTTATTGTAACTTCGGGGGGAGACAACGTATCAGTGCAAAAGATAGAAAATATTCTTACTGAACAAGTTGGAATTGATCAAGCTGTTGTTTTTGGAGATAACAAACCTTATTTGGTTGCATTGTTATATTCAGAAGAAAAATCAGATGATTCAAAAATTAAATTAATCCTAAGGTTCACAAATTCCAAACTTAACTCAGTTGAAAAAATTCGGAAATATATTTTACTTAATAAACCTTTAACCTATGAAGATGGTTTTCTTACTCAAACACAAAAAATTAAGAAAAGAGAAGTTTATAAATTCTTTAAAGATAAGATTGAATCACTCTATTAAATTTTATAATAATCTTTATACCATTCTATGAATTTTGGAATGCCTCTAAATATAGTAGTTTTTGGTTTAAATTTTAAATCTTTTTTACTAAGATCAATATTAGCAAAAGTTTTCTCAACATCACCTGGTTGAATAGGAAGATAATTTTTTTTTGCCTTTATTCCAAGGTTTTGTTCTATTAAAGAAATAAAATTTTCCAAAATTTCTGGATGACTATTCCCAAGGTTATAGACCAAATGTCCAGATTTAGTAGTTTTTATTGCTCCAAGAATTCCTTGAACAATATCATCAATATATGTAAAGTCTCTTTGCATTTTTCCAAAATTATAAATATCTATCTTTTTTTTCTCTAAAATTTTTTTAGTAAAAATGAAAGTTGCCATATCTGGTCTTCCCCAGGGGCCGTAGACTGTAAAAAATCTTAAACCAATACAATTTATATCAAATAAATGAGAATAGCATTCAGCAATTAATTCTGTTGATTTTTTAGATGCTGCATAAAGTGAAACCGGGTTGTCTACTCTATGCTCAACTGAAAATGGTAATTTTTTATTCCCTCCATACACAGAGGATGAACTTGCGTATATAAACTTTTTTACATTTATTTTTCTTGCTAGTTCTAGCATGTTAAGTTGACCTAAAACATTTGAATTTATATATGAATGCGGATCTTTAAGAGAATGCCTTACACCAGCCTGAGCGGCTAAATTAATTATAACATCAATTTTTTTTTTTTTAAATTTTGTAAATAGGTGTGAATTTTGAATGTCACTTTTAAAGAAAGAAAAATTTTTATATTTTCTAAGAATATTCAATCTATCTTTTTTAAGTTTTACATCATAATAATTGTTTAGGTTATCAACTCCAATAACGAGATTATTTTTTTTAAGTTTTGCAAGGCATGTATGAAAGCCTATGAAACCTGCAGCACCAGTAATTAAAATAGTCATTTTTTAATTGGTGTTTGGTATTTTTTTTTCCACTCTGGATATTTCATGCCATATAGCTCGGTTCTGACATCTTCATATTCTAAAGACACATTAATTTTTTTTGCCTCTTCTACTGTCCATTTCGAGAGACAATTTCTACAGAAACCTGCTAAATTCATTAAATCAATATTTTGGACAGAAGTGTTCTTCTGCAAATGATCAACCAACCTTCTGAAAACTGCTGCTTGAATATTGTTTTTGTTTTTGTAATTAGCCATTTAAAAATTCATTAAAAATTTTACTAAAAATATCTACATATTTTGTAATTCCTTTTTTATAACAAATCAAATCGTTTCTTATTTCAATTAAAATACTATCTAACGAGAGATCATCATATAGCTTATCTAATGTATAATTAAAGTGAAAGCCAGAATATGGAAAATTTCTTCCAAAAAAAATATTTTTTAATTTTAATTCTCTTTGAATTGGCAGTAAAAGATTCATATTTTTGTTCCACAACAGACCTACTTCAATCCCTCTGTTAAATTTTTTGGATTTTTTTGTAAAACTATGAATTGAAATTAAAAATACTTTTTCATAGATTCTTTTCTTTTTTTTAACAAATTCAGATAATTCAAAATGATATTTATCATAAAAAATTTCTATACGATCATTTTTTTCTTTTTTATCTATATTCTTATTACCTAGAATTTTCGTTCCAAATGAATCCTGAACAATCAAGTCATTCGAACTTTTAGGTCTATTTGGATCAATAATTAATCTTGAAAAATTTGAGATAAAATAAGACTGTTTTAATTTTTTTGTTAATTCAATTACTAAATTTTTAGCACCTAAATCAAAAGCTATATGCGATTCCAACTCACTTCTTGTAAGACCTAATCCTTTATATTTCGAAGGGATTTTATTATTAGCATGATCACATATAAATATTATATGATTTTTAAAGTTGTTATTTATGTAACTTTTAGTAATACAAACATTTTTCATAGGAATAAATTTTATATCAAATATTTTACAAGTGTAGTATAAACTATACGTAAAATGCTTAGAAATAGAAATACCAAAATTATAGCAACATTAGGACCTACCTCATCAGCTCCATTAAAAATACATTCCCTTTTTCAAGCAGGGGCTGATATCTTTAGATTGAATTTTAGTCATGGAAGTCATGAAGATCACAGAAAAAGAGTATATCACATTAGACAATATGAAAAACGCCTTGGAAGACCCATTGCAATTCTTGGTGATCTTCAAGGTCCAAAGTTAAGAATTGGAAATTTTAAAACGTCATCAATTTTTTTAAAAAATAATCAAAGGTTTTGTCTAGATCTTGATCCCAAATTAGGAGACGAAAAAAGAGTACAATTACCACATCCGGAAATATTTAAGTCAGTAAAAAAAAACAATAAAATTCTTATTGATGATGGAAAAATATTATTAAACATTGAATATGTAAGTTCCGATAAAATTCTGACTGAAGTTATTAATGGGGGGAGAATTTCAAATAAAAAAGGGGTAAATATTCCTGAAACTTTTATCAAATTATCTTCATTAACAAAAAAAGATCTAAAGGATCTAGAATTATGTTTAAACTTAAGTCTTGATTATGTAGCGTTATCATTTGTTCAAAAATCAAAGGACCTAATTGATTTAAAAAAATATATTGGGGATCAAACAGCAATTATGGCAAAGTTTGAAAAGCCGCTTGCAGTAAAACGAATGGAAGATATTCTCGCACATTGTGATGCTGCAATGGTTGCTCGAGGAGACCTAGGTGTTGAAATGCCTCCTGAAGAGGTGCCAATCATTCAAAAAAGACTCGTTAACTCATGCAGAAACCAGGGAAAACCTGTAGTTGTGGCAACACAAATGCTTGATTCGATGGTTAACTCACCTTCTCCGACAAGAGCAGAAGCTTCGGATGTTGCAACGGCTGTATTTGATGCTGTCGATTGTGTAATGCTCTCTGCTGAAACTGCATCGGGTAAATTTCCAGTTGAGTCTGTTAAAATTATGGACAGAATAATTCGTGGTGTAGAAAATGATTTTTCTTATAGACAAATGCTTGATAGTAAAAAAGTAAAACTCGAAGTAACAACTTCTGATGCAATTAGTTCAGCGGCCTCTCAGGTGGTTAATACGGTTTTAGCCAAAGCAATTTTTACCTACACAAGATCAGGAGGAACAGCAAAAAGGGCAGCAAGAGAAAGACCAACCGTTCCAATTATTGGTTTATCACCAGAAAGGTTAACAGCTAGACAGTTAGCGTTAATTTGGGGTGTCCATAATATCCATTCTTTAGAACCAAAAAGCTTCTCCGGAATGATTGAGAATGCATGTGACCTAGCTAAGAAAGAGAAAATAGTAAGAAAAGGAGATTATGTTGTTATCACTGCTGGTGCACCAATTGGTGTATCTGGCTCTACGAATAATCTCAGAATTGCAAAAATAAATTAGCCTTGTCTTGCCTTAAATCTTGCGTCTGTTTTATTTATAACGTAGAGCCTTCCTTTTCTTTTTACGACGCGACAGTCTCTATGTCTTAACTTGGCAGATTTTATAGATCTTAATACTTTCATAAGATTTTAAAATAATTAATTCTTTGAATTTGTCAATATAAGAAAATGTATTATTATTTATCAGTGAAAAAAAAAAATCCCACTAGTTCATTTGAAAAAATTAATTCTTTTGTTGGAAAGATCTCCAGTTATTTAGTTTTGTTACTCATAATTTTAATAAGTTTATCTGTAGCTCTGAGATATATTTTCTCAATAGGATTCACTTGGTTGCAGGATCTTTATATTTGGACTCATGCTTTAATAATACTATTAGGCATATCCTACACATTTAATAAAGATGGTCATGTTCGAATTGACATTCTTTATAGAAATTTTGATGAATCCTTGAAAAAGAAAATTAATTTCTTGGGTTCTTTGGTTTTTGGAATTCCTCTTTGTTATTTTTTAATATTCAAAGGTTACAACTATTTTATAAGATCTTTACTTATTGACGAAAACTCAAAAGAAACAGGAGGTTTGCCAAACCTTTTTATTTTAAAGTTTTTTATTTTTACAATGGGACTTCTTCTTTTTATTGAGATAGTAAACAAAATTAGAAAATTTATTTCAAAAACATGATTGACATTTTATCTCAAGAGACATTTGCTTTCTTGCTATTTTTTTTATTAGCAATTTTTTTAATAACTGGCTACCCAGTTGCTTTAACACTTGCAGGAACAGCAATTTTTGTAGGGATGTTAGGTTATTTGCTAGATCTTTTCCCCCTTGTTTTAATTAGTGTTCTCCCCAATAGAATCTTTGGAATAATAACAAATGAAACTCTTATTGCAGTCCCATTATTTATATTTATGGGTGTTATGCTTGAAAAATCAGGTATTGCAAATGATCTTCTTGAAAATATGAGTAAAATATGGGGTAAAAAAAGAGGTGGTCTTGTATATTCTATTTTAATTGTTGGTGTATTAATGGCTGCATCTACAGGGATTGTTGGAGCAACGGTAGTCACCATGGGTATTTTATCTTTACCATTAATGATAAAATGGAAGTATAATAGGAAAATTTCGACAGGAGTCATTTGCGCTAGTGGGACACTAGGGCAAATTATACCTCCATCAATAGTTTTAGTTCTTCTAGCAGATATTTTTCAGGGAGCAAATGAACAAGCCTCAGCTATTTCAGGTAACCTAGCACCAGACCCTGTAAGTAGTATAGATTTATTTGCTGGTGCAATCTTTCCAGGGGTTTTACTAGTCGGAATGTATTTTATTTGGATTTTCATATGCTCAAAAATCAAACCAGATATCTTCCCAAAAGCACCATTCGAAGGAGCACAGTTTAATATTTTTAAAATACTTAAAACCATTTTCCCACCAATAATATTGATTATTATAGTATTAGGATCAATTTTGTTTGGAGTTGCAACACCTACTGAATCTGCTTCATTAGGTGCATTAGGTTCTATTCTTATTTCATTAAAAAAAAAAGATATGAACATTGACACCATTTTGAAAGCAAGTAAAGAAACTGTAAAGATTTCTTCAATGGTTTTCTTTATTCTTATTGGTGCATCATTATTTTCACTTGTCTTTAGAGGGTTCGGCGGAGATCTAATTGTAGAGAACTTTATCTCAGGAGTTCCAGGAGGAGCTATAATTTCATTTACAATAGTAATGCTTATAATTTTTTTACTAGGATTTTTCTTAGATTTCTTTCAAATCGTTTTTGTCATTGTTCCAATAGTTGGACCCTCTTTAATTGCCATGGGTTATGACCCAATTTGGTTGGCATTAATGTTTGCTATTAATTTACAGACAAGTTTTTTAACTCCCCCTTTTGGTTTTGCACTGTTTTATCTAAGAGGAGTGAGTCCAAAAGAAGTGAAAACAAGTGAAATTTATCAAGGTGTTATACCTTTTATAATTATACAAATTCTTCTACTTTTGATTTTATTTAAATTTCCATCAATAATTACTTGGTTACCTAGGCAACTTTAATTATTTAATATTCTTGCATTTAGGTAATCTGCTTCAGAGTAATGCGACCAAAAAATTGCAAGCTCTCTAAAATTAAAGATGTTATCAAATATTTTTTTTGATAAACTATCTTTTGATGCAATGTCAGAAACCACTTCATCAGAGCGTCTTTTGAGTAATTTTAGTACTAGGTCGTCATACCTAACAAATGAAACATTGTATTGATCTTTAAGTTTTTTTACTGCAAAACAATTTCTAGCAAAAAATTCTGATGCTATTAGAGAGTTTGATTTTGCACAACTCGCCTCAACAAGACGTTTAAGACTTGGACTTAATTTTTCCCACGCTTGCAAATTNACAAAAGCCTCAAGACAGGTACCTGGTTCNTGCCATCCNGGGTAATAATAAAAATCACAAACTTTATGCAAACCTTTTCCCAAATCAGCTGCAGGACCAATCCATTCTGTTCCATCAATTGTACCTGATGTTATGGCAGGAACAACATCTGGACCTGGAAGTAAAACTACATTGGTTCCATAACTTTTTAAAACTTCCCCACCAAGCCCAGGCATTCTAAACTTTAAACCTTTAAAATCTGTGACGTTTTTTATTGTTTTATTAAACCAGCCTCCCATTTGATTGCCAGTATTTCCGGCAGGAAAAAATTTTAAATTTAAATTGTTATATACTTCGTCGGCAAGCGTAATTCCATCTCCGTGATAGAACCAAGCTGACATTTCTTGCTGATTAAAGCCAAATGGTATACCTGATAAAAAAGATATGGCTGGTGATTTGCCAGCCCAATAATAGGGTGAGCCAAAACCCATTTGACATGTTCCGCTNTGAACAACATCNAAAGATTCAAAAGCTCCAACNAANTCGTTTGCATGGAAAAGTTTAATATTTAATTCGCCATCNGAAATTCTAGTAATCTCTTCACACAACCTAGAAAAAGATCTACCTAATATACCTGCCTTATCAAACGCTGACACTGCAACCCAGGTATGTTTCTTTTTTGACCTTACAACATTCGGAAAAAATATTCCAGTAGCGGCTATTCCACTGATTATAGTCTTTCCTAGAGTATCTTTTATAAATTTTCTTCTTTTCCTCATATACATTTCCTTGGTGGGCGGAACAGGGATCGAACCTGCGACCTATTGCGTGTCGAGCAATTGCTCTCCCAGCTGAGCTATCCGCCCCAATTTAGCAATATACAATGAATTTTTTAAACCAACAAGAAAAATGGCATACTATTTGCTGTGATAGAAGTATGTTATCAATTATAAGAACAGGATTAGATGCTGCTAACAGAGATTTAGCAGTAATTTCAAACAATATAGCAAACGCAGGAACAAACGGATTTAAAAAAAGCGAAGCACAGTTTGAGGATCTATATCATTCCCAACACAACAACTCAACAGAGACTGCTCGTGGTATGGGAGTGAAGTCAGTTAAACCAAGGCAAAGTTTTGCTCAAGGTTCATTACAAGCAACAAATGGTAGTTTAGATTTAGCGATTATGGGAGAAGGTTTTTTTGCTCTTGGACAACCACTTGGAAGAGCTGTAGCAACAAATGAGAGACCAGTATTTACAAGAGATGGTTCTTTCCAACTGGATAGACTGGGAAATCTTGTTAATACTGATGGACTGCCTTTGCTTGGAGAAGGACAATCTCCAATAAACATCCCTTTCAAAGAAGTTGAGTCCCATGATGGAGTTCAATCATCGGTGAAACTTTTATCGGAGATCAAAGTTAATACTGAAGGTGAAATAATTGCTACTTATGGATTAGATGATGCTAAAAAAGTTGGACAAATTGAATTAGCAGATTTTATAAATGAACATGGACTTAAAAACATTGGAAATGCACGTTTTGAAGAAACTCAAGAAAGCGGAANCCCCACATTTGGCTTACCAAAAGTTAGAACAATTGGAAAGATTCANGCAGGTTTTTTAGAAAAATCCAACACAGATATAACAGATGAAATTGTTTTAATGTTAAGAACTCAAAGAGCTTTCAATGGATGCTCTAAGCTTTTACAATCTGAAATTGACATTACAAAAAAACTTTCACAACGGTAAATTTTAAATTCTATAATATTGGAATGTCCCAAATAATTTGATCGACTTCAATTTCAGTTTTATCTTTGACATATAAATCACCAGATTGATTTACCATTAAACTATCAGTGATGTTTAGTTTAATTTTAACTTTCCTTAAAGTATTCTTCTTAATCGATATATATTTCAACAATTTTTCAAAAGTAGTTGAATCATAAAATATATTCACCTCCATTAGCGCCTTATCCGAGTGAATAAAAAGATTATTTTTTTGATTCTTTTTTTTTTCATTTAAAGAAAGTTTACACCTTCCTCTTGAAATATTTTCGAATCCACAATCNAAAGAAATTACAGGAGACTCAAAAAAGACTACATCCATGCTATCGACTCTCAAAATAATTTTATTAATTTTTTTCCATTTACTTTTTATATCAGGAGTTGATTTCATTTCTTAACTTCTCAATTATAGATTTTTTTATTTGTGAAATTCTTCCAGTACTAATTTCTAAAATTTCAGCAATTTCATATATATTTAGTTCTTCTACATAATATAGTTGAGCAACCATCGTCTCTCTTTGATTTAAAATATTTAAGGAGTCCTTTATCTGATTTTTGAGTTCTTTATTTTGTAAAGTTGCTTCAGGATTATCATCTTTACTGGCAAATAAAATAGAATACTCATTATAAGCTGTATCAAGACTTTGAATTACGTTTGCTTCAAAAGCTTGTTTCCAGTAATCGTATTCATCATCTGAAATACCAATAAATTCAATTATCTCTCTTTCAGATGGGCTCCTATTAAGTTTTTTCTCTAATTCAAGTTTATACTTATCAAATTCTTGTTTTTTCTTAATTGTGGTTCTACATAAATTAGAATTTTTCCTCAAATAATCTATTATAGAACCTCTAATTCTTAATTGTGCATATTGAGCAAAGTTAACACCATCCTTAGGGGTATATTTTTGCGCTGCATGGACTAGGCCTTCCATACCTTGTTGAATTAAATCTTCAACCTCCACAATATTTTGAACTCTACCATGTAGTTGCCATGCAATTTTTTTTACTAAATCTAAGTTCTTCTGGATTAAATCATTTATTGAAGTGTGTGATTTTTCCGAATAATATTTATTCATATAATTAAGTTTACGCTCTTTTTTTTACTTTTGAAAGAAAAGTTAGTCCTCCCCATTCATTCATCGGAGTTTCGTTAATATTTTTTGCAATCTTTAGGAATGACTGCGAAATATCTGACTTGGGTTCGCTTAAAACAATAGGCTCCCTTTCAACTATCGATTTTCTTATTTTTACTGAACTTTTTATGCTTCCTACATGATGTAAATTTACATCTAAAAATTTTGAAGTTATTGATTGAAATTTCTTAAAAAGCTCTTTTCCATGCTCATCATCGTCAACTTGATTCACAGCAATACAATAGTTTTTAAATGAAGATTTTGAATACAAGGCTTTAATTAATGCATAAGAATCTATAAAACTTGTTGGCTCTCCCACTATAACAATTAGAATTCTATCACAAGCCATGGAAAATACTAATGCATTGTCTTCTGCACCCGCTGCGATATCTACAACTAATTTAACATTACCGGATTTCTTGAGATGACTATCAATTTCGTTTAAAATAGAATATCTTTTTACATTTTCCATATTCAATAAATTTTCTGAAGCTGTTCCACCTGATATTAAATTTACGCCAGTTTTATTAGATTCAATTATTTCAGAGATCTTCTTTTCTCCAGAAATTACATCAGCTAGTGTAAATTTGGGATTTACACCCAGTAAAACATGCGAATTAGCCATTCCCATATCAGTATCTAGTAAAAAAACTTTTTCTGATAGTTTCTTTTGTGCAATTGAGAGGTTTACAGCAAATGTTGTTTTACCTACCCCACCCTTACCGCTTGTGATTGCAATTGAATCAGACACTTTTTAAATTCTCTTTCATATACTTAGTCAAAGAATTTTCATTGGCTTCAATTATTGAATCAATGAGAACTTTTGTTCCCGTTACAATACCAATTCTTGCATTGTTAAGTGCTAGAGAAGAAAATTCTTCAGCTCCCACCCAACATTCATCAAGTTTTGTAACCGCAATCATAGGTCTTATCTCCGACACTTTTTTACTTAGTCCATCAATCATCTCTGAATTTGAACCACTTGGCAGAGTTAATATAGAACAAAAATTAAATGACGGGAATGTATTTTTTATCTCTTTAATTTTTTGTATTCCAAAATTAAGATCCCCTGAGAAATCAAATATGTTAACTTCATTATTGGATCCATCGTCATTAAAATTAAAATTATTATAATGCTTAACAGGAAAACCTAAAACTCTACTATAAGATCTTAAAGTATCAGAATTACCTGTACTTGAATTAGTTATATCAATAAAGTTTATATTTTTTGAACCTTTTTTATCAGAGAGATATGAGGCTATTTTTGCAGCTAAAGTTGATTTTCCTGAACCTGAGTTACCAAAAACAAAAATATTTTTAGAATTTATAAATCTTGAAAAATCATCCGAAGCTAACTTTTTTGATAATTCTCTAAAAAAAGAAATCCTTCCTTCTTCAATAGTTTTACCTATAAAAGAATAATTTAACTTATTTACAATTGCTGGATGAAATTTCTCTTGTCTTAATTTAATTGGTGTAAAATGAGAGAGTTTATCAGAAATTCCAGATTGGTCGGTTAAAATCATACTATTCATTTCGTTCTTTAAACTATCAATTTGGTTTTGAATTTTTTTTAGAATCTCAAAACTTTCATCATTATTATTATTTTTTTCTAAGTTTTTAGAACCTAAGTAAGATATATTATCATTCTTTTTATCTTTTAGATTTTTAAATGATGAAATTTCTTTTTTAAAAACATTAGAAAAACTTTTATTTTCTTCTGTATTTTTTTTGTGAATTTCAATTATTTCCTCGTTATCCGAAGCTTCAACTTCAATAACCCCATTATTTTTTTTTGTAGACAATATAATGGCCTTCTCACCAAATTCGTTATTTACCAGATTCATGGCTGTTTTCATGTCTCTGGCTTTAAATAGTTGTGTTGTCATTTTCGTTCTCCTTTTGTGGTGTTGATATTTGTTCGCCAATAGTTGCTATTACTTTGACTCTTTTATTTTCTGGAAGTTCTGTAAAAGATAGAACCACTATATCGTCAACGTGTTGACGAAGTAAAATTGATAAATCCTTCCTAATTATTGGGGAAGTTACAACAACTAATGAATTGGATTCTGCTGAAGTTTTTTCTCCAATATCAATGATTGACTTAATCATTTTTTTTGCAAGCGAAGGATCAATTAATAGTCCATCAGATCCACTTTTTTTTGACATTGATATTAACATTTGCTCAAACTCAGGATTAAATGTAATTACATCCAAAGCCTCGTTAACGTTAGAAATCTTTTGAATTAACAATGATGAGATTGCCGGTCTAACAGCTTCAGATAACTCGTCAGGGCTTAATTTTCTTTCTGATAGATTTGATAAAGCTTCCAAAATTTTTTTAAGGTCATTGATTGGAACTCTTTCAACTAGTAAATTCCTCAAAATTATTGTCAAGTAATGTAATGGCACAAGTTTAGGAATAACTGATTGAACTAATTGGGGGTTTGTTTTTGAGAGATTATCAAGTAATGATTGAACATCGTCTTGACTAATAAGTTCACCTGCATATCTTAATAAAATCTGATTTAAATGAGTTGCTATAACAGCTTCTGGCTCAATGATCATGTAATGGTTAGCCTCCGCTTTTGCAACAAGGTGTTGTTCAATCCAGAATGCGTCTAATCCAAAAGATGGGTCTTTGACTTGAATACCTTGTACCTGTAATTGTGTCTCATCACCTGGCATTGCAAGTTTTCTATCAACATATAATTTATCTTCTGCAACAATAGTGTGTCCTATTCTTATTTTATAAGAATTGGCGTCCAATGATAAATCATCTTTAACTCTAACATTTGGAATTATAAAACCTAAATCTTTTGATACTTGTTTTCTAATTCCTGTTATTTTAGAAATTAATGGACCAGCAGATTTTTTATCATTTGAATCCACAAGAGAAATTAGACCATAGCCTAAATCAAGTGATACAGATGCATTATCGGAAACTTCGTCAATTTCAATCTTTCCAATATTTTCATCATCGTCCAGACTTTCTTTTTCATCTTCAATAATATCTTTTCCTGTTTTTTTTGATGTGAGCCAAGCTATAACTCCAGAAAAAAGGGCTCCAATTAGAAATAATACGTTTGGCATTCCAGGTACAAGTCCAAACAACAAAAGAACAGCTGACACAGGAACCCAAGCTTTTGATAAACCCATTTGATTAGAAATCTGTCCAGCAAGATCATCTTTATCTGATGCTATTCTTGTAACAATTGTGGCTGTAGCCATTGCAAGAAGTAAGGAAGGTATTTGAGCAACTAGTCCGTCTCCGACAGTCAAAAGAATATAAGTTTCAGCTGACTCGTTGAGTGAAAGGTCATGCATTACTGTACCTATAATCAAACCTCCAATAATGTTTATTACTAAAATTAGAATCCCTGCTATGGCATCTCCTTTAACAAATTTGGCTGCACCATCCATTGCTCCATAAAACTCACCCTCTTTTGAAATTTCATTTCTTCTTGTTTTTGCTTCTTCACTTGTGATAATTCCTGCATTCAAATCTGCGTCAATAGCCATTTGTTTTCCAGGCATTGCGTCTAAGGTAAATCTAGCCGCAACTTCGGAAACTCTTCCAGCACCTTTTGTAATTACGATCAAATTTATAATTACTAAAATAGCAAAAACAAATAATCCAACAGCATAACTTCCTGCCATCACAAATTCTCCAAAAGCTTCAATAATAGATCCAGCTGAATCTGTACCATTATGGCCTGATTTTAATATTACCCTTGTTGAAGCAACATTAAGTCCAAGTCTTAAAACTGTTGCAAATAATAAAACTGTTGGAAAGCTTGAAAAATCAAGCGGCCTAAATGTCTGCAAGGCAACCATAAGTACAAGAAGAGAAACCAGAAGATTTGATGTAAATAAGATGTCCAACATCCAGGGTTGCAATGGAATAACCATCATTGCAATAAGGATCATAATTCCGACCGGAATACTGAACGTCCTCAGCAGATCCAGAATATTTTCTTTTTGGAACGTTTTTAGCACTAAATCCATTTCAAATATCTTTCGTCAAAATATTGACTGCTCAAAAGCCTGTTTTTCTGTTGTTTTTTGATTTTTATAATCATAAAAGAATAGATGCAAGACATATGCCATATAATAGGAAGTCTTCTTATCCTCAGGGAATATGAAATGGCATAAATTATGCAAATGTTTTGGAAATTTTATTTAAGAGGATTTAATTATGAATAAATATCTATTACTAATAATAACAATTTTTCTTCAGTCTTGTAATGGAAATCTTATGAGTGGTTTTAACGATTCAAAGTTCTCCAGTTCGTCTCAAGATAATATTGAAGATTATTCAAAACCAACTAATCAATTAAACAAAACACGTGAATTATTAGATGGAGCATCAATAAATTTTCCAACTCTCACAGCGACAGGTTACGCAGTGGTGTCAACACAACCAGGACAAAATGTTGAACAAAAAAGACTTATGGCAATCAGAGCAGCCAGAATGGCAGCTATGAGAGAGTTAGCAGAACAAATTCATGGTTTAAAAGTTGACAGTAACACTACTGTAATTGATCTCATGGTTCAAAATGACACTTTCCGTGGTATTGTTTCTGGTGTTATTAGAGGGGCAAGGACAGTAAGAATAAATCCTACTGGAAGCGACACTTATGAGACTGTATTAGAAATCGATCAAGATATGGTTGCATATCTTTTTAGACAAGCTCAAACAATATAGAAAGGTATTAAGTTGAAAAAAATCGAATACAATTCTTTTGATGCACTTTTAAAACAGTTAATTTACTTCATCACAACTCTTTTGAGTGTCTTGTTGGTATCAACATATTTAATTGCAAATGAAATTGGATATAAAGAAATAATTTCCAATGGAAGAGCAGTGATAATTGATGGAAATTTAGATTTGGCAAAAAAAAGAGCATTAGAAGATGCTTTATATCTTGCAAGTATTCAAGGTGGTGCAAGAGTTGATGGCTATTCAAGTGTTGACTCTTCTACAAATCTAAATGAAACCTTATTGGTTAGACCATCTTCAACAATTAAAGATTTTGTAATCATCGATGAAAATGTTGATGAAAGCCACTATAACGTCAAAATTAAGGCAATACTTGTAAGTGTAAATGACTTTTTGAATTGCTCGAGTAGAAACTTTGTAAACCTGACATTTTTATCCTCTCATTTTTCAATATCTAGCAGACTTCCTCCGTGGACATCTAAACTCCCAAATTCCATATCTTCTGAAATAAAAAATAATTTAAATAATATAGATTTTTTAAATCTTACAGATGCTTCAAAAACATATTTCAATCCAAATAAAGTTTTGAAAAAGTCAATGTCATTAGATTACAACAACCTTGTAGAGGGTAAAAAAAATTCTCTGAGAAACGGCGAGTTTGCCGTACATCCTATAATTAAACTCGATTATGCAAAAGGAAGGTTAAATAGAATTTCAAAAGAAATTATGGTGGATATAATTCTTAATATTTATGAAGGACCAAACTTCAATTTGCTTGATTCAATGAATTATCAATTTTCTTTGTGGGCTGGAAATAAAACAGGATATGATTTTATTGACGCTTTTTTAAGGGTTTCGGAGGATAAACTGAGAGATTTTGTTGACTCTAGCGTATCTAAAATTCAATTTAGAGTCCTTGATAAGTTAAAATGTCAACCACTTCAAGCAGAAATTGAATTGGTTAATAATAAATTGATTGTACCAATTGGTTTAAATCAAGGATTAAAAAAAGGTACTGTTGGCTTTGTATCAAATTCTAGAGATGTTATTATGAGTGAATGGGTAGTTCTAACTGTAAGCAGTTCCGAGGAAAACTCTGCTGTTTTAGAGCCTTTAAATCCATTAAATAAAAGAGAGAATATAAAAGGTAAAAAAATAAAATTTTTAAATTAAATTATGATAAAACTAGCACTATTATTGATATCTTTCTTGATATTTGGAGGCTCTAAATCCAATGAACCATTCGTTGTTTTAGAATACAACCAATCAATTAATTCAGGACAAAAATTAAATAAAGAAAATATCTTTATAAAAAATCAAAACCACTCAGCTGTTCACAAAGTTATGAATGGAGAATCCTTAAGTGGTATACTAAAAAAATATTATGGAAATAGCGGTTTGAATATGAAAATAGTTGAGATTTCATTGATACAAATGAACAAGCACGCTTTTGTTAGAAATAATCCCCATTTTTTATTTGCAGGAAAGAAAATAAAGATTCCGTCCATCAATGAAATTATGAATTTAGTAAAAAATGTAGATAGTAATAAAACATCAACAAATTCGGGCAGAACTGGACATATTTATTTTTATGGAAACTAAACCTAGAATCATACTAACTATAAAGTTTATACTAATAGTTAACTTTATTATCTTTAATAACCTTAAAGCATCAACCATTAACGGCGTTGAGCTTACCAATATTATTGAAGAATGGTTAGAAAATAGAGGTAAGGTTGCTAATATTACAATTCTTAATGATTTGAAATACCCTCGATGTGAAAAATCCAAACTTTTAATAAATGATATCTCAGGAAATTCAAAACTTATTAAAGTCAATTGCTTTGGTGAAAATCCCTGGCAATTTATTGTTCGAAACAAGGTTAACTTAAAAGAAAAAAAACCAAAAAAAAATGCAGCAAAACAAGAAGTCTTTGCTCTTAAAAAATCAAAAGGTAAGGGTGCAGTAGTATTTGAAGATGATCTAATAAAAATTTTCAAAAGAAATGATACAAGAAATATCTTTATCACAGATAAATCCGAGATAATTGGAAAAAGACTAAAGAAAAATATGAAGCAAAATACTGCCTTGAAACATATTAATCTTAAAGAAGATTGGCTTGTTGAAAAAAATGCAATTGTTACTCTAGTAAACAATAAAGGATTCATTACAATTAAAGAAGAAGGAATTGCTCTGAATGATGCAAAATTTATGGAAAAAGTCAAAGTAAAGAACCTAAAGAGTGGAAAAGTAATAGCCGGTTACGCTAAAAATAGAAAAAAAGTTATAATTAACCCTAAACAATAGTTAAAACTTGTCGTAATATGTATTAAGGATAAAAAAATGATAGACCAAATTAAAAATAAAAGTATTAACACTAGCGTATCAAATAACAAAAATAACGCCAAAAATGTTGATATTCCTAAAGTCAAGGTTGAAAAGGTCGATAACACTAAACCAACCAAGATCGATGCTTACGATGGAAAGGTTTCGCAGTTCATTACTAAGGAGAAGATTAAGAGTATGTCAAAGGAACCACCCATTGATAGAGTAGCTACTACTAGGATTAAAGAAGCCATAAAAGATGGGACATATCCGCTCGATTTAACAAAGATAGCTGATGCCCTATTTGATGCTTATAAAGAGATGAAATAAATCCAACAACTTATTTTTTAATGGAAGAAAAGTTAGAATTAATTTTAAAACTTCTTAAAGAAGCTTCAAGCCCTAAAAATATTCAAGAACTCAACAACATACAAGAGGAATTACAAAAAATATCCACATCACTAGAAAACCAAGATCAAACAAAAGAATCAAAATTAGATAATCAAGAAATAATTGATAAAATTAGTACCATAAAGGAAAAAATTAATTCTTTAGATAAAAAAAATCAAAAGAACTTTGAAATTTTTTCAGAATTTAAAAACTATATCGAAAATAGAAAAATTAAATAAAGTAGTGTTTTATTAAAATTTATATAATATCAATATATGAATTTTTTAAGTGATTTTATTGGGAAAGACCCCTCTGCTAACACGTCTACTGTTATAGTTCTACTATCAATATTTTTGTTGTTTATAATTATGTCTGCATTCTTTTATGACTATCAAAAAAATAATAAAAACCTAATTAAAATTAATATGCTAGAAAGAGCAATAAAAGATCTAATAGAAGAATTTCGGTCTCAAGAATTAAACCTATCAGAACAGAAAAAGATCCTCCAGGATTATAAATATACTCTTGAGAAACTTGATTTGGAGATTTCGCGACTGGCAGATTCTAATAAAGAAGATACAAATATTACAACTGCCATCCAAATGGCAAATCAAGGAAGGAGTCTAGAGGATATTTCTTCTGCAACAGGTCTGACTAATGAAGAAATCGAGCCAATACTAAAGTATCACGGAAAAACTTAACTTACATTTTGAATGTTTTTTTTGCGCAAGTTAGCTTCTTTATAGTATTTTTAAAACTTACTCTAACCTCTTCACTTTTTTTTAAAATATCAATTTCGATATCCAAGTCCCCATTTCTTAAAGAAATAACCTTTTCATCATTTTTATAAATTTTTATTTTATAATATACGTCCTTAAACTGAACATCAGCGAATGAGCCCACAGCATCATCCCTAATAGAAATTTTATCCAGGTTAAATGAATTTTTTTTACAATCTATTGTTTGATATTCAAACCTCAAAAATAGGTCCTCGCATGAACTTAAGAAAATTAAAAATGAAAGCAAAAAAATATTATTCATAATTTTGAAAATCATTTTCAGATTACCTCTGAAAATGATTTTATTGGATTTAGTTATTATTTGCATCTTTGTCTTATTTTTCTTCTGTTGAACTTTTATTTTCAGGTTCTGCTGTTTCAGCTTCTTTTTCTTCTACTTTTAAATCATCAGAACTTTTTTTTTTTTCAATCACTTCATTATCTAAAGATTCAGGACCATTATTGGCTTTTTGACCTTCTTTGTCTATATTTTCACTATCGTCTGATGTTTTGCTAACTTCATTTGTTTCTTTAAGAGGTTCACTTTCTTTTTTATTTTCTTCATGTTGGTCATCATCTGATACAGCGTCCTCGTGTTTTTCCAGAAGATTTTTTGATTTTTCATCATTTACCTCTTTTTTTTGTTCTACACTTTGATCTTTATTTTCCTCTTCCTTAGGTTTTGCTTCTTCATTGGTTTTTTCTGACAACTGCTCAGTCTTTTTTACAGTTTCTTTATTCTGACTAACATTGACTTTTTTATCTATTTCTTTACTTTTCTCGATTGGAGCCGCACCTTCAGATTCTTCATCAACAATTTCGGCTTTTTTTGTATCTATTAATTTTTGACTATCACCCTCTTTTACATCAAGAATTACTCCTTTATCAATTTGTTTGCCATTGACTTCTGCAGCTTCAAGCATCTTTACCCTAACCCACTTTTCTTCAGATTCTATTGTTTTAGCTTCAGATTTCTCTTCTGTGGTTTTATTAACTACTTTTTTGGTTTCTTTGGGCCTAATGTCAACTTTCTTTTCATATAATAACTCAATTTTTGATCTTATGATCTTTAGTCTAGCAGCAAGAGCTCCCAGCCTTGTTACATCATCCATACTTTCGTTTAATAATTTTTTGATTATTGAATTGACTTCTTCAAGGGGTTTATCACCTATTTTACTTATTATTTTATCTCGAACCTTAATAACCTCTGGATCTAGGTCTGAATTAGAGGAGTTTTTTTCATCCATAATATGATTACCTTTCTTTTGGCATTCAATTTGCAAATTCTAAACCAAAATAATGAAAAAAATAATTAAATGGTAGATAATATTAAACAACAATTAGATGTATTGAGCAACGCTTTAAGCGTTAGAAATAGAAAGCAAGAAATACTGGCTTCCAACATTGCAAATGCAGCAACTCCCCAATACAAGGCACGAGATGTTGAATTTGAGGTTGAATTAGCAAGATTATTAAACGAGGGACCCTTAAAGACATCAGATTCTAAACATATTGGACTGGTCTCAAAAAATCTCCCAGGAAAAGTACAATATAGACAATCTGTAAACCCATCTGTTGATGGTAATACAGTGGAACTTGCAGTAGAACAAATGGAATTTGCGGAAAATGCAGTTAGATACCAAACAACACTAGACTTTATTAATTCTAAAGTAAGAGGATTAATGAGTGCAATAAGAGGCGAATAAATGGACATCAAGAATATTTATCATATAGCGCAAAGAGCAATGGGTGCACAGCTTGTAAGATTAAATGCTACAGCCAGCAACTTGGCTAATGCGGATAATATTGCTTCTAGTCCACAAGATGCATACAAACCAATAAAACCAATTTTTGAAACCAAATATTTTGATTTAATAAGAAAAAGAGGTATCTCTACCGTCGATGCAGTAACTGTAAAAAAGATGGATATTGATCCAATAAAAGAATTTAAACCTGGCCATCCTATGGCAGATAAAGATGGTTTTATATATAGAGCACCAGTAAACATTGAAGAAGAATATGTTGATATGCTTGAAGCATCTCGACAATATCAAAATAATGTTGAAATAATATCAACAGTTAGAGCATTAATGCTTAAAACAGCGAGTATGGGTAAATAGATAGGGGAAAAATGCCAGATATTTCAAAAACATCAGAACAATCATTAAATAATATATTAAATAAATTGGGAGTAAAAACTCAAGAAGAAGCAGCAAAAGGCAATAAAAAAACTGCCCTAGGGCAAGAGGATTTTTTAAAATTAATGACTACTCAATTACAAAATCAAGATCCTTTTGCACCAATGGATAATGGAGACTTTATTGCCCAAATGGCACAGTTTTCAACTGTCACAGGAATTACAGAAATTAATAATAATCTAACAAGTCTTGGATCAAAATTAGAACCAAATCGAGTTGCTACAGCTGCACAGTTTTTAGGTCACTCTGTACTAGTGCCTGGACAAGTAGCTACCCCAGACGAACATGGAGAAATTCACGGAGTAGTTGATTTACCTCTATACTCAAATGATGTTGGGTTAACATTTACAAAATCAAATGGTGAAATTGTTCATTCAATTAACTTAGGATCACAAGATAAAGGTCTTGTTGGTTTTAGTTGGACAGATATTCCAGATGAGTTAAAGAAAAATAAAACAAAATTAACTATCCAGGCTTATTCAGGAAATGCTCAGGGGTCAGATGGATTAAATACAGCAGTTTATAACAAAGTTATTGCCGCGTCAGCACCTAAAAATAGTGAAGATGTAATTTTAGAAACAAAAGATTACGGGGAAATCTCTGCATCTGAGGCAATCAAACTTAAATCTAAAAAATAAAATAACAACAGAGGAGAAAAAAAATGTCATTTTATACAGCACTTACAGGACTTAACGGAGCACAATCGGATATTTCGGCAACGTCGAATAATATCGCTAACGTTAACACAACCGGTTTTAAAAGATCTAGAGCAGAATTTGGTGATATTTTTGCAACATCACCATTACAGAATGCATCATCTTCAATCGGTTCTGGTACAATTCTTAAAAGTGTTAAACAGCAGTTTACTCAAGGTAATATTACCTCCTCTCTTAACGTTCTTGATTTAGCAATTTCTGGTCAAGGTTTCTTCTCCCTTAAACCATCTTTAACATCAGGACAAACAGTTTATACACGTAATGGTTCATTCAACGTGAATAATGATAGATATGTTACTGACTCATCTGGTCAGTTTCTGCTAACATTTCCGGTAAATGCTGATGGATCTGTTACTGCAAAAGATTTAACAAGTGCCGTTCCTTTACAGCTTCCAGTTACATCTGGAACACCAAAAGCAACAACACAAATTGATTTAGGTGTTAACGTATCTGCTACCAGTGACGTTATTACTGATAATGCACAATTTGCAAGTGGATATGTATTTAACCCTAATGATCCAACGACATACAATAACTCTACTTCAATTACAATTTTTGATGATTTAGGTAATCCAACAATCGCAACTATATTTTTCATCAGAACACAAGCAGCGTCAGCTGCCGACCCTACTAATAAGTTTGAAACACGACTTGTTATTAATGATACAGTGATTGAACCTGATCTTGTTAAAGCAGTTAATGATACAAAACAACCAATTTTTATTGATCGTTTTGGTCAACAAACTACTAAAGTTCCTGATGATAACTATTTCTTGGAGGGAAAAGGTTCCGCTTTATATAAACAAGATGATTTAAAAACATTAATTGATTCAACTCCAGCCAAAATTACTGGTGAAGCAAGTGGGTTTGATTTTGGTGAGGAAGGTGACAAAACTGTTACAATTGTAACCGATCCAGTTCAGTTTAAATCTACAGTGGAGAGTGGTAATACCGGATCCGGTATTTTTTGGGGTACTAACTTCATGACTGTGAATGTTGACAATGGAGATCAGCCAGTAAACATTGACATTAGACCTGGTTCGTACAATGCAACTCAATTATCGACAGAAATTCAACGAGCAATAAATTCTTCATATGGAGATGATAAAAAAATTCAAGTTGTACAGAATGTTGATGACACACTCACTATTGATTTATTGAAGCTAAATGCTGATGGAACTTCAACAGGCTTAACAACGCCAATAAGTGTTGACCTTCTAACAGATTCATACGTTTCAACACTTGAAGGAATAACACTAACAGGTGCATCACCTGATTTCACAAGAGATCAGTTTTTAGCACATACTCAAGCCAGATTAAATGATTCACTAAATAATTATGCAGTTACATCTTCGAGTGATGTTGTAAGTGCTGCAGCATCTATAGGTGTACAAAACAGTTTATTTGCTGAATATACTGGCGGGACAATGACTGGTATTCTTGAACACAACCAGGCATTTAAGATTACTAGAGCTAATGCTACTACTAATGATTCCGGAACAATTACAGCAATTACTGATGAGGAGAAATATTTAACGCATTCATATTATGGTAAAAGTCCGCAACTTCACGTATATGACGAAGCTGACACAATGGGTGCTGGAAATTCAGGAAATATTGTTGAATATGATCAATCAGAAAATACTGTTAAATTTTATTTTGGGACAAACGATCCTGCTTTAACTGTAAACGAAAAAATAAGAGCATTAGGATTATTCGATGCGTCAGCAACAGATACCACTAACTCAGCTTTTTTTAATGGAAGAGAATTTACTGTAATTAGAGCAGCCCAAGATTCAGGTAACAAGTATTTCGTTGAATGTAGTACATCTGGTATGAATTTTCCTGATGCTGACTTTAATATTGCAGCTACTAATAATGATGGAAAAATATACAGTGAACTTTCAACTAGTGTTGAAGCTTTTTTTCAGGGAGCAAGTGACGTATATAAAGGAGCAGATGTTAACTTTAGTAACAAAAAGGTTGTGCTAAGAGAAATTGGTACTGCAAACAAACATGCTTATACTAATAAAATGGTAGACAGTTCAACAGTTGCTAGAGCTCACGGAAGTGTTTCTGTTGGAGATCCAATTTTTGGAATTCATAGTGCTGAGTTTAATATAAACGGTTCTGCTGCCTCTATAAATACCAGTCAAGTACTTGGACTAGGATCAGACGCAGGATCCTTAGATGCGACCATAACAGGGTCTGCAAACATGGCAACAAATTGGGTTGATGTAAAAGACCCTCCAATTGAAGTTTCTTATGACGTTCTTAACCAAAGACTTCAATTTGAAGTTGATAGAAATATATTAGGAACGGGTACTAACAGTAACTTCAACAGTTTTAAAATATTTGGAGCATCTACAGCAACCTCAACCAATAATCTCGGTATTCCAACATCAGATGATACAACTGAAACTCTCATCAGAGGTGGAGAAAAGTTTTCAGCGGCTACATTTGTTGCAGATGGAGCCGAAATCCAATTAAACGACAAGCGTTTTGGAATTAAAGTTAATTATAATAGTGAATTGAAAGCATTTGAATTTAGTAGTGGGACAACAGGTGAAACTATTGCTGCTAACGGAGCCATCGGTGTAACAACTGCTCAAACAGCATCTAATATTGCAGTTGGTCGTTATCTACTGTCAGCAACGGATGGTTCTATAACTGATGCAACAGATTTCTTTGGAGGAGATAATGGTCTCCTTGGAGTTGGAAAAACAAAAACAAACGCTGTAATAACAGAGGCAAAAGGTCTTGCAGCTCTTCCAGCAGTAGCAGTTGGAGCGTCAGCAACAGAAGATTTGACTCAAGTATTTAGATTGAGTAATCAGAATAATGAAAATATATTTAACGTCTCAGTTAATGGTGTTCCAGGCATTATTGAAATACCTCAAGGTTTTTATGTTGGAACAACTTTAGCTGAAGCACTTCAAGAAAGAATGAACCAAATTGAAGGTACAACAGGTATTGTAGGTGGTGGAATAACAGTAGCCTATAATTCAGCTACAAACAATTTTACCTTTACAAATGGAACCACAGGAAGAGATTCGACAATCAAAGTTCGTGGTGCAGGTAAATTTGGACTGGATAATGTTGATCTTGGTGTGGGAACAGTTCCACAAATTTTTAACTTAACTCAAGCAACTAACTCAGAAGGTTTAGCTTTATTTGTTGATGCAAATGGTAATAAGGTTACTACTCCTCCCGCTAACATTGTAGATGGGTATTTCCCATTGTACATCGACGAAGGAGAATTGACTTTCGATAAATCCGGAAGAATTGTAAGTCCTAAACAAGGTGTTCACTACGAAAAGCAGGAAGCTGGATTTAGTATTGATCTAGATATCGACTTTACCAAATCAACTCAGTTAGCTCAACCATTCTCAGTAAATACCGTGAATCAGGATGGTTTTACTTCTGGTAGATTAGATGGTCTAGAGATTGATTCATCAGGTACAGTTAGGGCAAACTATACGAATGGTCAGAATAACCCGCTAGGTAAAATTGTTTTAGCTAATTTTAACAACCAGAATGGTCTTAAACAAATTGGTAACTCTACTTATGTGGAAACTGCTGTTTCGGGTACTGCAACAGTTGGTGAAGCAGGTGCTGAAGGTTTTGGTACAGTCTTATCCGGTTCCCTAGAAAGATCTAATGTTGATATTACAGAGGAACTCGTGAACCTAATTACTGCTCAAAGAAACTTTCAGGCAAATGCTAAATCAATTGAAACAACTGCTGCAACAACTCAAGCAATTGTGAATATTAGAATGTAATTAAATTAAATTTAACTTAATTAGGAGATTATAAAAATGGATAGAATGGCTCAAACTGCATTAAATAGTTTGAAAATGTTGATGGAAAATCAAACGGCAACATCCCATAATCTTTCAAATCTTAGCACTCCTGGATTTAGACAGGATGTTGTTACTGATTTTGGTTCTATATATCTAAATAGACAGAACGGTGTTGAACCAAGAATAGTATCAGCAAGAAATGTAGGAGGATTCTCAATTCAACAAGGCACAATGGATTTTACAAAAAATCCGTTAGACGTAGCTTTTGACGGAGACGGGTACTTTGTAGTTCAGCCAAGAAACGGCGGACAACCTTCTCTATCTAGACGAGGCGATTTCCAGACAAGTGAGACCGGTGAATTATTGGATGGTGCCGGAAATAAAGTTCTAGATGCCGGTTTAAATCCCCTAGAGATTCCAGCATTTCGTGAGATAACAATCTCTCCCCAAGGAGAGATATTTATTCAACCAATTGGTGCAGAACCTGATGCATTACCTCAGAATGTTGCAACCATTGGTACATTCGTTCCTGCAGAAAATGATAAATTAAAGAAGACTCTTGATGGTCATATAAGAATTGAATCAGAACCTAATGAAGAAGGTGTTACTGAAATTGTGCAGATAGAACCTAATCAGCAAGGAAAAATTGTAGTTGGTTTTTTAGAAAAAAGTAATGTGAATGCTGTTGAAGAAATGGTTAATACAATCGATCAGCAAAGAAAATTTGAAATGCATGTAAAATTCATCCAAATGGCTGAAGAACTAGACTCAGTTGGAGCCAGTCTTATGAGACTACCAGGGATGTAATCTAATTAGTATTGAAAAATAACCTTATCCTCAATTCTAAAATTTTCTAAACTAATTTTTACGTAAAGCAATCGTTTCAAGCTTTTTAGTCATAGGTTTATTCAAGATATTATTTCAAAAAGAATTTAAGAAATTTAAGACTTTCAATTTCATTTTCTTCAAGGTAATTATTAACATATCTCTTGTTTCTATCAGTTTTAGAGATATTACTAAAATTAGTAATTTTTTGAGAACAAAAAACAGAAAATAAAGAACAATCAAACTTGGAGTAAATTTTGTCATCGTCGATCTTTATTTGTCTCATTTCAGGTATATTTTGGGCTCTGTTTGATCTCACAAGAAAAATGAGCTTAAAGGTCATAAAGCCCAAGTTATTACTAATATTATTCTCAACTCTACAAATAATAATTTTTTTAATATGGTGTATAAATGAAAGTTTTTATTTTTTTATTACTCCATACTTTGTTCCTGGCTTAACTTTAGTTTTATTGGGTATATTTTCAGCTTTTATTTTTCTTAAATCTATAAAAGAATCCGAATTAAGTTTAACCATCCCTCTTTTATCTTTTTCCCCTTTATTTAGCTCTTTTTTTTCATATTTATTTCTTGCAGAGACTCTAAACAAACAACAATATTTAGGGATTTTTATAATAATTTTTGGAACCCTTTTTCTCTATACAAAAAAATTAAATTTATCTCATTTTTTAAAAAGCTTTCAAAATATAATAAATAGTAAAAGTGCTAATCTAATGATTTTAGTTTCATTTTGTTGGAGCTTAACTCCTGTTTTAGATAAAATATGCTTAAAATATAGCTCTGTAAATTTTCATGGGTTAATTCAATCAATTTTTACTTTTATAGTTTTAGTAATTTTTTCTTTTAAGGATTTAAAAGCTTTAAAGAAGAAAAGAATCAGAAGTTTAACACTTGTTTTTATTACATTATGCATTGGAACATTTGCAACAATTCTACAATTTTACGCAATTCTTTTTAATTTTGTTCCTATCATGGAATCAATAAAAAGAGCTACTGGTCAGTTTTCGGCAGTAATTTTTGGTAAAATATTTTTTAATGAAAAAATTACAGTTCAGAAAATAATTGGAGTTTCATTACTCTCTTACGGGGTTTTTTTAATTATTTAATATAAGAGAATACAATAAATAACTTTTTAAGTTATCTCCTCAATATCCCAGTCTTGATATTTTTTTATAAAAAATTTAGTTTTCTCGAAAAAGCCATTAAAGTCAGTTTTCATTGTAGTCGAATAAGCACCCATATTAAATAGTTCAATATAATCTCCTTCCGAAACAGAATTTGGAAGAAAAAATGGACCTTTTATGAAATCTTCAGAATCACATGTAGGTCCGTAAAAACTAAATGGAACTAATTTTGACTTATTATCATTTCTACCAAATAGTTTTACAGGACAAATAAAATTAAATTTACCAGCATTATTTAAAGATCCATAGATCCCATCATTAATAAATAAAGTATTATTTTTTCTATGATTTACTTTAACAACTAAAGACATGCAATCTGAAACAATTGATCTACCCGGTTCTGCTAAAAGCTTTACTGTACTTGATTTATTACAAAATACCTTCGAAAAGTTTTCATTTACAAAAGAAATATAATCACTCAGGTTAACAGGTTTGAAATTTTCATAATAAGATGGAAATCCACCACCTACATTTAAATAATCAAGTTCAACACCACTTGATTTTTCAACATCTTTAGACGTTTTCATAGCAGTTTTATATATCTTCGGATTCATGCATTGAGATCCAACATGAAAACAAATGCCAACTTTTAATTTTTTATTTTTTATTGTTTTTATCAGTTTTGGGGCAGTTTCTTTATTTATACCAAATTTATCATCTAAAGAGACAACCGAAAATTTTGACGAAATTGCTAATCTTACAAATAGAGATAAATCTTTTGCATGATTTGTTTCATCAAGTATTTTTTTAAATTCTGCAAGATTATCCAAAGAAAAATCTCTAACTTTATATCTAAAGTAAGCCTCTTTTATTGATTCTCTGGATTTTACAGGGTTCATAAAAAAAACATTTGAATTAGGAATAATTTTTTTTATTAGCTTTATTTCATTCAGTGAGGCAGCATCGAAAGAATCAATACCAAACTTTATTAAAGAATTAAGAACAGGTTTTGATGGATTTGCTTTTAAGGCATAAACCACCCTTCCCTTGAAATCTCTGGTGAATTGCTGTACTTTTTTTTTTAATTTTTCAGGATAGAAAATAAAAAAAGGACAACTAATATCTTTGAAAAAAAATTTATCCAAATTTAATTCCTTACATGTTTTTAAAAGAATGTTATAACTTTTTTAAAATTTAATTTCATAAATTATTCAAATTTTATTTATTTTTTATAAATTTTAAATACAATGTACAAATGTTAAGAATAAATGATGTAGCTCCAAACTTTGACGCTCAAACTACAAGTGGTAGATTAAACTTCCATACTTACCTTGGTGATGCTTGGGGTATACTGTTTTCGCACCCAAAAGATTTTACTCCTGTTTGCACAACAGAATTAGGTTATATGGCTAGAATAGAAGAAGATTTTAAATCAAGAAATTGTAAATTAATAGGATTGAGTGTTGATTCCGTTGATGACCACATGGCTTGGAAAAAAGATATTGAGGAAACCCAAAATGCAACTGTTAATTACCCTCTAATTGCAGATCAAAACCTTAAGATTGCTAAACTTTACAATATGTTGCCTGCTGAGGAAACAACCGATGGTATAAGAACTGCAATAACAAATGCAACGGTCAGGTCGGTTTTTTTAATAGACCCTGACAAAAAAATAAGAATGATGTTAACATATCCTATGACAACAGGAAGAAATTTCGATGAAATTTTAAGAGTTTTGGATTCAATTCAATTAAGTTCAAAGAAAAAGATTGCAACTCCAGCAAATTGGAAAAAAAATGATGATGTTATCATAGTTCCTGCAGTAACTGATGAAGAGGCAAAAGAATTATTTGGTGAATTTAAAACAATTAAACCTTATTTAAGATATACTAAGATCTAACCGACAATGACATACACTTTTTCGAACAGTATTTAACATTATCCCAGTCTCTTTGCCATTTTTTTCTCCATAAAAATGGTTTGTTACATACAACGCATATTTTTGAAGGCAAGACAGTTCTACTCATTTTTTTTTAACATGCTTTTATTTTTTAAAAATAAAAAGTAAGCAACAATTTCATATAATAAATGCAATAATAAAAATGATAACTTTATCTTAAAAAAGTAATACAAAAATCTGTATTTAG
>NZHH01000065.1:0-7858 GCA_002691245.1 Rickettsiales bacterium | reverse complement strand
TGGACTTGGTAAGTAAGTAAAAATCCTTATTTTATTTTTCATTATATTGTAATAATATACATTATGGAAAAATTTACGAGTATTATTACAACTACATTTCCTTCAAATCCAGCATTTCTTGAATGGGAAACTATAACTAAAGACTTTTTTTTATCAGATAAAAATATAGTTAGATTTTTAAAAGAAAATGGAATGACAAAATGGACATGGTCTAAGACAGATGAAATAGAACCTGTAAGAGTTGTAATAGTAATGGAATATGAAAATAAGGAATCTTTTGAAAAATGCCAGAAAATATTTTCTAAATATATGCCAAATATAAGGAACAAAGGTATGATTTATAAAAGTAATATAATTAGAGGAAATGTTATTTTTGATCAAATATAACTATTTATAGTATGAGTAATTTTGTAAGTATAATAACAATAACTTTCCCTTCTTTTATTGCCTACGAGGATTGGTTTAAAAGATCAAATGAGTTTTTTCTAACTGATAAAAAGATAAAAATTTATCTTACTCAAAATGGATTAAAAAAATGGACTGCTATTAAAACTGAGGAAAAGGAACCAGTAAAAGTTGTAGCCTATTTTGAATATGAAAATAAAGAATCTTTTGAAAAATGCCAAAAAATATTTTCAAAGTTTATGCCTAAATTAAGTGATTTAATTTATAAATCTAATGTAGTCAGAGGCAATATTGTATTGGATGAAATTTAAAATGTGATTGCATACCTTTTTTTAAATATATGGAGTGTAAGTAAATGAATAAAAAACCAGTTTGTATGATTACAGGAGTAGGAGATGGCACCGGAGCTTATACAGCAAAAAAGTTTGCAAAATCTGGATATCAAGTAGCAATGTTAGCTAGGGATAATATTAGACTATCTAAACTTGAAAAAGAGTTACCAAATTCAAAAGCTTTTATTTGCGATGTATCTGATATAGTTAAATTAAAAAATACTTGTAAAAAAATAAAAAAAGAAATGGGCTCTCCAGAAGTATTAATTCACAATGCTGTAAAAGGTAATTTTGAAAAACTACTTGAAGGTAAACCTGAATGGTTAGAAGAAAATTTTAGAATAAATACCACTTCTTTAATGTACTTAGCTCATGAATTGATTCCAAATATGATAACAAATAAAAAAGGAGTTATTATAGTTACTGGAAATACTGCAGCTAAAAGAGGTGTTGCTAATACTCCATACTTTGCACCAACTAAAGCAGCACAAAGAATATTAGCACAATCTCTAGCAAAAGATTTTGGACCAAAAGGCATCCATGTTGCTTATATCATGATTGATGCCTTTATAAATACCCCTTGGACTAGAACAAGAATACCAGCACAAATTGATCAACCTGATAATATATTTACCCAACCTAAAGAAATAGCTGAGGAGATATATCATATAGCTCATCAAAATAGATCAGCATGGTCATTTGATGTAGAAATTAGACCTGATATTGAAAAATGGTAAATATATAATTTACATAACCCTAAGTACTAATTATTTGAATTTTTTTTAATTTCTTCCATACCTTTTTCAATGTCACTATAAATTATTTTAGCAGTCTCTCTAGAGTTTATTTTTTCAATACTTTCTCCTAACTTTTTGAAATCACCAAAAATATCACAATTATAAACTTTTTTACAAACAGCATTTGCAGGGAAAAGCGTCATTGAGGCAAAAATATCTGCATAAGAAAAATTATTGACCATAAAAGGAGTAAGAGATGCTTTTTTTTCAATAATGTTAAGCCCTCTATATATTGTTTCCTTTATTTGATCAAGGTTATCTTCTTTTTTTTCACCNCCAAAATAAACAAAAGGGTAAAANTTTCTTGNTGGAGTTTCAATATAGTTCTCAAGAATTTTNATAATTTCAATAGTTTTTGCATTCTCTAATGGNTCANTACTAATCAATTTTATNTCAGGAAATTTATTTTCTAAAAATGTCATTATNGCTAAAGTTTCTGAAATAAACTGACCTTCATATTCTAAAATAGGNACAGCACCATTAGCTGATTTATCTAAAATAGACTTGTCTCCNGACATAGAAAAAGGAAATGTTTCTATCCATTCAAAATCAATTTTTTTTTCCATTAATGCAAATCTAACCATAGAAGAAAAATTACTTACTTTTAATCCATAAATTTTAATCATAGTATCTCCCTAAATAATAATCACATTATAAGCTAATATGAAAAATTAAAAAATTAAAAAATTAGTAACATTTTATCAGCAGACCCAAACAACCTGATATATACAAAAAATGGCAGGAGTGGCGGGTCTTGAACCTGTCTGTATATAAAAAAATAATCGTATTTTCTAAGGTTTCTGTATATTTTTTTACATAATAGACTGATAGTTTACCATACTTATATGACACTTTACCGCATCAAAATTGCATCACTTCTTAGATCTAACTCTTTTGCTTTTTGTTTTATTTCAAACCGTATTCTAAATAAACTGGCATCATTTCTTCATACACAGTCATTTCATGCCAGATTATCATACCCTTTTTCATTTTTTCTAAAGTATTATCGCCCAAAATTTCTGCAATTTTATTAAAATGATTTTGAGCTTTATCTTTATTACCTAATCCATGATTTGCACATCCCATATAATGATGCCACCACCATAAAAAAGGAACAGGGGTGTCTTCCATAACCTCAAGAACTTTTTCCCAATTTTGTGAATCTTGATAAAATGCTACTTGTCCAAAGTTATCTCCAAGGTTGCTGTTTACCTTATCTAACTTTGCCGCCAAAACACCTAACTCACGACCTCTTTCAAGCCTATAACAAGCTTTCTTATCAATATTATATTTTTTCTTAAGTTCCTCTGAAGAGTGACATCCCCATCCTGAAAGACCTGTTATATAAGCAATCCCTCCTATTATTTGAAGGTCATTAGGAGCTATTTCAAGAGCTTTTTTTCCATCTTTTAACATCTGTTCAAAATTTCCTGCATAAAATTCTATTTCAGCCTTTGTTCTATAAGCCATCGCATAATTAGAGTCTAACCTTATGGCTTCCTGAACTGCTTCTAAAGCCTTAGTAAGAATATCCTGCTCATATACCTCAAAGATAGAGTATCCCCATGCTAAGAGATAACCATAATATTGCCAAGCTTCTGCATATTGAGGATCATCAATGATAGATTTTTCTAAACACTCAACAGCCTTATTATAATAATCAAATGAGAATGAAGGAAAGAATTGGTTTTTAGTAAAGTTAATACAAGCATATGAGTCAAGATTTTGAGCAGTTGCTGTTAATCCTACTTTAGAAACTTCTTTTGATAAGATATCTCCGTTACCAACAAGCGCATCGATAATATTAGAAACTACTTCATCCTGTAACGTAAACAAGTTATCTATTTCTAGAGTTTTATCATATTTATCAGACCATACAATATTTGCATTTTCTACATCAACTAAATTTACACTAACTCTAATATTTTTTCCTGCTTCCTTAATATCTCCATTGATTAAATACTTTGCTCCAGTTTGTTTTGCTATATTAACAAGACTCTCATCTGCGCTGTTAAGTTTAATTATATTTAGTTTCTTTGATGCTCTAGTTAATGAAGCAGCTATATCTTGTGTTAATCCTGCAGCTAAATTAATTTTTTCTTGTTCTTTAGACGCAGTAGTGATTGGAGAAATAGCTATGCTGTTTAAATTAACATTTATTTCATTACTATCTTTAAACATAACAAATACTAATAGTATTACAAAAAAACTAGCAGCAACTCCTCCTATTAAAAAAATATTTTTATTTCCTGCTTTGCTTTGAGAAACCTTAAAATCCTTTGCAACATTAGATCCTTCTTCAATTTCTATAAAATACGCATCAATTGGTTTATTAATATTTTTTAATTTCTGACTTCCCTTACTGTATATCTTTTCTTTTATATTATTAGAAACTAAAGAATAAACTGACCCAGATATACATATTCTTCCTGGTGGAGCAATAGATTCTAGCCTTGAAGCTACATTTACTCCATCTCCAAACAAATTATCTTCTTGTATCAATACATCACCCATATTAATACCAATTCGAAACTCTAAAATTTTATCTTCACTTAATTCTCTATTTAAATTAAGAATCTCTTTTTGAATTCTAATAGCTGAGTTTACTGCCTGAACTGGACTAGTAAACTCAATCATGAATGCATCGCCTGCGGTATTAAATATTCTGCCTTCTGCTAAGGTTATTGTTTTTTCAATTATTTTTTTGCAAACTGATAATTGCTTTAATGTGCCTTCATCATCAACTGCCATTTTTTTTGAATAGTTAACAACATCCATTGCCAGTATGGTTGTTAATTTTCTTTTCTGTGAGTTCATAATTTTTCCTTTAAACTAGTGAAATGTATTTTCTATTATTAATCTTCGTTCTGCCAATAATTTGAGCGTGTATCATTATCAACAGCCATTTTTGGAGAATCAACCACAATTTCAATAGCAAGTGTAATTAAAAGTTTTCTATTTTCTTTTTTATTCATTATATAAAATTCGGGGTTTTAATGATTTTTCATTTTAATACCCCTCATATCAATCATATAGCATTATCATTTAAATTCAAATAAAACTATTCCTCTAGTTACTTCTACTTTTGCAGTAAGGTTTTTGTAAAAGCTTTCATAGTCTTTTAGAAATGTTTCAATTATTTTTTGTCCTTTAAGATAAGCCTGCTGATTTATATATATATACTTTATTAGTGTTTACAGCTCCAACTTTATTAAAAACTCTTGATACCCTCCAAGAAATTAATCCGACAGCTTTAAGTCTGTCAAAGAAATCTTTGCCATTTTTATTTAAAAAATTTAGATAATATTCGAGATCTACCTCACTCTTGTAAGATACTACTAGTGAGGAGACTACCTGTACCTACTTAAAACCTGTGTCTATTTTTTTAGTCATAATAATTATATTTTACTAAGGTAGCATAAGCTATTTTTTTAAAACTCTTAATTTTTAATAATTTATCTAAAAGTTTGTGCGCTTTTTTATAGTCTTTCTTATACTTTTTTATTATATCAAACCAATGCTTATTTTCAAATTTAGTTTTTTTAGAAGAATATATTGCAAACTGGAAAAATTCTCCAAAAAAACATATATCTGCTATACTCATATCATTTGCAATCAAAAAGTTATTTTTATTAAGCATTAAGTTTGTTTCTATACCATCCATGTAAGATTTATATGCATTCTCAGCAGACTTAATAATAGTCTTAGTTATTGGGTTATTTGAATTAAGAGCTAATAAATAAGATTGATTTAATGAACCAAAAACTAAAGAACTATCTAAAAAACTGTCAACTCTGGATCTAATAAAATCATTTTTTCCATATAAATTCATTTTATTTTTACCTATTCTTGCAACAAGTCTTAGAATACTATTTGATTCAAAAACACCTATTGTTCCAATACTATTAAAAGCTACTGGAACATTTCCGAAAGGGTTTAAGGTTAAAAATTTTTTAGTTTTAGTAAGAGTATTTGAAAATCCCTTTTTCCCTTTTATTAAAAGTTTATCTTCACTAGTGTTTTCTTCAAATGGTCTTGCGTCAAAGTCCCAAACCCATCTGCTTAAGTTTTTTGGTTTATCTGCTCTTAAATCTAATTTAATATTAGTTAAGTCTGCTGCTATTAAACTTTTCCAAATTCTTGGACTAGGTAAATAAGAAAAAATCCTTATTTTATTTTTATTCATAAATATATATTATATAATATGGAAAAATTTACGAGTTTTATTACAATAACATTTCCTTCAGACCCTGCATTTAAAGAATGGGAAAAAATTACTAAAGATTTCTTTTTAAAAGATGCTAACGTAGTAAAATTTTTAAAAGAAAATGGCATGACAAAATGGACATGGACTAAAACTGATGAAATAGAACCAATAAGGGTTGTAGCAATGATGGAATATAAGAATAAAAAATCCTTTGATGATTGTCAGAAGATTTTTTCAAAATATATGCCCAAAGTTAGAGGTATAGTTTATAAAAGTAATATAATAAGAGGAGAAGTGATTTTTGATCAGATTTAAATCAATATAAAAGTTATTTATCAATAAATTAAATCTCTGATATAGGTATCAATATGAATAAAACATTAAATAAAGTCTGTATGATTACTGGTGTGGGAGACGGTACTGGAGCATATACTGCAAGAAAATTTGCAAAATCAGGATATAAAGTTGCTATGATTGCAAGAGATAGTCAAAGACTAGATAATCTAGAAAAGGAATTACCGAATTCGAAAGGGTATAATTGTGATGTTTCTGATTTAGAAAAACTTCAAGAAGTTTGTCATAAAATTAAAATAGAATTAGGGCCACCAGAAATTTTAATTCATAATGCTGTAAGAGGAAACTTTGAAAAGCTTTTAGAAGGTAAAGCTGAATGGCTAGAAGAAAATTTTAGAATTAATACTACTTCTCTTATGTACTTAGCTCATTCCTTAATACCAGATATGATTAAAAATAAAAAAGGTGTAATTATAGTTACTGGTAACACTGCTGCAAAAAGAGGCGTAGCTAGCACACCTTATTTTGCACCCACAAAAGCTGCTCAAAGAATATTAGCTCAGTCGTTAGCAAAAGATTTTGGTCCTCAAGGTATACACGTAGCATATATAATCATAGATGCATTCATAAATACCCCTTGGACTAGAAAAAGAATACCAGCTCAAATCAATCAGCCTGATAACATATTTGTTCAACCTCAGGATATAGCCAATGAGATCTATCATATTGCTCATCAAAATAGATCAGCTTGGTCATTTGATGTTGAAATTAGACCTGATATTGAAAAATGGTAGAATAGTTTTTTCTAATTGCGGCATTATTTATTCATACTTTTTTGTATTTGTTCCATACCTTTTTCAATATCACTATAAATAATCTTAGCAGCCTCTCTGGAATTAATACTTTCTACGCTTTCGCCTAGCTTTTTGAAATCATCGAAAATATTCCAGCTATAAACTTTTTCACAAACAGCCTTTGCTGGAAAAAGTGACATAGAGGCAAAGATGTCTGCATAAGAAAACTTACTAACCATAAAAGGACTTAAAGATGCTTTTTTTTCAAGAATATTTAGGCCTCGATTTATTGTTACCTTAATTTGATCAAGATTATCTTCTTTTTTTTCACCTCCAAAATACACAAAAGGATAAAAGTTTCTGGCTGAAGTTTCTATATAGTTTTCAAGAATTTTAATAATTTCTATAGTTTTTGCATGTTCTAATGGATCATCACTTATTAGTTTTGTATCAGGGAAATTTTTTTCTAAAAAAGACATTATAGCTAGAGTTTCTGAAATAAATTGACCATCATATTCTAAAATTGGTACTGCACCATTAGTCGATTTGTCAAGTATTGTTTTATCCCCAGACATAGAGAAAGGAAAGGTTTCTATCCATTCAAATTCAATATTTTTTTCCATTAAGGCAAATCTAACCATAGAAGAAAAATTACTTACTTTTAAACCATAAATCTTAATCATATTCACTCCCATTTATTATATCACAGTTTATTTCAAATAAGAATATATCATATCTTAATTAATAGCTATTTTTCAAGAATAATTGACCTAATCAATTGCTAATATGGCGTCAAACTTTCTTTTTTAAAGATCAATACGTTTTTATTTTAACATTAAAATAAAGAAATTTTAAATTTACTAAAAAATGTTAATTATTAGTATTATCAAAAGTAAACTAATTTACTAAGGAAAAAATGATTACTGTTTCTTTATATTTTAGGTAGAAAATTAGTTATTATTTTATGAATATTACTAAAAATATTTATATTAGAATAAATTCTCCTATTTTGTTCCTAGTTAAATTCTT